>JAGQJA010000071.1:6315-21201 GCA_020430845.1 Myxococcales bacterium
CGTGCCGAGCAGCTTGCCGAGCTGCGCGGGGGCCTGGAGCGCGCGGAGGTTCTTGGTGTTCGGCGACGAGACGTTGACGACCACGAAGTCGGCCACGCCGCGCGCGTGATCGAAGCTCGTCGTGTAGTCGTCGATCACCGCGTCGATGTCCTCGACGGGTACGACGCGGCTCTTGCCGATCGAGACCCCGATGGGCACCCCGGCGCGCTCCCTCACGCGTCGCGACGCGAGCCGCTCGCACACGACGCGCGCGCCCTGGTTGGGGAAGCCGAGTCGGTTGACCAACGCGCGGTCGGCAGGGAGCCGAAAGAGGTTCGGCGCGGGGTTCGCGTCTTGCGCGACGGCCGTGACGGTGCCGACCTCGACGTGACCGAAGCCGAGCGCCGCCAAGGCGAGCGCGCGCTCACCGTTCTTGTCGAAGCCACCGGCGACGCCGATGCACGTGGGGAACACGAGGCCCATCGCGCGGATGGGTGCGACGTGGGCCTTGAAGACCGCGCGGACGAGGGCGCGCACGGGCGCGAGGTGCTCCACCGGCGCGAGGCCCCACATCGCGACGTGGTGCGCGCGGGCCGGATCCAGCGAAAAAAGCAGAGGTCGGATTGCGCCGTACATGTGTGCTCGCCCGAAAGAGACTACTCCTTACCTACGTCTCCATGCCGCCTCAAGTCGGCCCGTGCGCCGTGAGAGCCGCGAGATCACAGTTAGGGTTCCGCCCATGCTCGGTCTCCATCCTCTCCGCGGCGCGCTCGCGATCGGTGTCGGCGCGTGCGCCGTCATCGTGGGCGCGTGCTCCTCTTCGTCCAGCAGCGGCAACGAGCCGGCGCTCACGTTCTCGGAGACGATCGAGCCGCTCATCCAGGACAAGTGCCAGAAGTGCCACCGGCCCGACGGCATCGCGCCCTTCTCGCTGACGACGTACGAAGAGGTCAAGGCCATGGGCCTCGTCGCGCGGGGAAAGGTCGAGCGCCGCGAGATGCCGCCGTGGGGCGCGTTCGACTCCGCCGACTGCAAGATGGGCCACAAGTTCAAGGACGACTTGTCGCTCACCGACACGCAGGTGCAGCAGTTCGTGTCGTGGGTGGACCAGGGCATGCCCGAGGGCGACGCGTCGAAGAGGCCGGCGCCGCGCACGTTCGCCGCGCCCGGGCTCCCCGACAAGACGCACACGTTCGGCACCGCCAAGCCTTGGGAGGTCGCGCCCAACGCCAAGGACGACATCCGCTGCTTCCCGATCGACCCGGGCTTCACCGAGGACACGTGGGTCGCCGCGACCAACGTGACGCCCGGCGATCCGCGCGTCGTGCACCACGTCATCGTGTACACAGACCCGAAGCGCGAAGGCATGCAGAAGGCCGGCGACGCGGGGAGCTACCCGTGCTTCGGCGGGCCCGAGGTGAAGAACCCGTCGCTCCTCTTGGCGTGGGCTCCGGGAGTGCCGCCCACGAGCTACGGCGACGAGACCGCGCTCAAGGTCGACAAGGGGTCGCACCTCGTCTTGCAGGTGCACTACCACCCCGACGAGCGCGTCACCGTTCCCGACCAGACCAAGTTCGAGCTGCGCACGATCCCGACGCGGCCCCAGTACGTGGCGCAGGTGCTGCTCATCGGCAACGCGAGCAAGACCGAAGGTGCGCTGCGGCTGCTCCCGGGGCCCAACGATCCGCCGAGCGGTCCGGAGTTCAAGATCCCCGCCAACGTGGCCGATCACACCGAGTCGATGGTGCTCGACGTGCCCGAGATGATCGGCGACATCGCCGTGCCGCCGCAGCGCGTGATCATGGTCGGCTCGCACATGCACTGGGCGGGCGTGAACATGAAGATCGACATCGAGCGCAGGAACCCGGCCGAGGGGCAGCCCAAGAACGAGTGCTTGCTCGGCACGCCCAAGTACGACTTCAACTGGCAGCGCGGCTACACGTACGACTCGCCGTTCGACGACCTGCCGCTCGTCATCGGCGGCGATCGCATCACGTTCACCTGCACGTACGACAACACGACGAACAACCCGCACGTCCGCAAGGCGATGAGCGAGCTGCGTCTGTCGAGCCCGCAGGACATCAAGCTCGGCGAGCAGACGCTCGACGAGATGTGCCTGGGCGTGCTCGTCACTTCGCGGCGGGCGACGCCACTGGACTGAGCTTGTAGACGTCCTGGCCGAACTTGATCTCGAGCGAGCCCTGATCGAGCTGGAGCGGGAGACCCGCGGCCGGCGGATCGACCAAGAAGACACGCTGGGTGCCGTCGGCCGCCTTGTTGTACGCGAGACGTGACCTCCACTCGCCGGCGTCGAACCAGTAGTCCGATCCCTCGCGCGAGATGACGACCTTCCCGAGGCTCGACGACGTGTAGGTCTGGGTCAGCAGCGCGCCGACGGCGTCCTCGATCGGGCCGAGGTCCTTCTTGGCGCGCTCGAGCGCGGCGCGCTCTGTCGCGACGGCCCGGTCGACGTCACGCGACGCGGTCTCTTTCGCGCCGAGCGTGAGCTCGAGCAGGCGCTGCTGGGCCGCCGCGAGCAGCGCCCCGGCGTCGGCCGAGTTGGTGAGGACGACGAGCCCGAGGTCCTTGCCCGGGAGGAGGAACAGACGCGAGCGGTAGCCGAACGTCCCTCCGTCGTGCGCCACGACCTCGACGCCGAGGTACTGCGCGACGCCGAGCCCGAGACCGTAGTGGCCCTTGGCGTTCGTCTTGACGCGCGGCTTGCGGCGCTCGAGCAGCGCGGCCTCGTCGAACACACGCTTGCCCTCGGGCGTCTTGCCCTTGCCGAGCTCGACGAGGGCGTAGCGCGCCATGTCGTGGACGGTGGAGAAGACGGCGCCGGCGGGGGCGACGGGCGCGACGAAGCGCTCCATCTCGAACGGGAGCGCCTTGGGGGCGTCGGGGCCCTCGGGCAGCGACGTCGCGTGCGGCGCGGCGCGATCTTGCACGCGCTTGGCCTTGTCGAAAGACGCGGTCGAGTCCTTCATGCCCATCGGACCGAGCACCATCGACTGCAGCGCGCCCTCGTAGGCCTCACCGAGGGCGACGCCCGGCCGCGCGACGCGCGCCGCGACGAAGCCGCCGAGCGCCGTCATCTGGTTCGAGTACTGGAACGTCTCGCCGAACGCGGTCGTCGGCTTGAGGTCGCTGAACCACGCCATCACGCGCTCGGGCTTCACCGACGCATACTCGAAGAGCAGATCCATGTCCTTGCGCGGCATGCCCGTGCACGCGCAGAAGGTGTCGGCGACCGTGAGCCTCTCGGTGAAGGCGGGATCGCCCGTCTTGAACGCGGGGTAGAGGTCCTTGACCTTGGCGTCCCACTTCAGCTTGCCGTCGGACACCATCTTGGCGACGAGCAACGACGAGAGCGACTTGGTGATCGAGCCGACCGCGAACAGCGTGCGCGTGCCGACGACGGCGCCCTTGCCGACCTCGCGCGTACCGAAGCCGCGCTCGAACACCACCTTGCCGCCCTGGACGACAGCGACCGCGAAGCCGGGCACGTGCGTGCGCTCGCGCACCGACTCGAGGAACTCGGTGTACGCCTTGGCCTTGCCGGCGTCGAACGCGGCAGCGGCGACGCCCGAGAGGTTCTCCTCTTCGAGGCCGGGCACGTCGAGCCCGAACACGAGCTGACGCAGCTCGCCGCCGCGGCGCGAGAAGGCGGCGGGCTTGCCGTCGAGCACCGTCACGTAGGCGTCGCGCCCCTTGCGACGCACGTTCGTCACCAGCACGCGGCCCTCGGCGACAGGCGTGTCGTGCTTGATCTCGAGCACCTCGTCCCAGGGCCCCACGTCCTCGTGCGTCTCGTCGTGCTCCGTCTTCACCGGCGCGCCGAGGGCGAGCTTCGTCCACGCGAGCGCGACGGCGTCGGCCGCCTTGGCCGCCTCGACCTTGGTCATCGAGATCGTCAGATCACGCTCGGGCGTCCGAAAGACGGCGCCGCCCTCTCGCGTCGCGTACGTCCACCCCGCCGGGGCGAGCGCGATCACGCTCGGCGCGATCGCGACCTTGGTGTCGGCGCTCGCCTTGTGCTCCACCTCGGCCTTGGGCGCCAGGGGAGCCGGGCTCGCGCTGCGCACAGCCGGCGCGGGCGCCACAGGGGGCGGTGCTTCGGCGCCGCCGCAGCCCACGGTGGGCACGAGCACGACGGACGCGAGGGACGCGAGGCGCGCCAGGGAGAGGTGGTGTCTCATGCGCCGTGCGTGACCCTCTTCACGCGGCGCGTCAAGGCAAGGCGGCACCTCAAGCAGGCGTTGATCCGGCCCACGAACGGGCTATGGTGCGGCGCCCATCTACCCAGGAGCGCGCCCGTGATCATCGGAGTCCCCAAGGAGATCAAAGTTCGTGAGTACCGCGTCGGAATGACGCCCGCCGGCGTGCGCAGCCTCACGGCGCGCGGCCACAAAGTCCTCGTCGAGAAGGGCGCGGGCGAAGGCAGCGGCCTGACCGACGAGATGTACGTGGAGCAGGGCGGCACCATCGTGCCGACCGCCGCGGACGCGTGGGCCGCCGACATGGTCGTCAAGGTCAAGGAGCCGCAGGCGTCCGAGTTCCCCTACTTTCGCGAAAATCAGATTGTTTACACGTACTTCCACCTCGCGCCCGAGCCCGAGCTGACGGCCGAGCTCGCCAAGAAGAAGGTGGCCGCCGTCGCGTACGAGACGATCGAGCTGCCCGACGGCACGCTGCCGCTGCTGCGCCCGATGAGCGAAGTGGCAGGCCGCATGGCCGTGCAGGTCGGCGCGAGCTGCCTCGAGAAGGAGCACGGCGGCAAGGGCGTGCTCCTCGGCGGCGTGCCCGGCACGCGGCGCGGTCGCGTGGTCATCCTGGGCGGCGGCGTCGTCGGCAAGAACGCGGCGACCATCGCCGTGGGCATGGGCGCGCAGGTGACCCTGCTCGACGTGCGCGCCGAGACCATGGCGTACGTCGAGGACATCTTCGGCGGCGCGGTCGAGACGCTCTACTCGAACCCGATCAACATCGAGCAGATGTGCATGCGCGCCGACCTCGTCATCGGCGGCGTGCTCGTCGCCGGCGCGAGGGCGCCCAAGCTCGTGACCAAGGAGCTCATCTCGAAGATGGAGCCGGGCAGCGTCGTCGTCGACGTCGCGGTCGACCAAGGCGGCTGCATCGAGACGTGCCGCCCCACGACGCACGACAACCCCACCTACGAGGTGCACGGGGTCGTGCACTACTGCGTGGCCAACATGCCCGGCGCGGTCTCGCAGACGAGCACGTGGGCCCTCACCAACACGACCATCGCCTACGCGATCAAGATCGCCGAGATGGGCCTCGTGCCCGCGGTCAAGTCCGACGTCGCGCTCTCCAAGGGCGTGAACACGTACGGCGGACACGTCACGTACGAGGCGGTCGCGCAGGCGCACAAGATGGAGTACGCGCCTCTCTCCAAGCTCATCTGACGAGGCTGGCCGGGCGCGCTCGTTCGCGCCCCGTCACTTGGGCGGGCGCCGCAGCACCGTGAGGCGGCGCGCGCCGAAGGGACCGCTCGCGGCAGACGTGATGACCTGCTGCTCGAGCGCGACCTCGGCCGCCACGAGCGCCGTCGCCCTGTCGGACGCGACGACCTCGGAGAGCACGAGCGCGTCGTCGGGGCAGTCCTCGAGCATCGCGCTCGCGCGGTGCAGCGTCTCGCCGAAGTACTCCATGGTGGCGCCGCGTGTCAGGGCGATGCACGGACCCTCGTGACAGGCGAGCACGGCGCGGACCGGGAGGGGCGTCGCGCTGAGCGCCGCGAGGATCGACGCGGCGGCCCGGAGGGCGCGCGGAGCGCTCGGGAACGCGAGCCCCATGCTGTCGATCGCGCCGGGCACGCTCGCGCCGCCCCACGCGCGGGCCGCGTCGAGCGCGATGCCCTCGAGGCGCTCCATGACCTCGAGCGTGGCGGCGTCGCCTCGCGACGTGTGCAGCGCGAGGCGACCTCGCACCGCGAGCCACACGAACGCGAGCCGGCTGACGCCCAGGTGCTCGCCGCGACGGAGCAGCTCCCCGGGGAACGAGCGCAAGAACGACGTGTGCGTGAGGGCCGCTGTCGCCGGGACCCGGTCGGGCTCGTCGCCGTCGACCTCGACACGGAACACCTGCTCTTGCTCGGTCTCGTTGCGCAGGCGGACCTCGACGTCGCCCGCGCGCACCACCGTGGGCCGCGCAGACAGCGCGCCGCCCTCGAGCACGGCCGACAGAGACGCCTCGAAGCCGACGGCGCTCGCCGTCACGGACGCGCTCGTCGTGGCCCCACGAACGCGATACGCGCCCACGTCGAGCGTGAGCGTGAGCACGCGCTCCTCACCCGGCGCGAGCAACTGCTGCGCGAGCACGTGCGGGCGCAGGGCCGGCGCGCCGATACAGTACGTGACGCGATCGGTCGCGCGCAGGCCGGGGTGCGGCGCGAAGACGAGCTCGACCGACGCGCGCAGATCGCGCTCGAAGGGCAGATCGCACGTGGTGCACGTGCCCTCGCGCGTGACGCCGGAGAGCGACGCGTGCGTCTCGTGCGCCACGAGGCACGACGGGCAGATGATGTCCCAGAGCGGCTGGAGCATCCCCACCTCGGCGGCGTGGATCATGAGGTCGAGCACTTCGGCGCGATCGACGCCCCAGCGCTGGGCGAGCTCGAACGGGCGGAGCGAGCGGAGCAGCTCCTCGGGCGCGCTCAGCACGTGGCCCACGAGCCGACGCACGAGGTCCGGCGCGAACCCACGCTCCGAGAGGCGTGCGAGCGCCGACTCGGCCACTGCGCGCTCGTCTTCGGTCGGCGCGTGCGGCGCCTCGAACGGATCGCTCTCGGGCGCGGACGTGAGCGTCGCGTCGAGCTGGCGGTACACGCGGTCGAAGCCCGCCGCGGCGCGCTGACCGATCTCGACGTACGACGCGAGCTTGCCCAGGATGCCGCGCGGCTGCACCCACACCTCGTGCGTGAGCAACGTGCCACCGTCGTCGGTGGGCTCGAGCGTCACGCGGTTCCACAGCGCCTCGAGCGGACCGCTCTTGTGCCAGCGAAAGACGCTGTGCTCGCGCTCTCGCACCCACTCGAACGGATATTCGCGCCAGCGCACGTGCAGACCGAGCGCGCGGATCTCGGCGAGCTTCATCGTGCGACCGCTCTCGGGATCGCGGGCGTCGGTGAAGGTCACCGGTGAGAGCCCGACGGCCTTGTTGAAGCGGTCGGTGTTCGCGACGTACGGCCAGAGGCGCGCGGGCGAGGACGCGAGACGCCAGGTCCACTTCCAGTGCTTGTCGGCCTTGTCGCGCGAGGGCTTGTCGGACACGACGAGGCGAGGCTCGTAGGGCCGCGCCTCCGCGCGCGTCTCGGGATCGAGAGGTCGACCCTCGGCGATCGCCGCCAGCGTCTCGTAGAGGACCCTCCCGCTCGCGTAGCGCGCCTCGGGCTCTTTGGCGAGGCAGCGCTTCACGACGGCGTCGACGTCCTTGTGCACGTCGGGCACGTGGAGCGACGGCGGGGCCGCGTCCTCGGTCGCGATGGCGATCATCACGGCCTCGGGGTGATCCGCCGTGAAGGGACGGCGCCCCGTGAGCATCTCGAACAAGATGATGCCGATGCTGAAGACGTCGGCCGGCGGGCCGATGGCGGCCCCCAGGACCTGCTCGGGGGCCATGTAAGACGGCGAGCCCGCGAGCATGCCCTTGTAGCGGTCGTCGCCGCGGCCCACCGAGAGCGCGATGCCGAAGTCGAGCACGCGCGCGCGCCCCGACGTGTCGATCATCACGTTGCGAGGCTTGAGATCGCGGTGCACCACGCCGTGCTCGTGCGCCGCGCCCGCCGCCCGGGCGATGTCCATCGCGATCGCGAGCGCGCGACGCGCCGAGAGGGGTCCGTCGGCGAGCACGGTCGCGAGGTCCGTGCCGTCGACGAGCTCCATCGCGAAGTACGGCGTCTCGTCGAGCGTGTAGCCGGCGTCGAGCACGCGCACGATGCTCGGATCGCCGATGCGCGCCGCGACGAGCGCCTCGGCCCACAGCGCCTCGCCGGCGGGATCCTCGCTGCGCGGCTGCACCTTCACCGCCACGCGGCGATCGAGCTTGTGCTCGACGGCCTCCCACACCACCCCCATGCCGCCCTGACCGATGACGCGCGTCAGATCGTAGCCCGCGATCCGAGGCGCGGCGCCGGGCAATGGCGGCGCGCCCGGGAGCGGGAGCGTGTGCTGAGGGGGGCTCGTCGCCGTAGGCGCATCGTCGCGCACACGGTGAGGATAGGTGTCCACGCCAGGACGCGGAAGGCCCGCGGCACCAGCGCGGACGATTGTGGCGTGCAGGGTCGGGGGGTGGCGAACAAGGTGTGCTTGGGGGCGAACAGCGGGCCCTCGCGTGCTACTCCGCGTCTCGTGCCTCCCTCGCTCGACCTCTCGCTCGTCCGTCTGCTCTGCCTCGACGCGGGCAACACCGTCATCTTCCTCGATCACGGTCGTCTCTCCGGCTTGCTCGCCGCGCTGGGCTTCACGTCGTCTGCCGAGGCGCTCGTCGTCGCGGAGGGCGAGGCGAAGCGGCTCGCGGAGACGGACGGGATGCTCGACGTCGCGTGGGCCTACCGCGATCGACCCGGCGCCCCTGCGTGGGGCCGCATGGTCGGCACCATCGCGCAGCGCGCCGGCTTCGACGAGGCGCGCGTGCCCGAGCTGCTCGAGGCGGCGTGGCGCGACCACGAGCGCCTCAACCTGTGGAGCCGCGTGCCCGAAGACCTACCGCCGGCGCTCGACGATCTACGCGAAGCCGGCGTGAAGGTCGCGCTCGTGAGCAACTCCGAGGGCATGCTCGACCGGCTCTTCGTCGAGCTGGGGATCCGCGAGCGGTTCGATCTGTTGCTCGACAGCGGAATCGTGGGCGTCGAGAAGCCCGACCCTCGCATCTTTCGTTTGGCGCTCGACCGCTTCGACGTCACCCCCTCCGCGGCGCTGCACCTCGGCGATGTGTACGCGACCGACATCCTGGGCGCGCGCGCGGCGGGCATCCCGCACGCCCTGCTCGATCCGTTCGGTCACTACGCCGGCGCACACGAGGACGTGCCCCGCGTGCCGAGCGCGGCGCACGTCGCGCGTGAGATCACCCGCCTGCGCTCGGGCTGACCGCCCCCGCGGTCGGGCTCGGGGCCAGCCGCTCGCGCACGGCGCGGATCGCGTCGCCGCACGCGTCGCGCAGCTCCTCGTCGATCGCCGACTGCGGCGCGGGGATGCCGATCGAGAGCAGGATGTCGCACGAGAGGACCGTGGTGCGTTCGTCGGCCGGACGCGCGACGAGCGCGATGTGCATGTCCTTCACGTTGCCCTCGACGAACCGCCCCTCGACCACCTCGCCCACGCCCTCGACGTGGCGCGCCGGAGCGAAGCGCGTGACATACCAGAGGGTGACGATGCCTCGCATGATCGGCAGACGAAAGTAGAGGTCGGTCGCGTCGCCGTCCTTCTTGACGACGCGGACCGTCTTGAACTTGGGCCCGCAGAGCTCCTTGTAGTGGGCGAAGTCGACGAGGCGCGCGCGCACGTCCGACAGCGGCGCGGCGACGAGGCCCTCGGCGTGCCCGTAGCGCTCCGACTTTCCGGGCGGCACCCAGTTCGTACGCACGGGCCCCGGATCCTGTCGCAGCTGCGCGACCTGCGTGGCGTCTGCGTCGGGCGCTCGCGGCGGACCGAACGGCCACGCCCCGTCGGGCGTCTTGGCCGACGGCGCGACCGCGCGCACCGTGGGTCCCGCGCTCTTGGAGGCGACGTCCGGGGACCGCGCGTCGGGCGTGCCGCACGCGAGGACGAGGGCGCCCGAAGCAGCACCGACGCACAGACGCGCGCTCCACTCCGACCTCGTTCGCGTCATCACGCCCATGGTAGCGTACGCGTCCCATGTCGGCCTCCACGGACAAACGCCACCTCGTCGCCATCCTCCCGGGCGACGGCATCGGCCCCGAAGTGATGCAGCACGCCACGCGCATCCTCGAGCACTACCGCGACGCGCGCGGCATCCCCCTCGACCTCTGGCAGCTCGACCTCGGCGCCGAGCGCTTCATGCGCGACGGCACCACCTACCCCGACGACGTCGCCAAGCGCATCCGCGAAGAGGCGAGCGCCGTCATCCTGGGCGCGCTCGGCGATCCGCGCGTGAAGTCGCTCGAGTACGCGCGCGACATCCTCTTCGGCCTGCGCTTCGGCCTCGACCTCTACGCCAACGTGCGCCCGGTGAAGGCCTTCGCCGACCGGCTCGTGCCGCTCAAGGACCGCACGGCGGGCGACGTCGACTTCGTCGTGTTCCGAGAGAACACCGAGGGCATCTACGTGGGGATGGGCGGCCAGTTCAAGCGCGGCACGCCCGACGAGATCGCCATCAACGAGGACATCAACACGCGCAAGGGCGTCGAGCGCCTCGTCCGCGCGGGCTTCGAGCACGCGCGCGCGCACGGCAAGAAGACCGTGCACATGGCCGACAAGTCGAACGCGATGAAGCACGCCCACGAGCTGTGGCACCGGTGCTTCTTCGAGGTCGCCGCGGAGTACCCGGGCATCGAGGCCAAGCACGTGTACGTCGACGCGCTCTGCCTCTACCTCGTGCAAGACCCGCGGCCCTTCGAGGTCATCGTGACGTGCAACCTGTTCGGCGACATCGTGACCGACCTGGGCGCGGCGCTCCAGGGCGGGCTCGGGATGGCCGCCAGCGCAAACGTGCACTACGCAGACAAATCACGCGTCGCGATGTTCGAGCCCGTGCACGGCTCGGCGCCGCCGCTGGTGGGCAAAGACCTGGCGAACCCGCTCGCGTCGGTGCTCACGTGCGGCATGCTGCTCGCGCACCTGGGCTACCCAGAAGAAGAAGCGCGCCTCGAGGCGATCGTGCGTCGCGCGCTCGACGAGGGCATGTGCACGCCCGACGTCGGCGGCAAGAAGGGCACGCGCGAGGTGGGCGCGTGGGTCGTGGCCCAGCTGGCCGAGTCGAGCTGAGCTCCGACCGAACGCCCGACGCGTCGTTTTTTTCTGCGACGACCCGTGACCCGCGGGCTCTTGGGGGTAGCCGCGACGAGAGCCTCTCTCGCGCCCTTACCCAGGAGAATCGCCGTGAAGTCATGCGCCTTGCCGTTCGTCGTCGCCCTCACCTTCGCCTCGTCCTTGCCGCTCGTCGGGTGCGCAGCGGGTGACGATCAGCCCACGTACATCGTGCTCTCGACCAACCCCACGTGCGGCAGCGACGACGCGGGCTCCGGCAAGGGCAGCTCGAGCGGCTCGAGCGGCTCGTCGTCGACGATCGGCACGCAGTGCAAGGCCTACCTCGCCTGCTGTGAGGAGCTGTCGTCGTCGTCGCCCTCGATGGCGAGCTCGTGCTCGGCGCTCGAGGACCAGATCAAGAACGCCGACAAGAACGGCCTGTCGACGTCCACCTACGAGTCCTCGTGCAAGAACGGCCTCGACGCGGCGCGCCGGGCCGGTCACTGCAACTGAAGGCGGCGAGCTGAGCACGTGAGCAGCCTCGGCACGTGCGGCGCCCCTCCGCCGCCGGCCCTCGCGCGTGTCCCCCAAATCGATGACACGGCCCGGGTGCGACACCCTGCTACCCATCTCGTCGGGCGACCCAAGGAAGGGCTCTCGGCGCGGGTTCCACCCGCCAAACCTGCGCATGTACCGAGGTTTTCGACCCGGGAGCGACGGCGAGAAAAAAAGTGGAGGGGCGCGGGAACCTCCGACGCGTAAGACTGTCCATGCGGGGACGTACCGGGCATGGAACTTTTCCGTGCGCGGCCCGTCCATCATGGCCAAGCTGATCCGGTCGCAGCGAGGGGCTGCGGCGGGTCGAACAAGCAACGTAAGGGAGGCAGCGGTACATGGGGTTCAAGTGGTGGAACGTGGCAGTGCTCGCGGCGGTCGGCACCCTCTGGTTCGCGGGGGTGACGCAGCGCGAGAAGCCCGTCCTGCCCGAGGCGCACGCCGCCCGTGTCCGCACCCTCGAAGCCGCCGCTTCTGCGCGCCGTGACGATCCCGGCTCGGTCCGCGCCCTGGCGCAGGCCTACCTCGACGCCCGACAGCCCGGCATGGCGCTCAACGTCGTCGAGACGGCCCCGGCCGAGCTCCGGGCCGACCCCACCGTCGAGCATGTCTACGCCCGCGCCCTCCTCGAGCAAGGCCGCTCCGCCGACGCCCTCGCCGCCGAAAAGCGCGTGCTCGAGCTCTGCGCTTCGCCGGAGCGCACCTGCTCCAGCTTCCTCGTCGCGTCGGCCACGCGTCGCGCCGACATCTTGCACGAGCTCGTCCAGCTCGGCGTCGAGGACGCCGCCGCGAACCCCGAGCAGAGCCGCCTCGCGTACCAGAACGCGACCCGCCACGTCACGCTGGTCGTCCGCTGAATAAATGTAGTCTACATACATATCCTTTGCGTCTCCCGACGGCAGTGTCGTGGAAGGGGGACGGGCGCTCACGTAAGAACCATTGAACGCCTGATCTCGGAGGCCCGTTGGAAGGTACGCACGCGAAGGCCGCTCGGCGGCGACCGCCTCGCTCGCACAAGCCGTGGACAGCGGCCATCGCGGGCCTCGTGGCGTTGACCGCCCTCGGCGGGTGCGCCGCGGGCCGCACGCGCAAGCTCCCGGTGACGCCCGCGTCGCAGAACGCGGAGTCCGAGTCGGAGCTGCAGCGCCTCTTCAACCCGCCGTTCGCCCTCGCCGTGCCCGAAGACGCGGTCGTGCGCATCGTCACGCCCGGCGCCACGTGCACGGGCACCCTCATCGAGGACGACCTCATCCTGACCGCCCACCACTGCATGGTCGAGCGGGGCGCGCACGGCGAGTACACCAAGCGCGTGCTCGATCCCGAGCGCGTCAAGGTCGAGCTCGGCGGAGACTACCTGGCCTGGGGCGAGGTCGCCCCGCGCGCGATCATCGCGCCCCCGTGCGGCACCGAGGGCGGCGCGGGCGACGTGGCCGTGTTGGTCCTCAAGCGAAAGCTGGTCGGCCTGTCGACCATGACCGCCCGCCTCGATACGCCGCCCAAGGTGGGCGAGGTCGTCGACCCGATGGGCTTCGGCAAGTGTGCCCTGTCGGGCGACGGCATCAAGCGCCGCCACCGCGAGGGAGGTGCGATCCGCGCGCTCACCGGCGAGACCATCCACCTCGAGGCGTCCATCTGCCCCGGCGACTCGGGCGGCCCGATCATCGCCCGCGGCTCTCGCGAGGTCCTCGGGGTCGTGAGCATGGCGGCCATGGACGCCGACGACAAGACCAAGAACCGGGCCGTCATGGCGCGGATCGACAGCTACCGCCTCGTCTTCGCCCACGCGCGCCTCGTGGCCGACGGGCTCGCCCCGAACGAGCTGCCTCCCCTGGAGTGCAACGGGGCCTCCCCGCCCAAGTAGCGCCCTCGGCCCGCCTTCCCCGCCTTTCGGCTTCCATGTAGCCTTCTCCGCCATGTGCGGAATCGTTGGATACGTGGGCGACCGTGACTGCGCGCCGATGCTCGTCGAGGGACTGCGGCGCCTCGAATATCGCGGGTACGACTCCGCGGGCCTCGCCGTGCACACTGAAGGCGGCGTCAAGATCGTGCGCGCCGTCGGCAAGCTCGCCAACCTCGACGAGGCGCTGCGCAAGTCTCCGCTCTCGGGTCGCTCGGGCATCGGCCACACGCGCTGGGCCACGCACGGGCGTCCCAGCGAGCCCAACGCCCACCCGCACGTCGCCGGGCGCATCGCCGTCGTGCACAACGGGATCATCGAGAACCACGTCGAGCTGCGACGCGAGCTCGAAGGCCGGGGGGTGAAGTTCTCGAGCGACACCGACACGGAGATCGTCGCTCATCTCGTCAACGAGGCGATGGACGCGGGCGCCGAGACGCTCGCCGACGCCGTGCGCACGTCGCTCAAACGCCTGCGCGGCGCGTACGCGATCGCGGTGCTCGACGCCAAGACGCCCGACATCCTCGTGGTGGCCAAGCAGGACTCCCCGCTCATCTTGGGCCTCGGCGAGCGCGAGAACTTCGCCGCGAGCGACATCCCCGCCATCCTCGCGCACACGCGCGACGTCATCTTTCTCGCCGACGGCGAGATGGCCGTGCTCCGCAAGACCGGGGCGACCATCACCACCGTCGCCGACGGCACGTCCGTCACGCGACCTTCCAAGCGCATCGAGTGGTCGCCCACCCAGGCCGAGAAGGGTGGCTACAAGCACTTCATGCTCAAGGAGATCCACGAGCAGCCGCGCGCGATCGAGGACACGCTGCGCGGACGCATCGATCTCGCCAACGCCGACGTCGTCGCGGCGGAGATCGGCGTGACCGAGGAGCTCGCCAAGAAGATCAACCGCGTCTACTTCATCGCGTGCGGCACGAGCGCCCACGCGGCGATGACGGGGCGCTATTGGGTCGAGTCCCTCGCGCGCGTGCCGGCCACCGTCGAGATCGGCAGCGAGGTCCGCTACCGCGATCCGGTCTTCACGCCGAACGACCTGGTCATCGCCGTGAGCCAGAGCGGAGAGACCGCCGACACGCTCGCCGCGATGAAGTCGGCCAAGGCCGCGGGCGCGACCATCGTCGCGGTGGCGAACGTGGTCGACAGCGCCATCCCGCGCGCCTCCGACGGCTCGATCTACACCCACGCGGGCCCCGAGATCGGCGTCGCGTCGACCAAGGCCTTCACCACGCAGCTCGCCGCCCTCTTGATGTTCGCGGTGTACCTCGGACGTCGCCGCGGCACGCTGCCCGTGGAGCGCGCGCGGCAGGTGCTCGACGCCCTCTGGCACGTCCCCACGCTCATGCGCGCCGTGCTCGAGAAGGCCGACGACATCCGCTTCATCGCCAAGAAGCACATGCGCGCGAACCACATGCTCTTCCTCGGCCGCGGGACGCAGTTCCCCATCGCCCTCGAGGGCGCCCTGAAGCTCAAAGAAATCAGCTACATCCACGCCGA
>JAGQJA010000071.1:21216-31415 GCA_020430845.1 Myxococcales bacterium
GAGATGAAGCACGGGCCGATCGCCCTCATCGACGAGGACATGCCCGTGGTCATCGTCTGCCCGCGCGACAACCAGTACGAGAAGACCCTGAGCAACATGCAGGAGGTCCGCGCGCGCGAGGGTCAGGTCATCGCGATCTGCACCCAGGGCGACATGGACGTGCCGCGTGTGTGCGCGCCCCAGGACGACGTCTCACCGCGGAGCGTGCGCGGCTCGTTCCCGCCCGCGCCGCAGCCCGACATCATCGAGATCCCCGAGGCGCTCCAAGAGGTGCTGCCGCTGCTCACGGTGCTGCCGCTGCAGCTCTTCTCGTACCACGTCGCCGATCTCAAGGGCACCGACGTAGACCAGCCGCGCAACCTCGCGAAGACCGTCACCGTCGAGTGACGCGCGGCCCGGGCCTCGGCTCGGGCCGACGGCCGCCCGCTACTTGCGGAGCGACTCGAGCGCCGACGAGAGCTGCCGCGCGACGGTCTCGTGGTCGGCAGCGCCCTGCTCGACGCGCGTCGTGCACGTGGTGAGCTCCTTGGCGCACTCGACGCTCACGCGGTGACGCGTCGAGAGCTGGCCGAGCATCGACGAGATCGCCTCGCTCGCGACCTTGATCTGCCTGCCGCCGCGCGCCTGCTCCTGGGCGCTGCGCTCGACGTGCTGCGTGATGAGGCGCATCTTGTCGGCGCCCTTCATGATGTGCTCCGAGCCGCGCGCCTGCTGGCCGGTGGCCGCGGCGATCTGCTGCACCGTCTCGGCGATGCGCCCGATCGCGTCGGTGACCTGCTTGCTGCCCTTGGCCTGCTCGACCGTGGCACGCGCGATGGCGCCGACCATGGTGGTCGACTTCTGGCTCGACTCGAGGATCTTCTTGAGCGCGCGCTCGGCCTCGTTCGACACCTCGACGCCGCGATCGACGTTGTGCGCGCCGCGCTCGACGGCCGTGATGGCGCTGCGCGACTCGTTCTGCACGGTCTTGATGAGATCGGTGATCTCGCGCGTGCTCGCGCCGGCGCGCTCGGCGAGGTCTTTGATCTCGTCGGCGACGACGGCGAAGCCCTTGCCTTGCTCGCCGGCCTGCGCCGCGATGATGGCGGCGTTGAGGGCCAGCAGGTTCGTCTGCTCGGCCACGTCGTCGATGACGTTGACGATCTGGCCGATGGCGTCGATGCGCGAGCCGAGCGCGCTGATGGCCGTGACGGCCTCCTGCGAGCTCTCCTTGATGCGGTAGATCTCGCTGATCGTCTTGAGGATCGCCTCGGCGCCCTTCTCGGCGTCGAGCGCCACCTCTTCGGAGAGGCGCGCGGTCTCGTTGGCGTTCGACTGCACCTGATCGATCGAGACGTCCATCTCGTTCATCGACGAGCTCGTCTCTTCGGCCGTGAGCGAGAGGGCGTCGACGTTCTTGGCGACCTCGCGGATCGAGTACGCCATCTCTTCGATCGAGCTGACCGTCTCTCGCACGCTCGCCGCGAGCTCTCCGAGATTGTCGGCGACCTCGGCGCTCGTCGCGGTCATCTCGAGGATGCCCGAGCTGCTGTCCTCGGCCTGCGACGTGACCTCTTCGAGCTGGGCCGCCACGTCGCGCACCGACGACGCGATCTCACGCGCTGCGCTCGACGTCTCTTGCGCGAGGCGCACGTGCGAGCTGGTGTGCTCGGAGAGCCGCTTGGCGAGGGCGTCGAGCTCTTTCTGCGCCTCCTTGAGTCCCTTGCCCGCGCGCTCCTGGCGATCGGCCAGGCTCGCGAGCTCCTCGTACGCGCGCGCGATCTCGCCCGTGGCCCCGGGCGGCGTTGCGGGAGCCTCGCCGCGAGACGCGCGACGGACCGCCTCGACCAGGCCGTCGACGCCCGGTCCCGAGGCCCCGCCACCGAGCACGACCGCGATCGCGCCGACGACTGCCACCGCCATGACGTACATGCCCGCTTCCTTCGCGAGCGCGAAGCCTATGAAACCAGCGGCAAATACGACGAGCGCACCGATGAGCTGCTTGGAGTTCAGGTTCATGTGGACGACGCTGAGCGAGCGTACGCGGGCGGCGCGGGTCGCCGCAAGCGCTCCGGCGCAAGGTCCTGGCCGAGCGCCCGCAGG
The DNA here is from genome assembly GCA_020430845.1 of Myxococcales bacterium. Lineage (GTDB taxonomy): Bacteria > Myxococcota_A > Polyangia > Polyangiales > Polyangiaceae > Labilithrix. The sequence goes on from JAGQJA010000071.1 coordinate 23,299, forward strand.
CGGGCCTGGGTGGTCTCGAGCGACACGTCGCTCTGATCGCACCCCACGAAACGCCGACCGAGGCGGGCCGCGACGGCGAGCGTCGTGCCGCTGCCAGCGTAGGGGTCGAGCACCACGTCCCCCTCGTCGGTGAGCGTCGAGATGAGCCGCTCGAGCAGCGCCTCGGGCTTCTGCGAGGGGTAACCGGTGCGCTCGCGGGCGACGGGCGCGATGACGCCGATGTCCCACACGTCGCCCAGGGGCACGCCCTTGGTCGGCTCGCTCGTGCGCGACGAGCGCGAGCGGCGCCCGTCCTTCTCGACGACCGCGCGCTGCTTGGTGGTGCCCCAGGTGGCGAGCGTGGAGGCGGCGAGCGGCTCGTACGCCTGGTTGAAGCGCGGCGGGACGCTCGGGTCCTTGCGCCACCGGAGCATCACGTCGTGCACGCGCTGGTAGTTGGGCGTCTTGCTCGGCCAGCGGCGGTAGCGCCACACGATCTCGCTGACGAACGCGTCGTCACCGAAGATCTCGTCGCCCAGCACCTTCACGTAGTGGCTCGTCTTGGTGTCGACGTGCACGACCACCGAGCCGTGCGGCGCGAGCAGGTGCGAGATGAGCACGAGGCGCTGCCCCAACGCCTCGAGGTAGGCGGCGCGGCTCTCCCATCGGTCGTCGAACGCGAATCGCTTGGGACGCGCCTTGAGGGGCCCCGAGCGGGGCACGCTCTTGTCCTTGACGATGGCTTCGTAGGCGCGACCGCTCAAGAACGGGGGATCGAGGTAGGCGAGCGTGACGCCACCCTCGAGCTCGCCGGCCAGCTGCTCGAGCGAGCGCAGGTTGTCGCCGTGGAAAAAGGCGCCTCCGGGGGCACGCAGCACGCGAGACGGAGGTCCCCCCGGAGCCGGCGCGAGCGCGCGCTCCTTTCCCGTCCACGCGAGCCGCACGCCGCTCCGCTCGCTCGCGGGCACGTGTGACCTCACGAGGGCGATCGTAAGGGGCCGGCGTGAGAGAAAACCAATTTCCGGCACGTGCGTCGTGACGTAGATAGGTCGAGTGAGCCACAAGAGCCCCCTCGCCCATACGCTCTCGCCCTTCGACGACGCGCGCGCGACGCCCCGAGGCCGCGCGCGGGTGCTCTCGGGCATCCAACCGACCGGCGAGCTCCACATCGGCAACTGGCTGGGCGCCGTGCGCACGTGGGTCGCGCAGATCGAGGCCGACGTCGAGGACACCCTCTTCTGCATCGTCGACGCACACGCCATCACCGTGCCCTACGAGCCGGCCGATCTGCAGGCGCGCATCGAGGGCTTCGCGCTCGACCTCGTGGCGTGCGGCCTCGACCCCGAGAAGACCACCCTCTTCGTGCAGAGCGACGTGCGCGAGCACACCGAGCTGGCGTGGTACCTCGCCTCGGTCACGCCCTACGGCGACCTCGGTCGCATGACGCAGTTCAAGGAGAAGGGCGAGGGCAAAGACTTCGTGTCTACCGCGCTCTTCACCTACCCGGTGCTCATGAGCGCCGACATCTTGCTCTACAAGGCCACGGTGGTGCCCGTCGGCGACGATCAGGTGCAGCACCTCGAGCTCGCGCGCGAGACAGCGCGCCGCTTCGCCCACCGCTTCGGGCCGGTGTTCCCCGAGCCGCAGCCGCGCCTGTCGTCGGCGCCGCGCATCATGGGCATCGACGGCGACGGCAAGATGAGCAAGTCGAAGGGCAACGCCATCTCGCTCTTCGAGGACAAGGACGCCTTCTGGAACAAGCTGCGCGGCGCCTTCACCGATCCCCAGCGCCTCAAGAAGAGCGACCCGGGGCGCCCCGAGGTCTGCAACATCTACACGATGCACAAGGCGCTCACGCCGAGCGACAAGCACGCCGAGATCCGCGACAACTGCACGGGGGCCAAGTGGGGCTGCGTCGACTGCAAGAAGCTCCTCTTCGAGAGCTTCGAGCGCGAGCTCGTCCCGCTGCGCACCAAGCGCGAGGCGCTCTCGGCCGGCAAGCTGCGCGAGGCGCTGGGCGACGGCGCGTCGAAGGCGCGAAAGATCGCGGCCGAGACGATGCGCGAGGTGCGCGACGTCATGGGCCTCGGCAGTCGCGCGGCCGGTCTCTGACCGATGGGGGCGCGTCGGGTGCTCGCGCGCGCGCTCGCGCTCTCGATGCTCGCGGCCTCGGTCGCGCCGCCGGCGATCGGTCTCTCTCTCTCGGCGTGCTCACGCCCGGCCCCCGACGCGACGCCGGAGGGCGCTGTGCGGCTCTGGCTCGAGAAGATGGAGGCCTCGACCGAAGACCCGCGCGCCGCGCGAGACGCCTACCAGCTCTTGGGCCCGCGCACCCGGCACAACCTCGAAGAGCGGGCCGAGCGCGCGAGCCGAGCGCAGGGGCGACGGTTCGAGGCGCACGAGATGATCGCCCCGGGGCGCTTCGGCATGCGCTTTCGTCCGCACGCGATGACCGCGCGGATCGACGGCGACACGGCGAACGTCGATGTGGTCGGCGAGGCGCCCGAGGAGCGCGCGACGGTCCCTTGCGTCCGCGTGGGGGCGGGCTGGCGCATCGAGGTCGACCTACCCCCGCCGCCTACGCCCAGCCGTCGGCCCGACGGCGGCCTGTGACGCGCGATCGCCCGCAACCTCACGAATCGGCCTAGGATTCCGTCATGTCGTCCAACGTGCGCTACGCCGTCCTGGCGTCCCTCTGCCTGGGCTTCGCCGTGGGCTCGGTCGTCGCCGCGCAGCGCGCGAGCGGCGCGTCGGATCCGCTCGACGCCGTCCCGCGCGACAGCTTCTTCGTGGCCACCCTCCAAGCCGAGGAGCTGCGGAAGTCGCCTGTGTGGGAGGCGCTGCTCGGCGCCGACGCCACGCGCGCGCTCGGCGCCGGTGAGCTCGCGGGTGCGTGCGGGTTCGACCCGCTGATGCGCGTCGAGCGGGCCGCCTTCGCCGTGCCCGAAGCGGGAGAGACGGGAGACTTCGGCGTGGTGGCGCGCGTGCGGGTCACGCGCGAGGAGCTACAGAAGTGCACGGCGTCGCTCAGCGAGCGGCGCGGCGAGCGCGCGCACACGCGGGAGTCCGGCAGCTTCACCGTGCTCGAGGACGAGGCGGGCAAGCGCGGGGCGATCGCGTACGGCGCGGGCGGTCTCCTCGTGGTGGGTCGCGGCGAGTGGCTCGAGGCGATGATGCGCGCCGCCGACCGCCGCGGACCGCGCGTGGCCACGAGCGAGGATCACGCGTCGCTCCGCCGCGCGCTGACGTCGCGGCCCGGCTGGTCGACGCCGACGGTGCTCGCGAGCGCGCTCCTGCCCGACACGCTGCGCGCGCGCCTCAAGGACGAGATGGGCGCCGAGGTGGGCGCGGCCGACGGGTCCAAGTCGGCGATGGGCGGCGTGCTCGGCGTGGTCTCGGTCGGGCTCGCCGTGCGCGTGGGCGGCACCGGAAAGAACGTGGACGCGATCGCCGAGCTGCGCTGTGAGACGGCCGACGGGTGCAAGGAGGTCGAGAAGCTCATCCTCGAGAAGCGCCTCGGCTGGTCGCGGGACATCACGCTGCGCATGCTGGGCTTCGGCGAGCTGGTCGACTCGCTCGAGGCCAAGGCCGACGGCACCCGCCTCGTGGCCACCGCGACGGCACGCGCCGACGGGCTCGCCGCGGCGCTCGAGCGACTGCAGAAGGTCCGCCGATCGCGCCCGCTCGACGGCGCGCCCCGCCCCGCCCCCGACGTGCCACCGATGCCGCCACGTGGGCCGCAGCGCGCCCCCGACGAGCGCCTCCCGGCCAAGCCGGCGCCCTCGCGGTGACGCACGGCGTCGCTCGGTCGCGCTGGATTTCCTCCCGGTAGGTGCTTAGGCTGAAGCCCTTCGAGAGCGGGCGCGCAACCGCGCACCTCCCCTCGCCATCAGAATCATCCAGAACTGCGCAGCGAGTGCCCATCTAAGGAGTACGAAATGGCCGGCAAGAACGTGATCGACCTCACCGACGACAACTTCGAAGCCGAAGTGATCAAGTCCGACGTCCCCGTGCTCGTCGACTTCACGGCAACCTGGTGCGGCCCCTGCAAGGTGCTCGCGCCTATCGTCGAGGGCATCGCCGACGAGTTCGCCGGCAAGTACAAGATCGGCAAGCTCGACATCGACGACGCCCCCGAGGTCACCCGCAAGTTCGGCGTGCGCGGCGTGCCCACCGTCATGGTGTTCAAGGGCGGCGAGAAGAAGGCGCAGCACGTCGGCGTGACCAACAAGGACACGCTGGTGAAGATGCTCGAGACCTGAACGGCGGCGGCGCGCCAGTCCGCGCCGACACCCTTCGCCCGTAGATCGTGAGATTCACGGGATTTTTCAGGCTCGTAGAGAGCGGCGGCGAGCGATCGTCCGCCGCTCTTTTTCTTGGGTGGGCGTTTTCATGCGGCCGAGGTGCGCGTAGTCTGAACCCGAATGGCGCAGGTGCAGGAAGCACGGCTCGTGCCCTTGCGAGACTCCCTCGTCGGGCGGGTGTTGCATGGCAGCACGGGCGTCGCCTACCACCTGCGGGACTGCATCGGTGAGGGCGGCCAAGGTTGGGTCTTCCGGGCCAACTGGGGCGATCCGTCCGGGCACGTCGTCGTCGTCAAGGTGCTGCGGCCCGACGTGGTCGCCACCGAGGCCCTCCGCCGGTTCCAACGCGAGGCCGAGGTGCTGCGCCGCCTGTCTCAGGGCACGCCCAACCCTTACGTCGTGCGCTTCTACGATCACGCCGTCGCCAACGTGCCGTCGCCCTTCGGCCCCGAGCCGCTCGCGTTGCCGTACACGGTGCTAGAGTACGTGCACGGCACCACGCTCGAGGCCGTGCTCAAGGCCGAGAAGCGCGGGCTCCCGGTCGCGCGCGTGCGCACCCTCTGCCGCCACATCGCGCTCGCGCTCGACGCCGTGCACCAGCAGAAGGTCGTGCACCGCGACCTCAAGCCGTCGAACATCCTCATCACCACCGAGGGCGGCTCCGAGGTCGCGAAAGTCACCGACTTCGGCCTGGTGAAGCTCGTCGACGTCAACCTCGCGCGCACCACCGCGCTGGCGGGCGCTTCGCTGGGCTACGCGCCACCGGAGCAGTACGAGCAGGGCAACGAGCGTGTGTCGCCGCGCACCGACGTGTTCTCGCTCGCGGCCGTCACGTACGAGATGCTCTCGGGCAAGCTCGCGTTCCCGTTCATCGAGGGCGAGAACCCGCTCCTCATCGTGACGCGCATCCTCAACGCGCCGCGCCCCTCGCTCAAGAAGGTGCGCGCCAACCTCCCGCCCGAGCTCGAGACCAACACGCAGGCGCTCGACGCGTTCGACCGCGAGCTGATGCGCGCGTTCGCGGCCGATCCTGCCGTGCGCCACGCCACGGCGCTCGAGCTGTCGAACGCGCTCGAGCCGGCGTTCCGCATGGCCATGGAGGAGCGTCCCGCGCCGCCCGTGGGCCGCGAGGTCAACCCGTTCGAGGCGACGGCGCGCGCGTCGGACGCTCCCGCGCTGCCGCCCGAGGCGCCGCAGCGAGGGTCGGGCCTGCAGCCGCGCGCGCCCGCTCCCGAGAGCGTCGCACCGGGCCCGGTCGACGTGCCGCCCGTGCGCGTGGCGCGTGGGTCGGGCAACCTCCCCGCGGCGATGAGCCGCGAGTCGGCGCCGCCCGAGGTGCAAGCCGGCAACCCGGCGGCTTGGTCGTGGCAGGTCGTGGGCGCGGGCTCGGCGCCCGACCTCCGCGCGGCCACGTTCGTGAACGACGGTGAGGCGTTCGTCGTCGGGCCACACGGCTTCGCGCGGCTCGAGCGCGGACGTTGGAAGGCCGTGAGCATGCCCGAGACCGTGCCTGCGACCGCCATCCGCGGCCTCTGCCCGCTCGGCGGTGGCTCGGTGCTCGCGTTCGGCGACGGCGGCATCGTCGCGCGCATCGCCCCGTCTGGCGCTGTCGCCGTGTGGCGCGTCCCCGACTCGGAGATCACGTTCCACGGCGCGGTCTCCCACGACGGCACGACCACGCTCGTAGGCGAGCGGCCGTTCCGCGGCACGGGCCCACGCAGCGTGCAGGCCGCGACGTCGGGCGTCATCGCGCAGTTCAAAGAAGAACGCCTCGTGGTGGTCGCCGACGCGAACGCCTGCGCGCGCCTCCGCGGCGTGGCGCGCCTCCAGTCGGGAAAGATCGTCGCGTGCGGCGACTGGGGCACCATCGTGCGGCTCGAGCTCGGCGTCGTCGACCAGGCGAGCGCCGTGTGCAACGGCCACCTGACCCACGCGGCGGCCACGCCCGACGGCGGCTTCGTCGTCGTGGGCCTCGGCGGTCACGCGCTGCACATGAACGCGCAGCTCGACGCACAGCTCGAGGCGGTGCAGACCACCCGTGACCTCGTCTCGCTGCACGTGGGCGCCGACGGTCAAGCGTGGGCGGGCTCCACGCAGGCGCGCCTGGTGCGTCGCTCGCAGGGGAGCTGGATTCGAATGAGCGGTGAGCTCGGCATCAGCGCCAACATCATCGCGATCACGTGTGGGGGTCGTTGGGTGCGCGCCGTGGGCAGTGACGGCGCGCTGATCCAGGGAGTCCTTCACTGACGGAGTAGCCGGCGTTGGCGCGGCCCAATCGTTTCTTTCGCTTTCTCCTGACTGTCACCGGCGTCATCCAGGTGCCCTTCGTCCTCGCGGCGCGCGAGGCGCTGCATCGCGTGGGGACCTCGGAGATCGTCGCGTGGCTCGGCGGGCTCGCGCTCGGCGCGGTGGGATTCTTCGCGTTCGTCGGCCGGGCGCGCAACATCATGAACGACGTCAAGCGCCCCTACGCGCGCGTCGTCCTCGAGGACCTGCCGTACTACGTGCACTGGTGCGCGTGCCTGTGGTGTCTCGTGCCGTCGATCCTCTACGTGCTCATCGCGCCGGCCTGGGACCTCGCGCACGGCCGCAGCCCCGAGCTCCGGGGTGGCTTCTTCATGTGGACGTACGCCGCGGGCCTCGTCGTGTGCGGGTACGGCGTCACCCTCCGCCGGTGGTGGTTCGTGGTGCGCGAGATCGAGATCCCCGTGCGAGGCCTCGACCCGAGCTTCGACGGCTACCGCATCGCGCAGCTCTCGGACCTGCACATCGGCGCGCTGACGCCCAAGGCGTGGGGACACAGGTGGGTACGCGCAGCCAACGCCGCCGCGCCGGACATGACGGTCGTCACGGGCGACATGGTCACGAGCGGCACCGCCCACCACGACGACATCGCGGACATCGTCGGCGCCCTCCGCGCGCCCGACGGCGTCTTCGTATCGATGGGAAACCACGACTATTTCGGAGAGGGCGAGCCGCTCATCTCGCTGCTCGGGGACAAGGGCGCGCGCGTCCTGCGCAACGCCGGCGCGCTGCTCGAGCGCGGCGACGCAAAGATGTATCTTGCAGCTATCGACGACACGTGGACACGCCGCGCCGACATGGCCCTCGCGCTCGAGGGGCGGCCCGACGGCGTGCCGGTCGTGCTCCTCGCGCACGACCCCGACAAGTTCGACGACGCGATCGAGCGGGGCGTCGACGTGGTCCTGAGCGGGCACACGCACGGAGGTCAGATCGCGTTCCCATTCCTCGGGCGATACATCAACGCGTCCAAGCTCGCGCACCGGTATCACATCGGCATCTATCGCCGCGGCGACGCGACGCTGCACGTGCACCCGGGCCTCGGCACGACCGGACCGCCGATGCGCCTCGGCGTGGCGCCGGCGGTGGTGATCCTGAAGCTGCGCGCGGTGTAGCGCGGGAGCGAGGGCGGGCGCGAGAGCGGGCGCGGGAGCGGGTGCGGGAGCGAGAGCGGGAGCGAGTGCGAGGGCGGGAGCGAGAGCGCGGACGGGTGCGCAGACGCAGGCGCAATCACGCGGACGCGGACGCGGACGCAGGCGCAATCGCAGACGCAGGCGCAATCGCAGACGCAGACGCAGACGCAGACGCAGACGCTCGCGCAATCGCAGACGCAGACGCAGACGCGACGCTCGCGCAAACGCGGACGCAGGCGCGTTCCCTGGGGTGAAGACGGATGGGCTCCGGCTCGGGAGCAAACGACGGTACCGCCGTGCTCGCGACGGTCAAGGCCGGCCCGGCTGCGCCGGTGCTTTGCTTCGCTCGCAGCCTTGACCGACGCTGCGCGCGGCGGTGGCGGGGTGGGTGGGCGTTCCC
>JAGQJA010000695.1:0-2018 GCA_020430845.1 Myxococcales bacterium
AGAGAGGGTCATCAGAGCAGAGTACACGGGGGCGCCGACGCAAACGCAAACGCGAACGCAAACGCAAACGCAAACGCAGGCGCAGGCGCAGGCGCAAACGCAAACGCAAACGCAAACGCAAACGCAAACGCAAACGCAGGCGCAAACGCAAACGCAAACGCAGAAACGCGCCCCCGCGTCACACCACCGCGAGCGCGCGCCGCGGCCTCTTGGGCGCCTTGCGCTCCATCTCCTTGAACGCCGCGCGATACGCGCCGATCTTTCCGCCCGCGCGCGCAGCCGCGAGCACGGCGCGGCCCTCTTCTTGGCCGCCCTGCGCGAGCACCCACTCGACCCACGCCCACTTCGCGCTGGTCGAGCGTACGTCGGCGCGGCCGCGCAGCCCGCGCTTGAGGAGATCGAGCCGATGCTCGACGACGTCGACGCCCGCGAACGGCAGCCCGTCGAGCGGCGTGTTGCGCTTGGACACGAACGGCGCGATGCCGAGCGCGACGGGCGCGACCTTGCTGAGCTCGGTGACGAACGCCACGCACTCCTGGATGTCGTCGTCGGTCTCGCCGGGCAGCCCGATCATCAAATAGAGCTTCAGGTGGTGCATCTGGTGCTTGCGCGTCAGCTCGATGCACTTGAGGAGGTGCTTGGGGCGCGCGCGGCGGTCGAGCATGTCGCGCATGCGCTCGCTCGGGCCGTCCATCGCCGTGGTGAGCGCGCGCGCGCCGCCGCGCTTGAGCGCGCCGACGAACTCGTCGGTCAGCCGATCGGGCCGGAGCGAAGACAGACCCACCTCGCGCCCGTCGTCGGCGAGGGCGTTGATGATGTCGACGATCTTGGGGTGATCGCTCACCGCGGCGCCCACCAGCCCCACGCGCTTGGCGTCGGCGGGGACGAGCTCCATGATCCGCTCCATGGGCGCGATGCGCATGCCGCCGTTCGTGGTGCGGCGCATGACGCAGTACTTGCAGCCGCGCGAGCACCCGCGCTCGGTCTCGATCAAGAACATGTCGCGCAGCACCGCGTGGGGCGTGCGGATGGGCGCCCAGGCCGGGATGAGCGCGTCGTCGACCTTGGCCACCTGGGGCATCACGTCGCCGTGGCGCTCGGGCACGAACACGTGGGGCAGCTTGGCCACGGCGTCGAGGCGTGCCTCTCGACCGCTCGTGCCCTCGACGGCGCGCAGCACGTCGATGACGAGCTCTTCGGCCTCGCCCATCACGATCGCGTCGCAGAAGGCGCCGAGCGGCAGCGGGTTGGAGAAGGTGAGCGGTCCGCCGCCGATGACGAACGGGTGCGCGTCGGTGCGCTCTTCGCGCAGCGGCGGCAGGGCCGCGGCGTCGAGCATCTTCACGAGCCCGGCGATCTCGCCCTCGTACGCGACGCTCGTCGCGATGACCGGGAACTCCTCGAGCGGTCGCTGCGACTCGTAGCTCTGCGGGTGCGTTTGCGTGTCGAGGTTCTTCTCGGCCTCGTCGTCGAGCACGACGCGCTCGCACGCGAGCCCGTCGGCCTCCATGATCGCGCGGTAGATGCGCTGGTAGCCGAGCGAGCTCATCGCCGCCGCGTACGGGGACGGATACAGGAGCGCCACGTTGAACGGCGCCTGCTTGTCGATCCGCCCGATCTCGTCCGAGAGGCGGGCGCGTGCGAGGGCAGGAAACGAGGGGGACGTCTTCACGAGGGGTGCTTCGCCGGCGGCCCGGGGCAGGGCCGCCGCTCACGTAGCACAGACCTATGAAATGACACGCTTAACGAGATCAGGCCACCTGGCCGAGCATCGTCTTCGCGTCGCTGACCTCGAACTTGCCGGCCGCCTCGACGTTGAGCGACTTGACGATCCCGTCGTCGACGAACATCGAGAAGCGCTGCGCGCGGATGCCCATGCCCGCGCCCGTGAGGTCGAGCTCGAGGCCGAGGGCCTTGGTGAGCTCTGCGCTGCCGTCGCCCAGCATGCGGACCTTGCCGTCGACCTTCTGGTCGATGCCCCACTGCGCCATGACGTAGCCGTCGTTGACGCTGAAGCA
>JAGQJA010000695.1:2100-2353 GCA_020430845.1 Myxococcales bacterium
GCGCCCGGGAGCGCGAAGAAGACGACCTTCTTGCCCTTGGTCAGCTCCTCGACCGTGATCGCCTTGGGCGGCAGCGGGCAGTGGGACTCGTCGTTGTAGCCCGTGGACTCGTAGAGCTTCGCGTTCGGAATCTTGTCGCCGACTTTGATCATGGAAAACCTCCGGGCCGAGACCATCGCCCCGGAGCGCCGAGATGTCCAGAGGGACCGCGGCGGTCCTGATTCGATGCGGTACGCGCCGCGATCGCGCAAGC
>JAGQJA010000696.1 GCA_020430845.1 Myxococcales bacterium
GCCCGCGCGGCGCTCGCGCGTCGTGACGCGTCTCGCATCCTCGCCGTCAAGGCGCTCGCCAAAGCACCTCGCGAGGTGGCCAAGGACGCGGCGGCCGAGCTCGTGCGCGTCGCGAGCGACGCGTCGGCGTTCGACGTCGCGGAGCGCGCCGAGGCGTCGCGCGGTCTCGGGCTGATGGGCGACGTCGGGCATCGCGCCGCCGCCGAAGCGCTCGGGCGGATCGCGCCCGACACCAAGGATCCCGTCGGGGTCGGCGCGCTCGGCGGCGCGCAGTTCCACGTGGTCCACACGCTCATCGCGTCGCTCGGCCCCGAGCCGCCGTCGGGTGCGACGCCGACGCTGCGCGCCTTGTCCGTCGTCGTACCCCCAGCCGAGCCCAAGCCCGCCCTCGCGCTGCGTCTCGCGTACGTTCGCTGCGCGGCGGCTCAAGCGCTCGCCCGCGGCGCGTCGGACGCCGAGGTGCTGCGCAAGTGCGACACCGAGGGGGGCGAGCCCTGGGAGTCTGCGCGGCTCACCGCGTTGCTGCTCCGCCCGATCACACCCGACCGTCGCGCCGCGTTCCGAGCGCTCGCGCGGAGCAAGCACCTCCGCGTCAGGGAGCGCGCCATCGAGGCCATCGGCCTTCATCCCGAGCTGCGCGAGCTCGGCGCCGAGCTGCTCGCCGAAGCCCTCGCGACCAAGAAGGCAGGGCTCGTCGCGACCGCCGCCGAGGTCATCCACGGCCACCCCGACCGCGCGCTCGTCCTCGCCGCGAGCGAGCGGCGCGCGGCGCTCGACCCCCGCGCGCCGCCGCCTGGACCGAACCCCGCGCAGGAGCTGTCGGCCGACGTCGCCAAGGCGCTCGAGGCCGCCCTCGCAGAGAAGTGGCCCGACGATCGCTTCGAGACGCGGATCGCGCTCATCGAGGCCGCGGCGACCGTCCGGCACCCCCGCGCCAAGTCTGCGGCGCTCGCGGGATGTCGCGAGCCCAACGTCGTGCTCCGAGAGCGCGCGGGCAAGGCGCTGCGATCGCTCGGCGAGTCGTCTGCCGCGTGCGAGGGCGCGCCCGCTTCGCCCACGCCGGCCGCCGAGCTCGGCCACGAGCTCTCTGCCCCCGCAAAGGTGACGATGGTCATCGGCGGTCGAGAGGTGTCGTTGGTGCTCGAGCCCGATCTCGCGCCCGTCACGGCGACGCGGCTCGCGGGCCTCGTCCGGAGCGGCTTCTACAAGGGTATCGTCGTGCACCGCGTCGTCCCCGGGTTCGTCGCCCAGCTCGGCGATCCCGACGGCGACGGCTACGGCGGCTCGGGCACGCCCCTTCGTTGCGAGACGTCGCCCGTGCCCTTCGAGCGCTTGCACGTCGGGATGGCCCTCGCGGGTCGGGACACCGGGTCGAGCCAGTTCTTCGTCACCCTCGCGCGCACGCCGCACCTCGACGGCGAGTACACGCGGGTCGGCCACGCCGAAGGGCCGTGGGAGGAGCTCGTCGAAGGAGACGTCGTCGAGGACGCGCGCGTCGTCGAGTAGTCTCTGGCGCGTCGCGTCGTGTAGTCTCGTCTCCCACCATGCTGCTCGGGATCGACGTAGGAAACACCAACATCGTCTACGGCGTCTTCGACGGCGCCGAGCTGATCCACCGCTTTCGCGTCGAGACGGGCCGCGGCCGCACCGCAGACGAGTACGCCGTCGTGCTGCGCCAGCTGCTCGCCATGCGCGGCGTCGAGGCCAGCGACATCCAGGCGTCGATCCTCGCGAGCGTCGTCCCCGCGCTCACCGAGCCGATGATCGGCCTCGTGCGCGCCGCGTTCGGCCACGATCCCGTCGTCGTCGGACCGGGCGTCAAGTCGGGTATGCCCATCCTCTACGAGAACCCGCGCGAGGTCGGCGCAGACCGCATCGTCAACGCGGTGGCCGCGTTCGAGCGCTACGGCACCGGGCTCATCGTCGTCGACTTCGGCACCGCCACGACGTTCGACTGCGTGACGCCCAAGGGCGAGTACCTCGGCGGCGTGATCGCCCCGGGCCTGCAGATCAGCGCCGACGCGCTCTTCGCGCGCGCCGCCAAGCTCCCGCGCGTCGAGATCGCCAAGCCGCCGCGGGTGGTCGGACGCAACACGCAGCACAGCATGCAGTCGGGCATCGTGCACGGCTACGTGGCGCTCGTGGACGGCCTCGTGGATCGCCTCCGCGAAGAGCTCGACTACCCGTGCAAGGTGGTCGCCACCGGCGGCATCGCGCGAGTGATCGGCCCGCTCACGCGGAGCATCGAGGACGTCCACGAGGACCTCACGCTCGAGGGCCTGCGCATCATCTTCGAACGAAACGCGCGCGCCACGGCGGCGTCGGGAGGAGCGGAGCGCGCGTGAGCCGCTCGTCGCGGACCGCGATCCCGCTCGCGGCCGCGGCGCTCGCGTGCGTCAGCCTGGCGGCGCTCGCCTTCGGCACCGAGCCCGTCTCGCTCTCGCGCGCCCTCGACACGACGACGATCGATCACGTCATCGTGGTGACCGTGCGCTTGCCACGCGTCTTGCTCGGGATGGTGGCGGGGGCCGGGCTGTCGCTCGCGGGCGCGGCGCTCCAAGCGCTGCTCCGCAACCCGCTCGCGGAGCCCTACGTGCTCGGCGTGTCGGGTGGCAGCGCGTTCGGAGCCACCGTGGCGCTGCTCGCAGGAGCCGCCACCACGACGTGGCTCGGGGCGTCGCTCGTGCCGCTCGCCGCGCTCGTGGGAGGGCTCGCCGCCACCGCGCTGGTGTGGTCGCTCGCGTCGGCCGCGGCCGGCACGCGCACCACGAGCGTCCTGCTCGCCGGCGTGGTGGTCAACGCGATCGCCTCGGCGCTCATCACCTTCCTCAAGACGTTGGTCTCGCCGGCCAAAGCGCAAGAGCTGCTCTTCTGGCTCGTAGGGTTCCTCGACGTCCCGTCCACACGCGCGCTCGCGGCCCTCGCCGCCTACGTCGCGCTCGGCGCCGCGCTCCTCTTGCGCGACGCGGGCAGGCTCAACGTGCTCGCGCTCGGCGAGGACGCCGCAGCGCATCTCGGCGTCGAGGTCCGCGCGCTCGAGCTGCGCGTCCTGCTCGCGTGCTCGCTCGTGATCGGCGCGATCGTCAGCGCCACGGGCCTCATCGGCTTCGTCGGCCTCGTCGTCCCGCACGTCCTGCGCCGACTCTACGGGCCCGACACGCGCGTGATCTTCCCCGCGTCGCTGCTGCTCGGCGGCGCCACGCTCGTCGCGTGCGATCTCGTGAGCCGCGGCGCGTTCCGACTGCTGCACACCGAGCCGCCCGTGGGCGCCGTCACCGCGCTGCTCGGCGGACCGCTGTTCCTCTTCGTGCTCGTGCGCGGGCGAGGCGGCGTCGTCGCGCCGTGACCTCGCGGGCGGGCGCGTCGTCGCGCCGTGACCTCGCGGGCGAGGCGGCGTCGTCGCGCCGTGACCTCGCGGGCGGGCGCGTCG
>JAGQJA010000697.1 GCA_020430845.1 Myxococcales bacterium
TGGAAGGTGCTCGGGGCCGGTGCGGCGCTGGCGCTCGTTCCGTCGGGGCGTCTCGCGGGTGGCACGTCGCTCGAGGCCAAGCTGCCCGCGGCAGCCGTCGGGGGCTACCTCGAGTACGCCGCGCCCGCGCTGCCCAGCGTCGCGCTCCGGTTCGACGTGCGCGTCGACGTGCTGCCGCCCGGCGCGACGGGGCTCACCATCGCGTCGCTCCAGGTCGGAAGCTCGACGGTCAACTTTCGCATCTCGGACTCGAAGGAGCGCTTGGTCTTGGAGCGCGCGAGCACGTCGCAGAACGCCAAGGAGCTGACGCCGGGCTACCCGCCGCTCCTCGGCAACTGGCGCAGGATCTCGATCGTACTGGGCGGCAGCGGCGCCGCACGCCGGGCTGTCGTGCAGGTCGACGAGGTCGCGGCGCTCGAGCTCTCGGGGACCGAGCAGCTCCCCGACTTCTCCTCGCCGCAGAGCGTCGCGCTCGCGGTGGGAACGATCGACGGCGGCGAGCCCGGCTACACGGTCCGGTTCGACGACGTTCGGCTGACCGCGGCGCCATAGGCGCTTCGCTCACGGGCCGAAGAGGCGGTTGGCGCGGGTGCGCAAGACCTCGACGAGGGGGATGGTCGTGGGGCCTGCGTCTGCGTTTGCGCCTGCGTCTGGGTTTGCGTCTGGGTTTGCGTTTGCGTCTGGGTTTGCGTTTGCGTCTGGGTTTGCGTCTGCGTCTGGGCTTGCGTCTGCGTCTTGGGACGGGACGAGGGGGACGCGGGTGTCGCAGAGCTCTTGGCCGGTGATTTCGCCGTCGCCGTCGCTGTCTGCGCGCGCGAGATCGTCGAACACCAGGGCCCCCTGCTCGTTCTTGAAGAGCTCCTCGGCGACGATGGGGAAGGGGGCGGGCGTCAGGTCGTTGGCGCGGATGTCGACGGATCGGACGGTCATCGACGGGATGCGCGAGCGCAGGAGCGCGAGGTCGAGCCGCACGGTTCGGCCGCCCTTCTCGGCGCGGGCGCGGAGGTGGAGCGACGGGCCGAGGCGGAAGTTGGGCGTGATGCCGCCGCAGTTGCCGAGCGTCTCCCCGTCGCCCACGGCGTCGAATCGCGCGCGCAATCCCTCGTCGATGCCGGCGCCGATCTCGGTCGAGCTGCGCGGCCGGCCGATGCGCCATCGCGTGTAGCGCAGCTGCGCCGCGGCGGGACCCGCCTGCACGGCGCGGATGATGGCCTCGGTGGGCTCGCTCGCGCGAAAGAGCTGCTCCTCGATGTTGCCGCTGCCGACGTCGCCCACGCCGGCGCTGAAGAGCGCCATCACCACGATGTCCTCGACGTACACCGTCCAGCCGTCGCTCGTGGTGAGCGGCGCGCCGCGGGTCGTGGGGCTCGGCTCGGTGCGGATCAAGATGGCGCCGCGCGGGTTGAGCTCCTCGGTCACGGGGACGCACGACGCCGCGAGCGCCACGGCGCCGGAGAGCAGCGCGAGGCCGCACAGCGCGCGCTTCGCTCGGGAGGCCCGCGTCACAGCGCGCCCTCCAGGCCCACGCTGGGCACGACCACCGGACCGATCGCCTCGTCGGAGCACAGATCGCCCGTGCACTCGCGCTTGATGATCTCTTTCGAGGCGGTCGTGTTGAGCGCTTCGATCACGAACGAAAGGTAGCCCGCCTTGCGCCACCTCCAGCGCTTCTCGATGCGCGCGTCGAGGCGCACGAACGCGGGCAGCCGCCCACGAGGAAGCACGGCGCGTGGGCTCGGACCCAGGTCGGGCCACCCCGTGTAGGTGAGAAAGCGCGTCGACGCGCGCCAGCTCCTCCCGAGGTCGACCGACGCGCCGATCTGGAAGACGTGCGTGCGATCGAACGGGCTGACGCGCGCGATCTCGCCTGGCCCCGAGCCGATCTCGCTCCGCGAAAACGTGTAGCTCGCGAACCCGCCGACACGCCCCGAGAGCTTGCGACTCACGAACAGCTCGACGCCGTACGCCTGCGCCGGCGAGTTGGGGACGGGCTGCGGCTCCTGGAAATCGAGGTCTCCGGTGTCGCGGGCGATGTCGCGCAAGTTGAAGTAACTATGATGAAATCCGACGACGCGCGCGGTCGCGTCGAGCGGCAGCTGCGCCTCGAATCCGGCGCTCTTCTGGTAGCCGTAGCCGAGGCCTCCCGGCAGCCTGCGGTAGCCGACGGCCGGGATCGGGATCGCGAACGCGGGCGGCTGCGCGCCGATGCCGAGCGCTCCGAGGAAGGTCACGCGGCGGGACACCGGGACGCGCATCGACACGCGCGGGCTCGGGCCCAGCGCGACCGCGCCGTCGCTCGTGAAGACGTCCGCGCGCGCCGTGCCGGTCAGGTCGAAGCCCCGCGTCGGGTGCCAGCTCGCCGACGCCCAAGCGCCCGTGGCCGTCTCGACGCGAGGGCTGAAGAACGCGAGCGCACCCTCGTACTGCGTCGGGGTCACGGCGAACGGGCTCGGTAGGTCCCCCGAGTAGCGGTCGACCATCGTGTCGACACCGGCCTCCACGTCGACGCTCGCCGACAGCGGCACGCCGTGCCGCGCGCGCACACCGACGATCGCGTCCTGCGCGAAGCGTGAGCCCTCGACGCGAGATCGGTCGAACCCGAGCGTGGCGGCGATGCGGCTGACCGATCCGTCGGCCCCCTGGCGGTCGAGGCGCATGTCGAGCCGGTAGAACTCGGACGCGAAGAAGACGACCTCGCGATCGATCCCGTCCTCGAAGCTGCGCACCTGCGACGCGAGGTCGTAGGAGCCGAACGTGAGCGCCGAGGCGCGCCAGCCGCCGCCGAGCTCGTACGACGCGCGCGCGTTGAAGTCGCGGTAGTCGATCGACGTCTTGGGCGCGACGAGCGAGAAGAGCGCCGCGGAGTACGAGTAGCGTCCGCCCACGCCGACGGAGCCGCGCCCGTCTGCGAACGGCGTCTCGACCCACGCGCCGGCGTCGAACACGCGCACCTGCGCCTCTCCTCGCAGCTCGCTCGCCGGCGCGCGCGTCTTTCCCGCGACGATGGCGCCCGCGTAGCGCCCGTAGCGGCCGGGGAACGCCGCGGGGTGCAGCGCGACCTCGTCGATGAGCGCGGGTTGGATGACGCTCGGCCCGAGCGCAAAGTGGAAGACGTACGGGACGCGCACCTCGTCGACGAAGTAGCCGACCGTCGATGGCGGGGCTCCGCGCACGTAGTAGTAGGGGAGGCCCGAGATCGTCGGCACGATGCCGGGGAGGATGTCGATCGCGCGGAACGCATCTCCGAACGCGCCCGGGACGATGCGCACCTCGGCCCGCCCCATCCGGTGCTCGGTGGGCGACGTCGTCTTGCTGCGTACGCCCGTGACCGTCACGTCCTCGACGCGCGCGTCCGCCGGCGCGACAGCAGGCGCGGCGGGCGCCGGCGCCGGACCGGGCGTCGGCTCGAGCGGGGGCGGCGCACGACGCGGGGGCGCGGTGAACGTGAAGAGCAGGCGCACGCGCGCGCGGATGGCGACGTCGCCGCGGCGCCCGGGCGCGAAACGATAACGCCGTGCGGCCGCCCTCGCAGGCGTGACGAAGGGCTCGACGCCCTCGAGCACGCGGAGCTCGCCCGGGGCGCCGTCGGTCTCGACCACCACCTCGAGCAGCACGCGCGCGTCGCGCGTCTCTCCGGCCGGATAGTCGGGCGTGACCTCGCCCAGCACGCGAGGGGCGACGAGCGCCGGCGGCGGCGGTACTTCGTCGTCGGCCAGGGACGTGCGCGGGGATGCCAGGACGAGCACGCACGACGCGAGCGCCCAGCACCAAGGCGCGCTGCGTCGTCGCCGGCCCATCGCGGGCAGGATAGCCCCGTGACCGTTTGAACCGAGCCTCCGATTCGCGCCGCCCGTTGGGCGAGCGGCTC
>JAGQJA010000698.1:0-1687 GCA_020430845.1 Myxococcales bacterium
CCCGCGAGCGCGCGGTGAAGCACGGGTGAACGTTGCAGCCGCGTGACCGTCCCGAGCGATCCGAGGGGCTCCCGAGCGTCGGGCGCGCGCGTCGCTTCGCCGCGAAGGGCGGAGAGGTGTGGGAGCTCGACGCCGCGGACGCGGGGGTCGCCCGGCGCTTGGTGGACCTGGGCGCGGAAGGCGTGGGCGGGTTCGTCGCGTGGGGCGAGGACGAGGAGGGCGTCTGGGCGCTCCGGCGTATACCGTCTCGCACGCTCGACGCGCTCGGCAAGGGTGAGGCGCTCGAGGGGCTGACGGCGCTCGCCAAGGTGCGCGACCTCGCGCGCGCGCTGGCTGCGTGTGAAAAACGCGCGCTCTTCGCGGGGCCGATACGCCCGTCGGAGGTGGCGCTCGGCGCCGAGGGTCACGCCGAGGCGTGGCTGTCGGCCGACGGTCTGGTGCGCGCGATGGTGGGAGATCACGGCGCCGCCGGTGGGTCGACCGGCCCGTCGCCGCGATGGACGCCGCCGGAGCAAGCGCGGGGCGAGGCGTGGAACGGCGCGGCGAATCGGTACGTGCTCGGGCTCGTGGCCTATCGGCTCATCGCGGGCGAGCACCCGTACGCGGGCCTCGGTCTGCGCGACGCGATGCGAGAGCAGGACGCGCCTGCGCCGCCGTTCAAGACGGAGGTCGCGCGCGCGCTCCGGCCCGGCGTGCAGGCGCTCGTGCTGTCTATGCTGGCGCCGCGCCTCGAGGATCGTCCGGCTTCGGCCCGCGCCATCGAGGAGCGGTGCAACGAGCTCTTGCGCGGCGAGGGGCGCGCCGTCTCTCCCGTAGGGACAGCGCGTGCGTCGCGCTCGCGCGCCGAGCCCGAACGCGACGCAAAGCGCGCGCGCACGTCTGCGCGGGCGACGCAGGCCGACGATCCTCCGCGCGCCGTGCCCGCCACGCCTCGCGGGGCTCCTGCCGCGGAGACCGCTCCCTCGATCCGGCGGCGTGTCATCGCCGTCGCGCCGCTCGCGGCCGGCGCGCTCGCGCTCTTGGGCGCGCTGCTCGCGTCGGGCGCCCCTCCTCCCGCACCCAAGCCGGCGCCGCGCGTGCGCGCCGAGCAGAAGCCCCTCGCCGACGCGCGCTCCGAGTCGTGCGCGCCGTGCCACGCGCGCCAAGTGGCCGAGTGGAGGCGCTCGGTCATGGCGCACTCGGTGCGGAGCCCGCTGTTCGGCGCGCTCGAGAGCCTCGTCGAGGAGCAGGTCGGTCGCGAGGACCGGTGCCCCAACGGCGCCGGCGTGCTGCGGCGCGTGGGCGCGGACGCGTGCCGCGACGAACGCACGGGGGTCACCGTCACGGGCACCGGGGGCGAGCACTGGTGCGTCAACTGCCACTCCGCCGGCGACAACCTCGCCTCGCGCGTCCCGCCGTGGAGCGCCGAGGGGGTCGAGTCCCGCGCGCCCGGCGCCGCGGGGGCTTCGCGCAAGCCGCTCCGCGACCTCTTGTCCGACGGCGCGATGGAGGGCATCAGCTGCGCGGTCTGCCACCAGAGCGTCGGCCCGGTGCACGCCTTCGGCGCTCGCGCGGGCGGCTATCAGGGAAACCCCACGTGGGTCTCGCCCGTGACCGGCGCCGTCTTCCGCGCGCGCCCCGAGGACGGGCAGGGGAGGCCCGGCATCGCGAACAGCGGCTACCTGCTCGACGCCTCGTCGTTCCTCAC
>JAGQJA010000698.1:1743-4242 GCA_020430845.1 Myxococcales bacterium
CCGGCCGACGCGCGCGCCTACATCCGAACGAGCGAGTTCTGCGGGGCGTGCCACGACGTCCGCCTCTTCGGCACGGACGTCGTGGGCGCGGCGCAACGCGGCGAGCACTTCAAGCGCCTGCGCAACGCCTACTCCGAGTGGCGCGAGTGGGCCGAGGGCGAGACGCGGGCCGGGCGGGCCGCGGCGTCGTGTCAGGGGTGCCACATGAGCACGTACCCGGGCATTTGTGTGCAGGATGCATCTGCTCCGAGCGGGACGGGGGGCTGCCCGTCGGGCACCCGCTTCGAACCGCGCGCACCTGGGGAGCGGCCGCGCGGCTCGGCGGCCACCTCGTCCCAGGCGGGCGGCGCGATCGCGTCTCACTTCTTCACGAGCGTCGACGTGCCGCTCTCCGCCGACTACCCCGACGCGTTCGTCACGGACACGACGCTCGACGCCTCGGGGCTGCCGCTCGGGCTCGGACCGCGCCGCGAGATGCTCTTGCGGCACACGTTCGAGTTCGGCGTCGGTCGACCGTCGCGGCTCGGCGCACGGCTCGAGATCCCGCTCGAGATACAGAACGTCGGCGCCGGTCACCGCGTCCCGGCCGGCTTCAGTCAGGAGCGCGAGATCTGGGTCGAGCTCGAGGTCAAGGACGCCTCCGGCCGCACGATCTACGAGGTCGGCAAGGTCGCCTCGGCCGAGGCCGATCTGCGCGACAAGGTCTTCGTGCGCGTCACGACGAGCGACGAGCAGCGGGACGCCAAGGGGCGGCCGCTCGGCATGTTCGGGGCCGACGTGGTCGACGGGCCCGACGTGCCGCGCTGGACGCCCGACCCCGCGCTCGGGGGGACCACCTTCCGAGGGCGAGGCCTCGTGAACCTGCAGAACGGCTTCTTGCGATGCGTCCGCTGCATCGGCGTCGTCGACGGCGAGGGGCGGTGTCAGCCGGGGCCGGGGCAGGGCCGCACGCGCGCGGACCGGTTCGCGGACGGCGCGTACGACATCGACACCGGCGAGTGCCGCTCGAACCTCGCGGGATCGCGCGCGCTGTTCGAGACATACTTCCCGGTCGGCGCGCTCGACGCCGAGCGTGGCCTCACGAAGGCCCCGGACGCCATCATCGACACGCGGTCTGCGCCGCCGGGCGCGCGGATCTCGTACACGTACCTGCTCGACACGCTCGGGGGACGCCCGCCGTTCCGCGCGCGCGCGAGGCTGCGCTTCCGGCCTTTCCCCCCGTTCCTGGTGAAGGCCTTCATCCAGTACGAGGCGCGGCAGGCCGCGCTCGGGAGGCGGCCGAGCGGTCCGCAGGTGACGAGCTCGATGCTCCGCCGGCTCGAGATCGTCGATCTCGCGGACGTGTCCGTCGAGATCCCATGACCGCGACCGCCCGCCGTCCGAAGTGGCCGGACATCGCGTGGAGCGCGCCCGCGCTTCGCGACCTCGACCGTCGCGCGCGCGCCGAGGTGGAGGCCGCCGGGCAGCTGCGGAGCCTGGTGGCCCACCAGCCGCTCTTCGCCGTGGGGGATCCCGCCGACGCGCTCTGCGTCGTCGTCGACGGAGAGGTCGAGGTGCTCGCCATCGCGCGCGGGGACAACGCCGCTTCGGTCCTCCGCCGCGTGCGCCCGGGAGAGATCTTCGGCGAGGACGCGGCGCTCTGGGACTTCGGCGCGCGACGACACGCGGCGCGCGCCCGGTCCGAAGCGCGCGTGGCGATGATCCCGGTGGGCGTGCTCCGTCGCGCGCTGACGCGGGCCGATGCCACGCAGGCTGCCGAGAGGCTCGAGCGCGGACTCCGTCGCGTGGCGTCGCTCGATCTGCTCCGAGGTACAGCGCTCGGCGCAGCCGACGCGGCGCACCTCGAGGCGCTCGTCGACGCGTCGGAGCACGTGCGCCTGAACCGATCGGAGGTGCTCTTTCGCGCGGGCGATCCGGTCGACGCTGTGTACATCGTGGGCGACGGGATGGTGATGCTCAAGAGCGACGGCGCGGCCTCTCCGCGCGCAGAGGCGTACGTGACTCGCCTCGACGTCGTCGGCGACGACAGTCTCGCGCTCGCTGCGTCGCGGCGGCTCACGGCGGTCGCGTCGGGGCCCACGTGGCTGCTCGCGCTCCCACGGGCGTCGCTGAGCGCCTCCGATGTGCGTGACCTCACCGGCGGCGTGAAGCGCGTCCGCACCGAGGCCCTCGACCTGCCGCGGCCGGGGGCGCACACCACGGCGCACGTGTTCGAGGACGTGTATCGCCTCGACGTGGCGCGCTCGCTGCTCGTCATCGATCAGGACTCGTGCGTGCGGTGTGGACACTGCACGTGGAGCTGCGCCGCGGAGCACTCCGACGGCGTCGCGCGTATCGTCCGGCGCGGCGACAAGATCGTCGTAGGGCACGGCAAGACGCGTCTCCCGCTCCTCTTGCCCAACAGCTGTCAGCACTGCAAGAACCCGTCGTGCATGGTCGACTGCCCCACGGGCGCGATCGGGCGCGACGCACGCGGCGAGGTGTTCATCCGCGAGGAGC
>JAGQJA010000698.1:4301-4454 GCA_020430845.1 Myxococcales bacterium
CGCGGCGACGAAGGCCGTGCCGTTCACCGAGGTCGCGGTCAAGTGTGACCTCTGCAGCGGCCGCGCGGGGGGGCCGGCGTGCGTCTCGGCCTGCCCGGTCGGGGCCATCGCGCGCATCGAGCCCGCGGCGGCCGCGGTCGTCGCGCCGGCGGG
>JAGQJA010000699.1 GCA_020430845.1 Myxococcales bacterium
CCCGGAGCATCCCCACCCCGTGAGGTTAGCACGCCACCGCGCACCCGTTAGGCTACCGACCGATCGGTCGATTTTACTCGACACCGAGGCGACCGATCGGTAGATAGACGGCGCGCCCGCGTCCAGATCGCCGGGCGCGCGGGGAACACCCTTCTCCCGGAGGTGCACCATGACCACGCTCCGCCACGCCGCCGTGTGCGCGGCCGGCTTGTACGCGCTCGTCCTGTCGAGCAGCTGTCGCTCCGAAGGCGAGGCTCCGCCCGACCCCACGTGCGGCGGTGAGGCGCCGTTCGTGGTGCCGGGAGCGTTCGCGTCGGGGGTGACCACGCTCGACGTCTCGGGCAACGCGGTCGAGGTCTTCTACCCGGCCGAGACGCGCGCCGCAGAAGGTCGCGCAAAGGCCCGCTACGACATGCGCGACTTTCTCCCGGCCTCGTCGCGCCCCAAGATCCCCGACGCCGACGCCGCGTTCTTCGAGATGGACGCGTACCGCGACCTGCCCGTGAGCCGCGCGCGTCGCTTCCCGGTCGTGCTCTTCAGCCACGGGCTCGGAGGGTTTCGCCTCCAGAGCTCGTTCTTGGCGTCGCACCTCGCGAGCTGGGGCTTCGTCGTGGTGGCCCCCGAGCACCCCGAGCGCAACATGGCGGCGGTGCTCGAAGACCTCTCGAAGGTCGACGACAAGTCTCCCGATCAGCTCCGCGCCGCGCTCGCGCGCATGCGGGACGAGGACGCCAAGCAGGGCGGCGCGTTCGGCGGGACGCTCGACCTCTCGAAGATCGCCGCGATGGGGCACTCGATGGGCGGGGCGGCGACCGCCAACCTGCTCGACGACAAGGACATCCGCGCGGCCGTGTACCTCGCGAGCGGGGGCTTCGGCGAGGGGACGCCGGGCAAGCCGATCTTGATGATGGCGGGCACGGGGGACGGCGTGGCCGTGAACCTCGATCAGGCGTTCGCCAAGCAGCCGGAGGGCAAGCGCTTCGTCGCCATCCGCGACGCGGGGCACCTCGCGTTCACCGACATCTGCGCGATCGGCGAAGACCGCGGCGGCGTGCTCGAGATCGCGAAGACGCACGGCGTGCCGGTCGGCCCCCTCGTGGCCAAGCTCGCGCGCGACGGCTGCGAGCCCGACGAGGATCTCCCCTACGCGAAGGCGTGGCCCGTCGTGCGCCACTTCGTCACGGCATCGCTCGCGAGCGCGCTCGCGGTGGAGCCGCTCTACGGCCGAGGCGGCGCACCGCGGGGGCTCGGCCCCGAGGCGGCGCGCTGCTTCGGCGATCGCGTGAGCTCGTTCGAAGAGAAGTGAGGTGTCTCATGGTGATGCAGAGGTTCAAGTGGTTGGCGGTCGGCGCGATCTGCGTCGCAGCATGCGCGGGCTCTAGCGAGGGCGAGGTCAAGAAGGAGCAGGACGGCACGCAGCCTCCCGCGCCCGTGTCGGCGAGCTCGGGGGGCAGCTCTGGCGCATCCTCGAGCTCGGGCGGCAGCTCTGGCGGGACGTCGAGCTCGGGTGGGTCATCGGGCTCGAGCGGCAGCTCGGGCACGTCGTCGAGCTCGGGCGGCACGGCCGACGGCGGCGCGTCGACGTCGAGCTCGGGCGGCGCAGGGCAGACGGTGGCGTGCGGTCCGGCGTCGTGCGCGTTGCCCGCCGAGCGCTGCTGCATCGACTTCGCAGGCGGCGCCGCGTCCTACAACTGCGCCGCGCAGTGCCAGGGCGGCGCGCAGGCGACGTGCGACGGGCCCGAGGACTGCGGCGGCGGACAGAAGTGCTGCGCGGGCTTCCCGGGCGGCGCTTCGTGCAAGGCGGCATGCACGGGCTTCGGCGCGCAGGAGATCTGCCACACGAGCTCGGACTGCACGGGCGGCAAGACGTGCAAGCTCTGCGACACGCCCGGCGGCGGACCCAAGTTCAACTTCTGCGTCTCCAACGACAAGTGCCCGGGGTTCTGACGATGCCGCGCGACATCATCTCGGCCACGGCCTCGCGGGTGCTCGCGCTCGCCCTCGCGCTCACCGCGTGCAGCTCGAGCGACGACCCGAAGCCTGTACCTACATCCAACAGCGCACCCGCCACGCCCTCGGCGGAAGCGGGAGCCAAGGCCCCGGTCGCGGTGGGCAAGGTCATCGCGCGCATCACGTACGGTGGTGTGGCCGACGGACCGCTCTCGGTGGGCGTCTTCTCCGAGAACCCGCCGATGACCAAGCCGCCGGTCGCGTTCGCCACCTCGAAGGCTCCGGTCTTTCCCTACGAGGCCGAGCTGCGAGGCGTCGAGCCCGGCAAGTACTGGGTCATCGCCGTGCTCGACCGGCCGCCCGTGTCGTCGGGCACGTTGCGGCCCGGGCCGGAGGATGTGCAGCGCGCGTCGGCGCAGTTCGAGATGACGGCCGACGGCACCGTCGAGGTCGACGTCGACCTGGGCGGCGCGGACGCCGGGGTCTCCGACGCCGCGACCGACTGACCGACGTCCCGCGACGTCGCACGAGGATCTCATGCCTTCTCTCCTTCGCGTGATCGTGCCGCTCACCGCGCTCGCCGTCTGCGCGGCGCTCCCGTCGTGCTCCAGCGCCGACGACCCCATCGGCCCCCCCACGACGGTGCCCGACATCGCGCCGGAGCCCGTCGAGGCGTCGTTCTCGCTCGAGATCGATCTCGGACCGGGCTCGCCGGCGCGCGCGACGCTCGACCCCTCGGCCGACGCGGTCAAGGTCGGCGGTGGAGAGGGCGCGCCGGTCTCGATCCGCGCGTTCGCCAAGCGTGTGCCGCACCGACCCGAGATCCTCTGGGTCGACGTGGTCGTCGAGAGCGCGCTGCCCGTGTCCCTCCGCGACGTCGAGCTCGAGGCGCGCGGCGCCGCGCTCATGGACCTGACGCGCGATCCGTTCAACGAATCGCGCACCGAGCGCGTCGCGGTGGGCGGCGTGGGACCCGAGGGGGTGAGCCTCGTCTCGCTAGGCGTCGTCGACGAAGGAAAGCCTGTGCGACTCGAGCTCCGCGTGCGGGGCAAGAAGACCAAGCGCGTCGCGACGATGAGCGCGCCCTTGGCCCTCAGCCCCGACGGCGCCGAGCTGTGGGTCGCCTCTGCCGAGGTCGACGCGCTGCACGTGATCGACACGAGGACGGACGCGCTGGTCGCGACCGTGCCCGTGTGCAGCCACCCCACGAACGTGGCGATGACCCCCGACGGCGAGAGCGTGCTCGCCACCTGCGCGTCGGCCAACGAGGTCGTCGTCGTCGATCGCGCCGCGCGCGTCGTGAGCGCTCGCATCGGCGAGGCCGACGGCATCGGTCGCGAGCCACGCCACCTGGTGATCGCGCCCGACGGTGGCCGCGCGTTCGTCAGCGCGTACGTGGGCGACGTGGTCACCACGCTGGTGCGCAACGGCAAGCGCTTTCGCGTCGAGCGCACGACGCGCGTGGGCCGCCGCCCGACGGGCATGGCCGTCACGCCCGACGGCAAGGGGCTCGTCGTCGCCCACTTCCTCCCCCGCGGGACGGTGACCAAGAACGAGGCTTGGATCAGCGTCCTCTCGCCCGACGGCAAGGCGCCGCCGCGCGAGGTGACGATCCACGATCACTTCAACCTCGACGAGGCGCACTGCATCGCCGACGTCTTCGGCATCTCCCCCGAGCGCATGACGCTCGAGGG
>JAGQJA010000700.1:0-1528 GCA_020430845.1 Myxococcales bacterium
GGGTCCAGAAGGGCCATCGAAACGCGGCCGTGCAACGCTCCGTTTCGAGACGTTTCGTTCTCTACCTCCCGACGCACGCGGTCGGGCGGCGTCGCGCGAAAACGCGCGGATCTCCGGGCGAGCCTCGTCGTTCGGCCTTGGCATCACGCTTGCTGGAGCGGGCCCGTGCGCACGATCGCGATGCTCGTCCTCGGGCTCCTGTTCCTCTCGTGTCGTCCCGACGCCCCGCGAGCCTCCACCAGGCCGCGCGCGAAGACGAGCGCGGAGGCGCTTGCGCGGACGGACGCCCTCGTCCACCGCCCGCGCGCGATCCAGTGGGCCACCGCAGCAGAGATCCTCTCCGGAGGCGAGGAGTCATGCATCGACGGGCGCTCGACCTCTCCGGTGCTCGGCACCCCCGGCGGAGACGTGGGCGAGATCATCGCGGCGCTCGGCGCGCTCGAGGAGTCGAGCGGCGCGCCGGTCGCCCTCGATCGGATCGACGCGATGTTCGACGCGTACGCGGGGGTCTTCGGTCGCGTCTACTTCCACACCGACGCGCACGCTCTCGAGCACCTCGGCGCGGCGATGCGTGCGGACCCCCGCTTCGCCGGCGTTCCCCTCGGGTCGGCCGAGCAGGTGCGCGCCTTCGTCCTTGCACCTCCAGGGGAGCTCCGAGACGCCGTCTCCGCGCTGGTCGTCGAGCCCGAGAACGTGGGGTGCGGCCACCTTCGCCTCGTCCTCGCGGGGCCCGAGCGCTACCACGTGCGTCCGGAGCTCGCGCGCGCGGTCGTCGGCGGCGCCTTCCGCCTCGCGTGGCGGAGCCCGCGCGTCGTCGACTACGTCGTGCTCGAGGGCGACCACCGCGAAGCAGCGATCGTAGAGATACACATGGATCGAGCCGTCCACGCGACGACGCGCATCCCGATGGTCGCGCCGCATCAAGGGGTCGACCAGGTGTTCGTGCGCCACCCAGAGGCCGCCTCCTTCATCCGTCGCGAGAACGCGCTCTTCTTCCTCGATCGCGCGTCGGCGCTGACCGGGCGGGTCCCTGACGAGGCCGACCTGCTCCGCCGCGTCGACGCCCTGGCCGATCACCACGCGCGCGAGACGATCGAGCGCCTCGCAGGCGACCTCCCCGTCGTCTCGTTCCACGTCCGCGGCGACGAGGTCGCGCTCGACGGTCGGCCCGACTGAAGCGTCGCGCGAGCGGGCACGTCAGCGCGCGCGGGCCTACCCGTCGAGCGGGTTGTGACGGATGAAATGCGAGAAGCCGAGCGCCATCCAGCGCCCGACGCGCGCAGCGGGGTGCAAACGTCGCTCTTCGCGGAACGCCCGCACGAGCACGTCGACGACGTCGCCCCGCGGGTGCCTCTCGAGCACGGCCGCGCGCACGTTGCCCGAGAGCTCGTGGACGCGTCGGCCCACGACGTCGAGGCCCGCGCCCGCGTGCACGAGGTGCGCCTCGGTCCCCAGCGACGTCGGGACCTCGACGCGGAGGTGCAGGCAGATCGCGTCGGCGACGCGCGCGACGCGCGCCCCCGAGACG
>JAGQJA010000700.1:1637-4309 GCA_020430845.1 Myxococcales bacterium
CTCGCGATCCCACGTGAGCCCATCGCGCAGGCCCAGCAACGTGCCCCACACGTACGTGCGCACGACGTGACCCACGAGCGCCTCGGGCCCGAGGCCCTCGACCAGCGCGTGGCACGCCGCGACGAGCTCTGTCTCGGGCAGGGTCGTCTCGCGGAGCGCCCGCTCGACCTCGTCTGCGCCGGCGAAGCCGGCCTCCTTCGGCGCGCGCCGCAAGCCGTCGCGCAGCTGGAACACGATCGACTCGCGCAGCTGATTCAGGCGCGTCCACCCGGTGACGGCACCGCCGGTCGCGCGCGCCCACTCCACGGTCCCGAACGTCATCTCCGCAGTCTGGGCCCCGAGGGCACGTCTTGCCAGTGGCAGAATTGACATTGTTCGTGCAGAATTCGCCAAGTGAGCACTCCGCGCCGAGCTGACGTCACAGCGGGCAGGGCGACGCGCGTCTCTGTCGTGGCCCTGGACGGCGTGACGGACTCGGGCGTGAGCGTGGCGCTCGACGTCTTGCGCGCGGCCAACGCGCTCTCGGCGCGCTTCGGCCTGCCTGCCCCCTTCTCGGTGCGTGTCGTCGGCGCGAGAGGACCGACGGTGACGACGGCGGCCGGCATCGTGCTCCGGGTCGGAGGCACGCTGCGGCAGCTCCAGACGAGCGATGTCGTCCTCGTCCCCGGCTGCTGGACAGAGGCGCCCGAGGACGTCGACCGCCTCCTCGCCCGCGACGACGTCGCGCGTGTCGCGACCGCGCTGCGGAGAGCGCACGACCGCGGCGTGATCGTCGGCGCGTCGTGCACGGGAAGCTTCGTCTTGGCGGCCGCCGGTCTGCTCGACGGGCGCAAGGCGACGACGACATGGTGGCTCGCCGACGTCCTGCGCGCACGCTACCCCTGCGTCGACGTGACCGAGCACCAGACGCTCATCGTCGACGGCACACTGCTGTGCGCGGGCACCGTCTTCGCCATGGCCGACCTCGCGCTCGCCGTGGTCGCGCGCGTCGCGGGACCGATCCTCGCCCATCAGTGCATGAAGGTGCTCTTGCTCGACGAGCACCCCTCGCAGGCGCCGTACATGGCGCTCCGACAGACGACCACCGACGAGCCCGGCCTTCGCGAGGCCGAAGCGTACGCGCGGCGACACCTCGCTCGCGGCGTGAGCGTGAGCCAGCTGGCGCGCGCCGCGGGCATGAGCACGCGTACCTTTGCGCGACGCGTCGAGGCGGCGCTCGGCACGACGCCGCTCGGCTTCATCCAGCGCCTCCGCCTCGAGACGGCCACGCACTTGCTCGAGACGAGCCCGCTCTCGCTGAGCGAGATCGCCGCGCGCGTCGGCTACCGGGACGCAGGCACGCTGCGGCGGCTGTTGCGCGACAAGCTCGACGTCGCGCCACGACAGCTGCGTCGGACGCACCCGGCCGCGTGACCGCGGAGCGCGCTACCATGGGCGCGATGACCGAGCGACCTCCCGCGCGAAAGTATTACGAGTCTCTCGTCGACGCCTGGTCCGGTCGCTTCACGTTCGAGGTGACCGACTGGCGCGCGGGCGGCAAAGGCGCGGGGCAGGTCAAGGCGATGGCCGCCGTGTCGCGCGTCGTCGGCCCCGCGTGGATCGCGACCACCCTCGCCGCCGAGGGAGAGCACTTTCGTCACACGACCAAGGTGTCCAAGTGGGGCATCACGGTCCTCGAGACGACCGAGCTCATCGTCCTCGCCGACGACGGCCGCACCTTTGCCATGACGGGCGAGCAACGCGCGCCGCTCGCGGCCGCGGAGCACTACGAGGCCCGCGGAGAGATCGACGAGAGCGGCACGCGCGCCACCTACTGGATTCCGTGGTCCGGCGTCGAGATGGTGCAGCGGACCCACATCGTCGACGACGGGCGCGGCCTCGAGCTCGAGCAGGTCACGCCGTTCTCGCGCTCGTTCGTGCTGCTACGTCGCGCCGAGTGAAAGCGCACGCCGCGCCGAGTCCGATCGCCGCGTGACGCGCTCGAAGGGTATGCTCCGAGCATGGACCGCATCGTGATCGTGCCTCGGTGGAGCGGAGACGCGTCGAGCGACTGGTACCCGTGGCTGCGCGGAAAGGTCGCCGCGCCCGTCGAGATCGCGTCGCTGCTCCCGTCGAAGGACGCCCCGGAGATCGCGGCATGCATCGACGACGTGACCCCGCTGCTCGACGAGACCGTCACGCTGATCGGGCACAGCGTCGGCGCGCAGGTCGCGATGCGCGCGCTCGCGCAGTCGGGCGTCCGGGTCCCGCACTTGCTCCTCGTGGCGGGCTGGTGGACCGTCGACAAGCCGTGGGACGCGATCCGTCCGTGGATCGACACGCCGTTCGACGAGAGCGCCGTACACGCGGACCGTGTCACGGTGTTGCTCTCGGACGACGATCCGTTCACGGCCGATCACGCGGAGACGCGCCGTCTCTTCGAATCGCGCCTCGGCGCCAAGGTCGAGCTCTGCGCCGGCGCGCGACACTTCAACAACGCCGAAGAGCCCGCGGTGCTCACCGCGCTCGCGTAACGCTCCAGTTGCGTCAGCGCGCAGCCTTCTTCGCTGCAGCCTTCTTCGCGGCCGGCTTCTTCGCCGCAGGCTTCTTCGCCGCGGCCGCGGGCTTCTTCGCAGCGGGCTTCTTCGCGGCCGGCTTCTTCGCAGCGGGCTTCTTTGCGGCCGGCTTCTTTG
>JAGQJA010000005.1 GCA_020430845.1 Myxococcales bacterium
TTCGGGGAGCGCGAGCGCCGCGTCGATCCCCGCGCCGGCCAGCGTCAGCGTCCCGGTCACGAGCGCGAGCGCGCCTGACGCGATCGCCGACGCGGCCGTCACGGGTCTCGTGGACGCCTCGGACGACGTCGCGGCGTCGACAGGGGCGCACGCCGTCCGCGCGCCCGGCGTGCGTCTCGAGTACACGGCGCCGAACGCGCTCGACATCGCGCAGGGCGTGCACCGCACGATGACCGACATGAAGGGTCGCCTCGAGTCGTGCTTCGTCGGCGCCCCCGCGTGCGCCAAGTCGTTGCGCTACGAGGTGACCGTCGATCAGCGCCACGTGCTCGTCTTGCGCAGCAGTCGGCGCGTCGGCGACGTCTGCCCCAGCGCGAACGTCCAGTCGTGTATGGGCGCCTACCTCGACGCGTCGCCCTCGCTCCCACACTTGATAGAGGCGTACAGCTTCGAGATCATCCCCTATCCGCTGACGTCGCGGTAGGTGGCCTCGCTTGCGTGCGGTACCCTCGCCGCCCATGCACGCCCGCGTCGTCCTCTCCCTCGCCCTGGTCTCGTGCCTCCTCGCCGCCGGATGCCCCGGGCCCAAGCCGCAAGCGCCACCCGCCACCGCTGGCGCGGGCGCAGGCACGAAGCCCGAGCGCGTCGTGTTTCGCGTGTCCAAGTCCGGGCTCGGCTTCCGCTTGAGCAACGCCGACGCCGACGCCGACACCGACGAGCCGCGCGTCCGCGCCAAGACCACGCCGCTGCCCGCGGCAGAGGCCACCAAGCTCCTCGCACGACTGCCCGCGCTCGCGGCCGAGGACGGCGACGCCAAGTCGTTTCACTTTCGCGACCGCTCGTTGCCCGCGCCGCGCGCGGGCAAGACGGTCCAGGAGCCGTTTCCTCCGCCCGCACCTGGCCCGGGCGCCGTCACCGTCGCGCCGGGACCACTCACGGTGGAGCGGCGCGCGCCCGAAGGAGACGTCGAGATCGCGCCACACGTGAGCGTCACCTTCTCGCAGCCCATGGTGGCGATCACGTCACACGGCGAGCTCGGCAAGGACAAGCCGCCGGTGGTGCTCACGCCGCAGCCGCCGGGCAAGTGGCGCTGGCTCGGCACGCAGACGTTGCTCTTCCAGCCCGAGGACCGCCTGCCGATGGCGACGGACTACACGGTCGAGGCGCCCACCGGCACGCGCTCGGCCACGGGGGGCACGGTCGCGGCGCCTTCGCGTTGGACCTTCTCGACGCCGCCGGTGTCGCTCAAGCGCTCCGCTCCCCGCGGGTCTTCGGAGCCCCTCGACCCCGTGATGTTCGCCGAGTTCGACCAACGCATCGAGCCGTCGAAGATGCTCGCCGCGATCGAGCTGTCGGGCGGCGGCAAGACGTTCCCCGTCCGCGCCGCCGAGGTCGACGAGATCGACGCGAGCGACGCCGTGAGGCAGTTCGCGCAGCAGGCGGAGAAGGGGCGCTGGTTGGCGTTCAGGCCCGTGTCGAAGCTGCCGACCGACACGTCCTACACCGTCAAGGTCCGCGCCGGCGCTCCCAGCGCCGAGGGGCCCAAGACGTCGACCAAGGACCAGTCGTTCGGCTTCAAGACGTACGGTCCCTTCTCGGTCACGCGCCACGGGTGCGGCTGGGGCAGCTCGCCGTGCCGTCCGCTCAGCGCGATGCAGATCTCGGTGTCGAATCCGATCAACCTCCAGACGTTCGACACGTCGCTCGTCTCGATCACCCCCGATGTCCCCGGCATCAAGATCGAGGCGAGCGGCCGCGGCATCACCCTGCGGGGCGCCACCAAGGGCCGCACCAAGTACACGGTCCACCTCAAGAAGGCGCTTGGCGACATCTACGATCAGACCTTCGATCGAGACGTGGCGCTCGACTTCGACGTCGGGCCCGCCGAGCCGCAGCTCTTCGGCGCGAGCGACGACATGGTGGTGCTCGACCCGGCGGGGCCGCGCGCCTACCCCGTGTACTCCGTCAACGAGCCGGCGCTCCGCGTACGTCTGCACGCGGTCTCGCCCAAGGACTGGATCAAGTACCGCGCGTGGCACGAGCACTCCGACGAGACGAAGCGCCCCGCGCTCCCAGGCCGCGTCGTCTTCGACAAGGTGATCCGCCCAGCCAAGCGCTCCGACGAGCTGGTCACCACCATGGTCGACCTCAAGCCGCTGCTCACCGGCCTGCACGGGCACGGCATCGTGCACGTCGAGTCCACGCGACCCGTCAAGCACCCGTGGGAGCGGGGCGAGCTCATCACGTGGGTGCAGTCGACGGAGATCGGCCTCGACGCCTGGCAGGAGTCCGACCGCGTCACGGGTTGGACCACACGCCTCGTCGACGGGGCGTCCATCGAGGGCGTCGACGTCGAGCTCTTGGGCGCCGGCTCCGCCAAGACAGACAAGGACGGTGTCGCGCGCGTGGCGCTGACCGACAAGTCGGGCACGCTGCTCGTCGCGAAGAAGGGGACCGACGCGGCCTTCTCACCCCACAGCCGCTGGGGCACCGACAACTTCGAGCGCCGCCGCGACTTCGACGAGCTCCGTTGGCTCGTCTTCGACGACCGCGGCACGTACAAGCCGGGTGAGGAGGTGCACGTCAAAGGTTGGATCCGCCGCGCGGTCGCCGGGCGTGGCGGCGACGTGGCGGGCCTCGCGAGCCCCACCTCGGTCACCGTGACCTACGAGGTCAAGGACGTGCGCTGGGCCGACATCGGCAAGGGGGACGTCAAGCTCGACGCCTCGGGCGGCTTCGACTTCGTGTTCAAGCTGCCGAGCAACGCGAACCTCGGACAGGCGAGCTTTCGTCTCTCGCTCTCCGGGGTATCGGGCGTCACCAACACGGGACACGCGCACACGATCTCGGTGCAAGAGTTCCGGCGGCCCGAGTTCGAGGTGACGGCGCGCGCCAGCGAGGGACCGCACTTCGTGGGCAAGCACGCCGTCGCGACCCTGTCGGCGACGTACTACGCGGGCGGAGGGCTCCCCAACGCGCCGGTCCACTGGAACGTGACGCGCAGCACGGTGCCCTTCACGCCGCCCGGGCGCGCAGACTTTCACTTCGGCCCGGAGCCTGGCTTTCGCTGGCACGTGACGAGGGCCGCCGACTACCGGCGGCTCTCGGGCGGGCCCCCCGACGCCACGGCCACCAAGACCGAGACGTGGACGAGCCACACCAACGCGAAGGGAGAGCACCGCTTGCGCGTCGACTTCGACGCCCTCGAGCCACCCTATCCGATGGATCTCGCCTTCAGCGCGAGCGTCACCGACCTCAACAACCAGCAGTGGACCGGGCGCACACGCTTCGTCGTCCACCCGGGCGCGGCGTACGTGGGCCTCAAGATGCACAAGGCCTTCCTCACCGCCGGCGAGGCCACGAACGTCGACGTCGTCGTCACCGACATCGACGGCGGCGCGGTGCCCGGTCGCGTGGTCGAGGTGCGCGCCGCGCGCATCGACTGGGAGCAGCGCGGCGCCGACTACGTCGAGGTCGAGAGGGACGAGCAACGCTGCTCGGTGACGTCGGCCGCAGAGGCCGTGCGCTGCACGCTGCCCAACGCAAAAGGTGGAAAGTACAGGCTATCGGCCGTGGTGGCCGACGAGCACGGGCGCAAGAACAAGAGCGAGCTCGCCTACTGGGTGACCGGCGCGAACGCGCCCAAGGATCGTTCTCTCCGCGCCGAGGAGGCCCGCGTGGTCCCCGACAAGGCCGAGCACGCCCCCGGCGAGACCGTGTCGGTGCTCGTCGTCTCGCCCTTCGCTCCCGCCGAGGGGGTGCTGACGCTCGAGCGCCAGGGCGTGGTGCACCTCGAGCGCTTTCACATGGACACGACGAGCCACACGCTGAAGGTCAAGCTCGACGACGGCCACATGCCGAGCGTGCACGCGCGCGTGATGCTCGTGGGCGCGACGGCGCGGCTCGACGACTCGGGCAAGGTAGACACGAATCTCGCCAAGAGACCGGCCTACGCCGCGGGGGACGTCGCGCTCGGTGTGTCGACCGCGTCGCGCAAGCTCGACGTGAAGGTCTTGCCCGCGGCGGCGACGCTCGCGCCAGGCGGCGCCACGCGCGTCGCGGTCGAGGTGAAGGACTCCGCGGGCCGCGCGATGCAAGGCGCGAGCGTGACCGTGTACGCCGCCGACGAAGCGGTGCTCGCGCTCGGGCCGTACACGACGCCCGACGCGATGGCGGCGTTCTACGGCGCGAGGGGGCGCGGCGTCACAGCGTTCTCTTCGCGTTCGCACGTCATGCTCGCCGAGCCCGACCTCGCCAAGCTCGACGCGCAGCGGTCGCAGCTCCGCGGTGGGGTCGAGCTGCGCAACGGGTTCGGTCGCGCCACCATGGCCCCGCTACGAAAGCCCGCCCCCGCGGCAGAGGCCGCCGCGCCCGTGATGGTCGCCAAGCGCAAGGTGGTCACCATCGCGGAGGCAGCCATCGTCGGCGACGAGGAGAGCGGGGGAGACGGTGCCCCGCGCCCGGACGACACGCCGATCACCGAGCGCAAGGACTTCGCGCCGCTCGCGCTCTTCTCTCCGCGCGTGACGACCGACGCCGCCGGGCGCGCAGAGGTCGCGCTCAAGCTCCCCGACAACCTCACGCGTTACCGCGTGATGGCGGTGGCGGTGCACGCGGAGCGACAGTTCGGCTCGGGCGAGTCGACGGTCACCGCGCGGCTCCCGCTCATGGTGCGGCCCAGCCCGCCGCGTTTCCTCAACTTCGGAGACCGCTTCGAGCTGCCCGTGGTGCTGCAGAACCAGACCGACAAGCCGATGGACGTCGCGGTCGTCGTGCGCGCGACCAACGCGCGCGTCACCGGCGGACCGGGGCAGCGCGTCAGCGTGGCGGCCAACGATCGCGCCGAGCTCCGGTTCGCGATGGCGGCCGAGAAGCCCGGCACGGCGCGCGTCCAGCTCGGCGTGTCGGCGCCCGGCGTCTCCGACGCCACGAAGGTCGAGCTGCCCGTGTACACACCGGCCACGACCGAGGCGTTCGCGACGTACGGCGAGATCGACCAAGGCGCGATCGCGCAACCCGTCAAGATGCCCTCGGGCGTGGTCACCGAGTTCGGCGGTCTCGAGATCACCACGTCCTCGACCGCGCTCCAGGCGCTCACCGACGCGGTGCTCTACCTCGTGCGCTACCCGTTCGAGTGCAACGAGCAGCGTGCGAGCCGTGTCGTGGCCATCGCCGCGCTCCGCGACGTGCTCTCCGCGTTCGAAGCCGACGGCCTGCCGTCGAAGGCCAAGCTGGCCGAGAGCGTCGCCAAGGACATCGAGGCCCTCAAGGTGCGCCAGCACTACGACGGCGGCTGGGGGTTCTGGCGGGGCGCGTCGTGGCCGTACCTCACGATCCACGTCACGCACGCGCTCGTCCGCGCGAAGCACAAGGGCTACGCCGTCGACAGCGAGACGCTCTTCCGCGCGCAGCGCTACCTGCGAGACATCGAGCGCCACATCCCGTCGTGGTACCCGATCGACGCGCGCCGGTCGCTCATCGCCTACGCGCTCTCGGTGCGCGCGCTCAACAAGGACCCCGACCCGCCGCGCGCCCGCGCGCTCATCCGCGAGGCGAACGGCGTCGACAAGCTGCCCATGGAGGCGGTCGGGTGGATCTGGCCCACGATCGGCGCCGACAAGGCGTCGACGACCGAGCTCGAAGAGATCCGTCGCGTCGTGAAGAACCGCGTGACCGAGACGGCCGGCATGGCGCACTTCGTCACCGGCTACAAGGACGGCGACTGGGTGATGCTCCACTCCGATCGGCGCGCGGACGGCGTGCTGCTCGAGGCGCTCATCGGCGACGAGCCGAGCTCGACGCTCATCCCCAAGATCGCCAAGGGCCTCTTGGGGCACCGCAAGGCCGGCCGGTGGACGAACACGCAGGAGAACGCGTTCGTGCTGCTCGCGCTCGATCGTTACTTCCAGACCTACGAGAAGGCGACGCCCGACTTCGTGGCGCGCGTGTGGCTCGGGGGCAAGTTCGCGGGCGAGCAGACGTTCAAGGGGCGCTCGACCGACCGACGACGCATCGACGTGCCCATGAGCGTCGTCGCCGACGTGAAGCAGGGTGACCTCGTGCTCTCGAAAGACGGGCCCGGGCGCCTCTATTACCGCGTGGGCATGCAGTACGCGCCGAGCGATCTGCGGCCGCCGCCCTCCGACCACGGGTTCGTCGTCACCCGCATCTACGAGGCCGTCGACAAGCCCGACGACGTCAAGCGCGAGGGCGACGGCACGTGGCGCATGAAGCTCGGCGCGAAGGTGCGCGTGCGCGTGACGATGGTCGCGAGGGCGCGCCGCTACCACGTCGCCCTCGTCGACCCGCTGCCCGCTGGTCTCGAGCCCATGAACGCCGCGCTCGCGGTCACGGGCGACATCCCCAAGGACCCCAAGGAGACGGCGCGCAAAGGGCGCTCTTGGTTGTGGTCGCGCTCCTGGTACGAGCACCAGAACATGCGCGACGAGCGCGTCGAGGCGTTCACGTCGCTGCTCTGGGACGGCGTGCACGAATACGTCTACGTCGCCCGCGCGACGACCCCGGGCACGTTCGTCGTGCCGCCCCCCAAGGCCGAGGAGATGTACGCGCCCGAGACGTTCGGTCGCGGCGGCGGCGACAAGGTCGTCATCGAAGACTGACAAGAAACACAAGCAAAATCATCGACATGCAACGAATTGCATGGACAACGCCCTCGAACCCGTCTATTCCGGGTCTGTTCGTTGGGCGCCCCGCCGCAAGGCAACTCACGGGGCGATGTTGCTTCCACTCACCCGAGGTTTACTGATGCCTTTGAAGCGCTTCCCCTTCGTGGCCGTTGCCGCGACCCTCGCCGTTGCCGCCATCGGCTGCGGTGGCGTCACGCAGTTCCAAGGCGCGCAGGCGTTCAACGTGGCGGGCACGCCGCCGCCGCCGCCGCCGCCGCCCCCGCCTCCGCCGAAGGTGGACCCGCCGCCGCCGCCCCCGCGCGTCGAGCTGCGCGACAACAAGATCGACTTCAAAGAGAAGATCCAGTTCGAGGTGAACAAGGCGGTCATCAAGGAGGAGAGCTTCTCGCTCATCCACGACATCGCCGAGGTCATCAAGAAGAACCCTCAGGTCAAGAAGATCTCCATCGAGGGTCACGCGAGCGCCGAGGGCGACGCCAAGTACAACAAGAAGCTCTCTGACGAGCGCGCCAAGGCCGTCATGAAGTACCTCATCGAGAAGGAGGGCCTGAAGAAGGAGGCCCTCGTCGCGAAGGGGTGGGGCGAAGAGAAGCCCATCGCGGACAACGGCACCGAAGAGGGCCGCGAGAAGAACCGCCGCGTCGAGTTCCTCGTGATCGAGCAGGACATCACGAAGAAGAAGGTCGAGATCGACCCCAAGACCGGCAAAGAGAAGATCGTCGAGTCGACGACCGAGACCCAGAAGGCGCCCGACTCGGGTGAGCCCACGGGCGCGGAGATCGACCCCAAGAAGCCGGCCCCGCCCAAGAAGCCTGGCACCACGGCGCCCAAGGCGCCGCCGAAGGTGACGCCCAAGGCTGCGCCCAAGGCCGCCCCCGCCAAGCCGGCCCCGAAGAAGTGAACGAAGGAGACCACTCGATGAACACCAAGCTCTTGATGGTTGCTTCCATCGCAGCGCTTTCGGGCTGCGGCTTCGCGGCGCGTAGCCCGGAGATGTACCGAGACGACACGGCGGCTCAGCTCGCCACGAAGAACGCCGACATCCAGGCCTGCTACGACGGCGTGCTCAAGGCGACGCCCGGCGCGCAGGGCCGCGTGTCGGTCAAGTTCGACGTCGAGAACGAGGCCGGCAAGATCGTCAACGTCCAGGTCGACAAGGCCCAGACCACGGCGCCCGACGCCGTGGCCGAGTGCGTGACGAAGAGCATCGCGGGCCTCGGCCTCAACCCCCCCGACGCGCGCAAGGGCGAAGCCACCTTCGTCTGGGAGTTCAGCGCGCCGCCGCCGCCCAAGACCTGATCTCGGGCCGGTGCTAACGTGACGTCGCGGAGGCGGGGGAAACTCCACCTCCGCGCGTCTTTTTTGTCTGGAGGAGTCGTCCCATGAAGATGCTTGCAAGTTGCATGTTCTGTTCGTTCGCGCTCGCCGCGTGCGGAGGCGCCGCGCCCGCGCCCGCGGCTCCCGCAGAGACCCCGGCGGCCCCCGCCACCGCTGCCGCCGCGCCGAGCGGCCCGATCAAGCCCATCGGCGAGGCCACGGTCGGGGACACCTCCAAGTGCCCCGTGTCCGGCGAGGAGTTCGTGGTCACCGCCGACTCGCCCAAGGTCGAGCACGAGGGCAAGACGTATTACTTCTGCTGCTCGGGCTGCGCGAAGAAGTTCGCCTCCGATCCGGCCAAGTACCTCACCAAGAAGGACTGAGGTCGTGGCCGCGGCGTTCGAGGCGGGCCGGACGCTGCCGGCGAGGTCGCTCGAGCTCTTCTTCGACTACACGTGCCCGTACGCGTACCTCGGCTTCACGCGGGCGCGCGCGCTCGCCGAGCGGATGGGTGTACCGCTCACGCTCAAGCCCATCCTCCTCGGCGGCGTCTTCCGCGCCGTGGGCACCGACCAGAACCTCTTCGCGTCGCTCGCGCCGGCCAAGGCCGAGCACAACGGGCTCGACATGGCGCGCTGGGCTGTGCGCTTCGGCGTGCCGCTGCGCATGCCGCCGAATCACCCGATGCGCAGCGTGAGCGCCCTACGGGCCACGCTCGTCACGGGCGTCGACCCCGCGGTCGTCGCGCGGTTCTACCGCGCGTACTGGGACGAGAACCGCGACATCGCCGACCGCGCGGTGCTCGCCTCGGTGCTCACCGACGCGGGGCACGACGCCGACGCCGTGCTCGCGCGCATCGACGAGCCGGCCGTCAAAGACGATCTGCGCGCGCGCACCGACGAGGCCATCGCGCGCGGCGTGTTCGGGGTGCCCGCGTGGTTCGTCGACACCGAGCACCTCTACTGGGGGCAAGATCGCATCGCGTTCGTCGAGGGCCTCCGCCCGTCGCCGCCCGACGAGGAGGCCCAGGCTTCTTCTCGCCGCGGTCAGCCGGAGCTCGAGGTCTTCTGGGACTTCTCGTCGCCGTTCGCGTACCTCGGCATGACGCAGGCGCGGCGCGTCGCCGAGCGCCACGGCGCCCGCCTCACGTCGCGGCCGATCCTGCTCGGCGGCCTCTTTCGCACGCTCGGCACGCCCGACGTCCCGCTCGCCACGTGGTCGGAGGCCAAGCAGAAGCACACCTACGCCGACCTCCACCGCTGGGCGCAGTACTGGGACGTGCCCTTCAGGTTCCCCACGCGCTTCCCGGTGCACTCGCTCGCCGCGATGCGCATGTACCTCGCGCTGCCGACCGCCGCGCGCGAGCACTACCGAGACGCGACGTTCCGCGCCTACTGGGCCGAGGACCGAGACATCGCCGACGCCTCGGTGCTCACGGAGCTGGCGCGCGCCGCCATCGCGGCCGTCACGCCCGGGGGCGCCGACGCGCACACGCGCGGGCTCGAGGAGGTGCTGGCGCGTGCGTCCGGCGACGAGGTCAAGGGCGCCCTCCGCGCGGCGACCGACGAAGCGGCGCGGCGCGGCGTCTTCGGGGTGCCCACGTGGATCGTCGACGGCGAGCTCTTCTGGGGCCAGGACCGCCTCGACCTCGTCGAAGATCGCCTCGCAGGGCGGTGAGGCTGGGGCCCACCGGCCCTGCCGTCTCGTCGCGCGCGCCGCTCGGTGTGGGGGGCCGGACCCACCGTGTGGGGATTTCGGCGACATGGCCCATCCACGCGCAAAACATTGTCTTTCGAAGATCGGCGTGATCTCTTGAATCGCGAGGGGGCGCGTCCGTCTGTCCTGTCCGGCCTGCGGTACGGCGCCACAAAGGGGAGAAGAGGACTCATGAAGATCGACAAGACTCGCTTTCTGTTTCTTACGGGCGCGCTCTCTGCCGCTGCGCTCGCGGGCATGTCCGTGACGTCCGGCTGTACGGTCAACAGCACGTCCACCGACGGCGGCACCGACTCGTCGACGAACAACACGACCGACGGCTCGACCAGCACCGACGGGAGCGCGAGCACCGACGGCTCGACCGACGGCTCGAGCTCGAGCGACGGCGGCGCCGACGCGGCGGCCTGCCTCGACGACACCGGCTCGGTCGCCGACTGCGGCGACGCGGGCAGCTGCACGTGCGCCACCGAGAGCAGCCTCTTCAAGAAGGGCGTCGCGAACGCGATCGCCGAGTGCCAGCTCAAGCTCCCCACGTGCGAGGGGGATCCCGCCTCGGCCACGTGCATCCGCGACGCGATCACGCGCGCGTGCGACGACGCGACCGCGGCGGCCTTCTGCGCCCCGCTCGTGGCCGACTGCGCCAACGGCGCGGGCCAGAAGCTCGTCCAGGCCGACTGCGAGAAGCTCGTGAAGTCGCTCAGCGCCGCCGGCCGCGCTCAGGTCACGTCGTGCGTCACCGAGGGCGTGCCCAACAACTGCGGGACCGACTCGAACCTCTGCGTCGCGCTCCCCTGACGTCGGGGCGCGATCTCGCGTAGGTCGCCGTTGCGCACGGGCTCCGGGAAGCACCCCGGGGCCCGTCGCGCGTTTGTGCGCGACTAACCGCCGTCGCGCGCGCCCGCCACGGTCCTGATCAGGCGCCCGAGCGCGGCCGCTCGGCCATGTACGTCGTCTCGTCGAGGCACACGATGCCGTAGTCGACGGCGCGCGCAGCCTTCTCGCGGCCGAGCGCGTGCACCAGCTCCTCGGCGAGCGTCTCGCTGCTCTCGGCGAGAGCGCCGAGGATGCGCTCCTCGTCCGTCGTGGTGCGGTCGACCCCCGCGCCGGCCGCACGGAGCTCGGCGACGCGATCCATCGCGCGCTGCGTCTGTTGCGCGCGCACGTGCAGCTTGCGGTTCGCGCACGTGGCGAGTCGCTCCGCGTCGTTGTCGGGGGCCTCGCTCCGCTCGTACACCACGTCGGTGCAGGCCGGGCGCATCTTGGTCCAGGTCCGCGCGTGGGCGCGCTTGTACGCATCCTCGACGGCGGTGAGCTCTTCGGGCGCGAGGCCCGCCGCCTCTGCGCGCATCGACGCGAGACCTCCGTGACCGCCGATGCTGAGCCGAGTGTGCGACGGCGTCCGCAGGCTCACCCTCGCGCGCCCGCTCCACGAGCTGCACGGGGTGCGCAGCCGGAGCGTCTTGGCCTCGCGCATGCGCGTCCACTCGTCGCGCGGCACCGCGAGCGGCGAGGGCGCTGCCTGTCGCTCTGCGGCTCGCGCGTCCGCGGCGACCTTGTCGGCCTCGAGCCGCTGCGCGCGCGCGTTGAGCTCCGCGAGCTGACGCACGAGGTTGGCATTCGCGCGCATGGCGTCGTCGTCGACGCACGCGGCGCCGGTCGTCGCGGCGACCTCGGCCGTCGGATGTGTGTCGCTGGGCTCTGCCGCGGCGGCGGGGTGACCACGCCGTACGCTCGCGGTGAGCCACCCCAGCGCGAAGAGCGCGGGCACGGCCGCGAGGCGGAGGAGCTTGGCTCGGCTGGGCACGACGCTTCGACGCGCGGCGCTCGAGAAAGTTCCCGGGGCCGTCGCGATCGTTGCCGGGGCCGTCACGATCGCGCGACGAGCGACCTTGCGCGCGCCCGCCCGCCGGGCGAACCTGCGCCGATGAAGCTCCTCGCGCTGTGGTTCGGCTTGCGCGCGCCCGTGTCACGCAAGGCCTACGCGCTGAGCGGGCTGGCGCTGATGGCGCTCAAGATCGCGCTCGACAATGGCCTGGCGCTCCTCGCGACGGGCAAGCCCTGGCCCCCCGCCGCCTACCTCTTGCCCAGCCTCGCCCTCAAGAGCGAGGCGATGCGCCCGGTGCCGAGCGGCGTGCTGCTCGCGATGGCCCTCTCGACGCTCCCCTTCATGTGGGTCGGTGTGACCATGACCGTGCGTCGGGCCGCCGACGCGGGTGCGTCGCCGTGGTGGGGACTGCTCTTCCTCGTGCCCCTCTTCAACTACTTGGTGATGGTGCTCTTCGCGGTGCTCCCCGCGACGAAGAAGGAAGAGACCCGCTGGGTACCGGTGCAGCTCGGACCGTTTCGTACCTCGCCCGACGCGCCGCCCGCGTCGGAGGTCGGCCCGGTACCCCCGGGGCTCCGGAGCGCGCTGCTCGGCGTGGCCGCGTCCGTCGGGCTCGGGCTCGGCATGCTCGTGGTGTCGGTCTACTCGATGCAGCTCTACGGGGCCGCGCTCTTCTTCGGGACGCCTTTCGGCATGGGGCTCATGACGGCGCTCTTCTACAACCACAAGTACGCTCGGGGGCTCTCCGCCACGCTGGGCCTCGCCGTGACGGCCGTGCTCATCACTGGCCTCGCGTTCCTGCTCTTCGCCATCGAGGGGCTGCTCTGCATCGCGATGGCCGCGCCGATCGCCATCGTGCTGGCCGTCTTCGGCGCGCTGCTCGGGTGGGCGATGACGCGACAAGGGCGCCGCCCCACGTACGCGATGGTGCTCGCGCTCCCGGCCCTCGCGGGCGTCGAAGCCAAGACGACGACGCCCACGCTCCGCGAGGTGACCACGTCGATCGAGATCGACGCCCCGCCTGAGGCGGTGTGGCCCAACGTCGTCGGCTTCAGCGAGCTGCCCCCACCGCCGCAGTGGTTCTTTCGCCTCGGCATCGCCTACCCGCAGCGCGCGCGCATCGAGGGCTCAGGGGTCGGGGCGGTCCGGCGGTGCGAGTTCTCGACCGGGCCGTTCGTCGAGCCGATCACAGCGTGGGAGCCGCCGCGGCGCCTCGCGTTCGACGTCGCGTCGCAGCCTCCGTCGATGAGCGAGCTCAGCCCGTACCGCCAGGTCCACGCGCCGCACCTCGAGGGCTACATGGTGTCGCGTAAGGGAGAGTTCAGGCTCGTGCCGCTCCCGGGCGGGCGCACGCGCCTCGAGGGCTCCACGTGGTACACGCTCTCGATCTTTCCCGAGGGGTACTGGGTCGTGTGGGGCGAGGGGGTGCTCCACGAGATCCACGGCCGCGTGCTGTCGCACATCAAAGACCTGAGCGAGCACCCCGGCGCGCGCTGAGCCTCACGGCGGCGCGGGCCTCGCGCAGCGGCCGCCGACCTTGCCGTACTGGAACGAGACCGGCTTGAGGTCTCCGGCCCCGATGCGCGACTCGGCGCCGTCGAGCGACGCGAGGTAGGCCTCGCTGCGTCGGCTGTGCCCTTCGAAGCTGTACCCCACGAGCGCCACGTGCGGGAGCGCGCCCGCGTAGCGGAGCACGCCCGGCTGTCCTCGCCGCGTGCACGGCGTCTCGCCGGGACCGGGCCCCGCGCTCACGTCGCACACGTCGGTGACGGCGTTGCGGCCGGGGTTCACGGCGCCGACGGGCCACGCGACCTCCATGAGGTTCCCGCCCACGTCGTACCAACCCGCCCCGTTCGCCGAGGTGATGGCCGTCACGTCGAGCGGAAAGCGGCCCGGCGCGCCGATCGACGGCGTGTCGTCTTGCGCCGGGTTGTAGTTCGCCGCGGGGAACGTGTAGTGCGACGGCTGCGGGTTGATGCAGTTGGGCCACGGGAACGGGCAGGCGTCGCCGTGACCGTTGCGCCAGTTGAAGTCGCCGATTGGTTGGATCGTCGTCCACGGGATGTAGACCGTCGTGGCGCCCAGGGCCACGGGCCGGCGGCCCCAGATCTCGTGGTAGTCGGCCGTGCGCGCCAGCTCCCCGCCGTCCCACGCGCAGAACGTGGCGAGCATGAGGCTCATCATGCAGTTGACGGGCTTCTTGTCGAGCTCGTCGCGCGAGTAGCGGCGGTCGCCGTTGTTGCCCACGCCGAACGGCTGGAGGTCGGCCTTGGGCTGCCAGTACGTCGCGTGACCGTACGCCCCCGGGCCGACGAAGCAGCCGTCGAGCGAGTTGATGGGGTCGAGCGGGAACGCGCCGAGGTGCACGGGGAGGGGAATGGGCGTGGTCGGGCCGCCGTGGTCGGGCAGCACGTCGAGCAGGCCGGGGTAGTCGGCCAAGACGGTGCCGAGCTGCGAGGTGGGATTGGCCGCGGCGTAGGTCTTTGCATATGCACGGATATCGGGGACGCCTGCGTTGGCCGCAGCGATGGCGTCGATGAACGCGCGGATGCGCCCGCCCGTGATGCTGTACCGGTCGAGGCGTCGCGTCTTGCGCGTGGGCAGCGGGAGCGACGTGCAGCAGCTCTCGTTGACCGCGCCGGCCGCGCCGAGCTCTCCGGTGCCGCAGGTCTCGATGCCGGACGGACCGTTCGCCGAGCCCTTGCACGAGCTGCCGGCGACGCACTTGTTCGCCGCGCTGCACGCGCCGCTCCCGCAGTCAGCGTCCGCCGCGCACGTCTTGTCGTCCGCGCACTTCTTGGGGGCCGTGGGGCCGCCGCAGTCGACATCGGTCTCGCCCAAGCTCGGCGACACCTTGCCGTCGGTGTGCGTGGGCACGGCGCACACGCCCGCGGTGCAGAGCCCCTCGCAGTCGGCTTCGCTCGCGCATGCGCTGCCCACCGGGCACACCCCGCCGTCCTTCACGCACGCTGGCGGACCCGCATCGGCCGCGCCGTCAGGCCCCGCGTCGCCCGCCTCCGAGGTGCCGCCGCCGTCGGTCGCCGCCGCGTCCTCGCCGGGCGTCGGGCGCGCGTCGACCGTCCCGCCCGCGTCGTCCACGCCCGCGTCGCCCTCTCCCGTCTCCCCGGGATCGCCCCCGGTCGACGTGCACGCGGCGGCGAGGGAGGCGGCGAGGACCCAGGGAACCGCGCGAGACGCGCGGCCGAGCTTTTGGCGCATCCGTTCATGATGACGGATCGACATGGGGGTCCGCAAACGCCAAGCGTCGAGGCCCCCTTCGTCGCGCGCACCTTTGCCTACGTCGCGCGGCTTGCCGAGCTCGCGTCAACGCCGCCGCTGCATCCACACACTGAACTGCGCGCCGTCGGGCACGTCGTC
This sequence comes from Myxococcales bacterium, assembly GCA_020430845.1. Taxonomy (GTDB): domain Bacteria; phylum Myxococcota_A; class Polyangia; order Polyangiales; family Polyangiaceae; genus Labilithrix. Next base: position 14,884 of record JAGQJA010000005.1, read on the forward strand.
GAGCTCGATGGCGCCGCCGCACGCCTCGACCGCGCGGAGGGCCACGAACAGCCCCAGCCCGGTGCCCCCGTCGCGCGTCGTGAAGAACGGCCGGAAGAGGCTCTCCTCGGCCTCGCCCGGGATGCTCATGCCGGCGTTCCAGACCGACACGCGGAGCAAATCGCCCGACTCGCGCGCGACCACGCGCGCCTCGGTGCCAGGCGTCGCGTGGCATAGCGCGTTGACGATGAGGTTGACGAGCGCGCGGCGCAGCAGCTCGCGGTCGGCGTGAGCGAAGGGGAACCCGTCCGGGACGTCGATCGTGACGCGCGCGTCGCGGCGCTGCGTCGCCGGATCCTTCTCGGCCGCGGCGACGGCGCTCGCGACCACCTCGTGCACGTCGACCTCGCTGAGGACGGCGCTCGGGCCCCGCGTGAAGTCGAGGATCTCGCTCACGACGGCGCGGAGGCGCTGCGCCTCTTCGTCGATGATGCCCACGAGCTCCGCCGCGCCGGGAGAGAGCGTCTCGCGCTTGAGGCCCGAGACCGCGTTGAACACGACGGCGAGCGGGTTGCGGATCTCGTGGGCGAGCACCGCGCTCATCTCGCCCATCGCGGCGAGCCGCTCGCGCTGCACGAGCTCTTGTCGCAGGTCGGCGGCGCGGGCTGCAGCGCCGATCTGGGCGGCGAACAGCTGGAGTGCCACCACGTCGTGCTCGGTGACGTCCTCGCCCGCGACCGAGAGCACGTGCGTGAGCTCGTCGCCGCGGAACACCGGGCACCACGCGCTCCGGCGTACGCGCGCGGCGCGCATGCTCTCGTCGAGGCGTCGCGCCTCGCGCACGGCCGCGGGGGCGCTCACCGTGGGCGGGTTGTCGAGGAAGACGGCGCGCTGCGTGCGGACGACCTCCGTGGCGATCGGCGCCTCTTCAGGGGTGAGCGCGCGTCCGAGGAGGCTGCGCCCGTAGACGGCGACCGGATCGTCGTCGCGCCCGATCACGCGCAGCGGGTGCGTGGTCTCGCCGCGCACGGCGCTGTACGCGACGACCCACCCCAACTCGAGGAAGATCGGCTCGCACGCGTCGAGGAGCTCGTCGACGCTCCCCACGGTGCCGAGGTGCGCAGAGACGTCCGCGAGCTTTCGGACGAGCGCCTCGCCCCGCGTGGTCTCCGTGATGTCCCGCGCGGCCAGGATGACGAGCCCCGCGCGCGTGGCGACGCGCGTGTCGGTGAGAAGCTCGGCGTTCTCGGCGAGGTTGCGAAAGCGCAAACGGAACGCCGCCGGTGGGCGCCACCCCGCGAGGTACTGCTCGACGAGCGCCTCCACGCGCGCCCGCTCGCCGACGCCCAGGATGTCGTCGAGCGCCTTGCCCACGAGCGCGCGGGCCGACGTGGCGCCGAGCATCTTGGCCGCGGTCGGGTTCGCGTGCTGCACCAGCCCGTCGCGCACCACGAAGAGCGCCTCGGGGACCATGTCGAGATCGGTGTCGCGATCCCCTCGCGATCCGCTCACGGCATCCCCGTCGATGGCTCGCGCCTGCGCCCCGCCCGCATGACCCCATCAGTCTTAGGCGCGACGCCGCCGGCTTACAAGGGGTCAGTCCGAGTGGCGCTCGACCTCGAGCTCGAGGATGCGTCGCACGATGGCCGTCGCGCACGCGTACGTGCTGTCGACACCAAAGTAGCTGAGGCTCTTGCTGAGTAGCGATTGGCGACGAGAATACGGGGTATCGGACGCGTAGTGCACGATGCCCACGTCGAAGCCGGCGCGCGCCGAGAGGTGGATCACCTCGTCGGTCGGGACCCGCCGCGGGTTGACCAGCTCGTACGCCGCGCCCAAGAACGGGCCGGCCTCCATCTCGAGCACGGTGTAGCCGCTGCGGTAGAACGCGGCCATGTACTCCTTGTTCTGCAAGAACGCGCTGCGCACCGTCACGGCCTTCTGGTTGTCGAACACGCTGCCGTGCCGCAAGAAGGGCTGCACGTCTTGCGCGGCGAACGCGTTGCGAAAGAGGAACGTGTTGCGCGAGTGCTCGTCGTACACCGTGCCGCTCAGCATGACGTCGCCGACGCGTCCGTTGAGCGTGGCCGCCTTGCCCATCACGTACACGCCGCGCAGGTCGCCCACGCCTTGTCCGACGCGCGACAGCAGGTGGTACGCCGCCATGCCGAGCGGGTAGTCGATGTTGAGCAGCACGGCGTCGCTCTTCTTGAGCGCCTCGATGCCGGGCACGCGTAGGCGCGGGTCGAGCTGCGCCGGGTCGATGTCGGCGAGGCGCGCGATCTGCGCGTCGACGTCGATGTGTCCGGGCTCGGCGAGGTGCACGAGGCCGTGCGCCGCCTCGAACGCGCGGACCTCCTTCATGCGCTCGCCCTTGGGCGAGGCGTGGATGAACGCGCGGAGCAGGTAGTAGAGCAGCGGCGCCAAGGTCTCGGCGTCGCCGCTCTCGGCCGCGCGCGCCACGTCGTCGCCGAGCCCCTCGGGGTCGGTGGCCTTGGCCCACGCCACGATCGCGTCGGCCTGCGTCTGCGCGTAGCCGCCGACGAGGTTCGCGATGGCGTGCGTGTTCGACGAGACGAAATACACGGGCGCGCGCTTGGACGTCGGCTTGACGTAAACGGGCTCGACGCCGCTCCACCAGCGCTGTGCGGCCCGCTGGTACTGCGAGTGCGACGGCGCCAGCATGCGCACCTTGAGGTCCATCGGGCGCGTGGCGAGCGCCTCGAGGCCCCGCCGCAGCGCGGCCTCGCCACCGAACGCGTCGCGGAGCTTCTTGGCCTCTTCTTCGTGGATGCCGAGGAGGGTCGCGACCCTGGCGTCGTCGCGCGAGGCGGGCTCGGCCTCCGACTGCTCGGTGCCCGCGCTGCGCAGGCGCAGGTGCATCTTGTTCCACTCGATCTGCCACGCGGTGAGGATCGGGACGAGGTCGTCGATGTCGCTCGCGCTCGCGATGAACACGGCGAGCGTGCCGGCGCCGTCGTAGCGCAGGGGCCTGCGGCGGCCGCGCGTCTTGACGATCGCCCAGTCCTGCACGCCGTAGCCGGCCGCCTCGAAGAGCTCGTGGGACTGGCCGAGCACGACGAGCCGCATGTCGATCATGTCCTCGGGCAGGCGCGCGGCCGCGTACGCGAACGCGGAGAGGTCTGGCTCTTCGGAGAGCGCGCCGGGGTGGAGCGCCGAGTGGCTGAACGCGTGCGCCTCCTCGAACGCGCGCACGCGCACCTCGCCCGACGAGCGGAGCAGCGAGTAGTACGTGTTGACGTAGAGCGTGATCTCGTCGGACTCGGGGCGCGGGGGGTTCCGATCCATCGCGTCCAGCGTAGTCCGGTCGCGCGCGCGAGTGGACGCGAAAGACGAGCCTCTGCGCGCGTCAGCCCAGGGCGTCCTCGACGAGCCGCCGGGCCTCGGCGAGGCGCGCCTCTTCGGCGTCGGAGCGCGGCGTCGGGCGTCGGACGGTCCCCGCGACGTCGAGGGGATCGCGATCGGCGTCCTTCTTGGCGAGCAGGCGCGCCAGCACGCCCTGCGGCGCGCCGAGCTCGAACACGCCGTCCTCGAGTGTCTCGGGCGCCTCCCGGAGCGCTTGCATCAGCTTGGGCTGACCGTCGACCCATGAGAGCGCCGCGTCGAACGCTTCGCTCTGCGTGGGTGCGAGGTGCTTGCGGACCGAACGGGGCTTCTTGTCGTGGAGTCGCACGAAGATCGCCGTGGCGAGCGCGAGCTCGGTGACCGAGAGGAACGTCCCCTGGTGTTGGCGCATGCCCCCGCAGCCCTTCTTGTAGACGCTCGCGCCGTTCATCAGGAGCAGGCCCAGGCCGCACGCGGCAGCGGTCAGCTCCGAGAGGGCGCCCTCGTCACGCGGATCGACGTCCTCGTCGGCCTCGAACAGCACCATGCGGCCCACGCTCCGCGACAGCGACGCCGTGAGCAACGCCGGCTCGCCCACGTCGGCGACGGCGACGATGGCCGCGTACCCGTCGGGCGTCTCGAGGGCGCTCCCGCGCGCGACCTGCTTGGTCTCGCCGGGGCTGCACGCTCCGGTGCCGCAGCCGCCCCCGCCGCCGCCCTCTTCAGGCTCGAAGAAGCCCAGCTCGACCGGGAGCCCGTCCGAGAGCGGCGCGTAGCTCATCACGCGCTCGAGCAGCGCGCCGACACCCTCGGGATCCATCGTGAAGTCGTCGGGAAAGAACTCGCCCGTCGGCTCGACCAGGTCGGGGTCCTCGAGCACCTCGCCGTACTCGGCGCGGAGATGCGCGATGTGGGCCACGATGGATCGGATGGCGTCTTCGCTCAGGTCCATGAAGAAGAGGATAGCATCGCGCCGATGACGTTCACGCTCGCCACGTTCAACCTCAAAGATTTCTTCGACGCCGAGAGCGACGCCGATCGTCCGGCCGTGGCGGCCAAGCTCGAGCATGTGGGCGCCGCCCTCGACGCCGCCGACGCCGACGTGGTCGCGCTCCAAGAGGTCGGCGACGAGGCGCTGCTCGGGCGTCTGCTTGCCGAGCGCGTGCCGGGCCTCGGCTACGGCGCGCCCACCTTCGGCACGGCCGACAAGCGCGGCATCCGCTGCGTCATCCTCTCCCGTCGCCCCGTCCTCGAGGCGCGCGTCCACACCGCCGACGATCTGCCGTTCCCCACGTTCTTCGAGGGGGATCGCGACCCGTTCGTCGGGCGCTTGCCGCTGCGCCGTGGGATCCCCCACGTCGTCGTCGACGCGGGCGATCTGGGCCCCGTGCACGTCCTGACGGCGCACTTCAAGTCGGGCCTGCCCGTGCGCCGCAAGTGGCCCAACGGCGAGGAGATCCCCGACGCGACCGCGGCCGATCGCGCCGCCTCGCGCCTGCGCAGCATGGTGCAGCGCGCGGCCGAGGCGCTCTTCGTGCGCGGCCTCGTCGACGCGGCGCTCTCCACCGGGCCCGACGCGCGCGTGTGCGTCATGGGGGATCTCAACGACACGATCACCTCGCTGCCCATTCGCCTGGTGCGCGGCGTCGGCGCCGCCGAGGCGTCGGGCCTGCTCGCGTCTTGCACCGATCGCGTCGCCCCCGAGCGCCGCTTCTCCACGTTCCACGGCGGGGGAAAGGACCTCATCGACCACATCCTCGTGAGCCCGGCGCTCGCGTCGCGCTTGGTGAGCGCCGACATCCAGAACGACGCGCTCCGCGATCACGGGCCGCACGTCGACGGCGCCCCGCTCACGCCCGACTCGGACCACGCGCTCGTCGTCGCGCGCTTCGCGTAAGAGCGCTTCGCGGCCTCAGGCGTCGATCTCACGCACGAGCAGCACCGTCGAGGTGCCGGGCACCTCGATGAGCTCGTAGCCCTCTTCGTCGGCGGCCTCTTCGAGGTCTCCGATGTCGGCGAGCTCTTCGGCGAACCGCGGGTCGGCGCGCAAACGCGCGTCGATGACCGCCACGTCGACGCCTCGGCGTTCCATGAACTCGAAGAGGGACTCGTCTTGCTTCTCCCACGGACCGATCGACACGTTGCTCCGGCCGACGTAGGCGCCGCGGCCGATGTCGGCCTCGAGGAACGTCGTGCCGTGTGGGATGTCGAGCTCGCGCAGCGCCGCGATGGTGGCCCGACCCTCCTGAACGCGCGCGTCGGACGGCTTCGGTGCGAACGACTGGCCCGTCATCAAGAGCGTGGCGAACGCCAGGGCCGGTGCGACGCGGCTGTCGAGCGACCAGGCGCGACGCAGCTCGCCGCAGGCGACCGCAGCGCCCGTGAGCACGAGGAAGCACGTCGGGATGAGGTAATGGGCGCGTGGGTAGACCGTGAGGGCGGCGGCGAGGGCGCTGACGCCGATCACGCCGAGCAGAGGAGGCCAGAGCGACGCGCGGATGCGGCCTCGACGTGCGCGCGTGACCAAGCCGCCGATCCCGAGCGCGGCGAGGGCGAAGATGGCGACCTCGGAGAGGCGCTTGAGCGGGGGCGCGAGCGTGGGGATCGGCTTGACGACCTCGGCCACGGCGTTGGGGAGGTTCTTGACGTTGCGGCTGACATGCCACGCGAACGCGCGCGGGTTCGCGCGCAGGGCCCCGCCGACGCTCTGCGTGTCGCCGAACGCGGACGCCACGGTCGACGACGGATCGTTCCACGGGTCGAGCGGCTCCGCGTCCTCGTCGTGCAACTCGCGCGCGTCGGCCACGTTGAGCGCAAAGTGCTGCTCGAACGCCTCGAACGAGCGGTTGTCGACGAAGGGCGTGCCGAAACTCAGCGCGAGCCCGAGCGTCGACAGGGCGATGGCCCCCGCGGCGACGAGGCGGCGCGGGCTGCGCCGCGCGGTGAGGGCGCCGTACACGACGCACCCGGCGGCCATCATCCAGCCCGCGGTCACGAGCTCGGGGCGCGCGTATCCCGCGGCGACCACGGTGACGGTGAGCACGCCGAGGCGCGTGAACGTGTCTCGGCGCGAGAGCGCGACGATCGCGCCGACGGCGATGACGGCCGTGGCGAGCTTGGAGACGAAGGGCCATACGATCACCGCGCCCGAGCACGCCCACACGGTCGCCGCGAGCACGGCGGCCCATGTTGGCGCGCCGGCCTTGCGCGCGAGCGCGTAGAGCAGCACGGGCAGCGCCACCGTGAGCGTGACCCAGCTGAGGAAGTACATGCGCTCGGCGTCGTGCTCGAAGAAGCTCAGCGCCCGGTAGAAGGCGGTGTAGAGGGCGCTGCTGCGCGCGAGCGGCTGGAGCGATCCCGGGTTGAGGCCCGCCTCGAGGTAGATGGTCTCGTCGCCGAACCGAATGTCCAGCTGCGTGAGCTGGTCGAGCGTCACGGCCAGCGTGACGGCCATCACGGTCGCCAGCCCGATGAGGTCGAAGAGACGGTGGCTTCGGGGTGGGTTTCGCGTCATGACAGGCGAGCGCCGCGGCTGCCGACGACCTCGATGCAACCCGCGGGCCCGACCGGTCTACAGTCTGATGTCCCGTGGAACGCGTGGTTGCGTGTCGCAGGATGTGTGGCCCGGCGCCCCACCGTCGCAAAACGCCACGGGGCGCGCCTGACCTCGGGGGAGAGGCCTCGCTTCCCTCTCTCGGGCGCCGCGGGCCAGGAATCCACGCGGGTGCGCCGCACCGCGCGTGTGGTTGCGTCGCGCCGCCCGGGCTTCGCGCGTGGTTCCGCATGACGCGCCGGCCACCTGAAGTAATCTCGTCGTCATGTCGGAGCCCGACGACGACGATCAGATCCCCAGCCCGCCGCCTTCGCTCGTTCCGCCCGCGGACTCGTTGCCCCCGCCCGTGATGTCGTCGCGGCCGCCGCCGCGCTCGATGCGCTCCATCCCCCCGTCCTCGCGGTCGCTGCCCCCCCTGCCGGCCGTCGAGCCCATCCTCGAGGAGGCAAACGCGGCCAAGGAGCGCTCGCAGTGGGACGACGCGCTCGCGGCCTACAAGAAGGCGCTCTTCGTCGTCGACGCCAAGGACGGCGCGTCGCAGGCGTCGATCTACGCGTCGATCGCCGAGGTCAAGTCGTCGCAGGGCCGGGCCCGCGAGGCCGAGAGCAACTTCGAGAAGGCGCTCACGGCGTTCCCGGGGCACATGCGCTCGATCGAGGGCCTCATCTTGCTCGCCCTCGACGGTCGCGAGTGGGAGCGCGTCGCCGAGTACCGCAAGAAGCGCTGCGACGCCGTCGCCAGCTCGGCCGAGAAGGTCGACGAGATGGGGCGCATCGCCGACGTTTACGAGTTCCGCCTCGGCGATCCCAAGCGGGCCGCAGAGACGCTCGAGCTGGCCGGCCTGATCGCGCCGGGCAACGTCGAGGTGCTGCGCCGCCTCAAGAACCTCTACGGCGCCATGAAGCTGTGGAACAAGCAGCTCGACGTGCTCGACGAGCTCTGCCGCGCCGACGGCACGAGCCCCGAGGAGCGCAGCCTGCACCGCCTCGCGCAGGCCGAGCTCAAGGCGGGGCGCATGCGCGACGAGCCCAAGGCGCTCGCCTTCCTCGAGCTCGCGCTCGCCGACGATCCGGCCAACGACCGCGCGCTGTCGATGCTCGTGGCGATCCGTACCAAGCGCGAAGAGTGGGCCGAGCTCGCGGGCGTCTACGAGCGCCTCATCGATCGGCTCGCCGCCATCGGAGACCGCGAGCGCGCGTGGGACGTGTGCCGCAAGCTCGGCACCGTGCGCCGCGACCGTCTGCTCGACGGCCCGGGTGCGGTCGACGCCCTGCGCGGCGCGATCGAGCTGCGACCCGAGGACGCCGAGAGCCGCGCGGCGCTCGCAGAGCTCTATTCGGCCAAGGGCGATCGTACCGCGGCCGTGCGCGAGCTCGAGACCGTGGCGCGCCACGCTCCGTTCCGCGCCCAGACGTATCGGCGCCTCTTCGACCTGCACCAGCGGGCGCAGCGGCCCGACCGCGCGTGGCTCATGGCGACGTGCCTCGAGGAGCTCGGCGCGACCGACGTGAGCCACGACCTCGTGGTCGAGCAGTTCCGCCCCGACGGCCCGATCCGCCCCACGACCGGCATGACCGATGCGTGGTGGACCGAGTGCCTCCGCGCGCCCGGCACCGACGACATCGTGTGCGACGTGCTTCGGGCCGTCTCGCGCGCCGCCGTCGAGGTGCAGCTCGCCGAGCTCGCCGCCAAGAAGAAGCTCGTCGCGCTCGACCCGGCCACCAAGCAAGACAAGGGGAGCACGGCGTCGATCGTGCGCACGTTCGTGTGGGCCGCGCGCGCGCTCGACCTGCCGCTGCCCGATCTCTACCTCGTCGACGACGTCCCCACGGGGATCGCCGCCGTGCCCGCCGAGTCGCCCGCCACCGCCCTCGGAGAGACGGTGCGTCGCGGCCTCACGGTGCAGCAGCTGTCGTTCCTCGCGGGCCGGCACCTCACGTACTACCGACCCGAGCACTACCCGCTCGTGTTCTACCCGACGCTCGCCGACATCACGGCCCTCGTGCTCAGCTCGGTGCGCATCGTCATGCCGAGCGTGAGCGTGCCGCCGCCGGCACAAGAGGGCGCCGAGCGACTCGAGAGCGCCATCTCGTCGCGCCTCACCAAAGACGAGAAGGCCGCGCTCACCGAGGCCGTCGAGCAGCTCGACGCGCGCGGCGGCAAGCTCGATCTGCTCGCGTGGATCCGCAGCGTGGAGCTGACGGCGACGCGCGCCGGCGCGCTGCTCGCGGGAGATCTCCGCGTGGTCATGCGCCTCGTCAAGGCCGAGGAGCGGCGCGTCGGAGAGCTCACCGCCGAGGCCAAGCGCGGCGACCTGCTCGCCTTCACCGCGAGCGAGGGCTTGGCCCTCTTGCGCGAGCGCATGGGCGTCGCGATCTCGGGGTGAGGGCGCGCGCGCACGAGAGTCGAGCGCGACGGCCCGGCGCGCCGTATCATCCCGTGCCGATGCGCGCCGCGAGCCTCCTCTCACTCTCGCTCTCGATCTCGATCTCCGTGGCAGCCTGCGGCGGTAGCAAGCCCGCGGCCGAGCCGAGCGGCGGTGATCCCCTCGCGCCCGGTGGTCTCAAGGCCGAGCACGCGCGCGCCGTGGCCGAGAGCAAGTGCCGCGAGACGACGGGCAAGGCCGCCGTCCCCGTCAAAGAGGGACGCTTCGGGTGGGCGTTCCGCTGCGAGGGCGCCGAGAGCACGCCGGGCGTCGGGCTTCTCGTCGTCTTTCGAGACGGCGAAGCGCAGTTCCTGACGACGTCGGTGTCCCCCGACCAGATGCTGCTCGACCTCGAGGCCGGCTACAGGCCGCCGCGCCGCTGAGGCTCGGGGCGAGTCGCTCGAAAGACCGCTCCTGGTGTCAGGGCGTGACGACGCAGCGGACGTTGTCGACCAGGATGCTCGCGGTGTCGGACTTGGGGACGTCGGGCAGCCCGATGGCGAGGTCGCGCCGCGAGCCGCCCGCCGCGCTGATGCCCGTGAGCGATCCGAGCGGTTGCCCGTCGAGCGTCGCCGTGATGCTCGTGTCGTTCATGTCGACCACGAGCTTTGCCCAGCGCTTGAGCGCGAGCGACGCGATCGACGAGGAGCGGTTGGTCTCCGGCTGACCCGCGCTGGCAGGGATCCACTCGCCGACGGCCCAGTCGGCCGACCGGTACCCCACGTAGTGGTAACGCGCCTTGCCGCCGACCACGGTTCGGATCTGGAAGATGTCGACGGGCACGGGCGAGTCGAGGTTGAAGTCGAGCTCGCAGTGGATGGCGGCCGGCGCAGGAGAGAACCGTTTCACGAGGGCCGCGTCCCCCGTGTTCGTCCCCGGCGTCACGCCCGCGGCGAGCGCGTTGGGGGGGCTCAGGGCCTCTTGCGAGAGCTTGACGTCGCCGTGCGTGCGCTCGATGTCGTCCCAGGTCGCGCCGAGCGCTCCCTGATCGAAGTCGTCGCAGAACGTGTTCGGCGCGGCGCAGTCGATCGGGCCGCTGTCGGGCGGGGCGAAGCTCGCCTCGGCGCCGCCGTCCGTGGAGGGCGCGGGTCGAGCCCCGTCGGTCGTGGCAGAACCGTCCGGCGCGCCGGGGGCCTCGCCGCCGCCGCCGAGCCCGCGGGTGTCGACGAGCAGGCTACAGCCAGCGATGCACGCGGCCGCGGCGCCCACGAAGATCGGCGTAGAGACCCTCCCCACGATCCCAAAGGTAGCACGGCCCCGCCGTCGCTCCGGCACACCGCGGCCCGCGTGCACGGCTCGCGGCGCGTCACTGGCAGAAGCAGCCCCCGCGCACGTACGCAGGGTCGGAGGCGGCGGGGCAGTCGGGCCACCCCTCGACGTACGCTCCGCGGCGCGTCGGGCACGAGAGCAGGCACTCCCCGGCCGAGGGGCGGCACCCGAAGAACACCCCCTCCGGCCGCTCGGGCGGCGGCGGCGCCTCGTCACCGCAGAGGCAGGCGCCGGTGTCGTTCGGCGCGTCGCCGGCGGCGGGGCAGCGCGCGTCGGGGTCGACGAAGCGGAAGCGGCGATCGGGGCACGACGCCCGGCACTCTCCCGGCGACGGTCGACACCCGACGAACCTCGCGCTCGTCGACGCGGAGGAAGCGCGCTGTGTCGCCTCGGGATCCGCGTCGGAGGCGCACGCCGCGAGCCCAGCGAGTAGGGCCACGGCGAGGGCGGCGGCGAGGCGTGGGGCGCCGACGGTCTGGGATCGGGGCGGGGCGACGCGTGGACGCGTGAAGCGGGACGGCTCGGAGAAGGGCGGGATCACGCTGCGTGTACGTGCATGAAGGATGCCGCCCTACATGTTCCGATGTGCTTGGAAATTCGAACAAAAGCCGGCCTGTCCGGCCTCGAGAAAGGCGTGGCACCCCTGGTCTGGTCCGGTGCGACCCCTGCGGTCGCCAGGCCGCTCCGTGGATCCTCCATGACCACTGGTG
>JAGQJA010000701.1 GCA_020430845.1 Myxococcales bacterium
GTCTACCAGATCTCGCCGGACGGACTCGGCGGCGTGGGCGCGTCGAGTCGAGTCGAGCGTGTGGTCGGCAACGGCAACGGCGTCGCGATCTCGCGCAAAGGCACGCGGCAGCCCGCGACGTTCGTCTCGCTGAACCAACCGGTGCGCCTCTCGATGTCCGAGGACGGCGTGCTGTTCATCCAGGCGCCGTACGGTGCGTTCTTCGCCTACGACACCCTGAGCCGCGACCTCACGCTGCTGTTCGAGGACCGAGGGCAAGACGAAATCCAGGAGGACCTGTCGCCCAACGTGGCGCCTATCCCCGGCCAGCCGTCATGCGATCTCTTGGCCATCACGGGCAACGCGTTGCTCGCCATCGGGAACGGGCGGCTCGTACGCGTCGACATCGAGCGTATGTCGAGTCTGTGGGAACCGACGCGAACGCTCGCCCGCGTCCCGGGGGGTGAGGTCGTGCTCACCGACACGACGGCCGCCAGGACCTGGCGCTACGACCGCGCGGGCCGACTCGTGGAGCAGAAGAAGCGGACCGGCGAGCGCGAGTTCCTCGTCGAGTACGTGGACGGCTCGGGCGACAAGATCCTCCGAATCGTGGACGCCGCCGGAGGGGAGATCGTCTTCCTCTACGATGGCGACAAGATCCGCGCGATTCGCGATCAGCGCGGCCGCGAGACCACGCTCACGGTCAACGCTCAGGGCGACCTCGAATCTGTCCGCATGACCAGCGGCGAGACGTATGCGTATACCTACAATGCGCATCGCCGCTCCACCAAGTCGAGCCCCCGTGGCGACCTGACCTCGTACGCGTACCGAGAGGACGGCACGCTGGCGAGCACCACCAAACCGGCAGGCGAAGTCCAGACCTTCACGCAAGCGTGGGGAAGCGGGCCGGTGCGCGTGAACGGGAGCACGCTGCGCCGCGAAGCGCGTCACGTGGACGCGCACGGCGTCATGCACACCATGGTCCTCAACGACCGCGGCGAGGTGGAGTCGGATAGCTACGTCGCCGATGGCATCCCGCGCGTCGAGCGGGCCGTCTACGCGGGGGCGCTCGCAGATCGATTCGCCGTCGTATCGCGCAAGAACACCATCTTCCGAGTCGAACGCACGGAGCTCAACGGCGTTCCACTCGACGAGAGTCGGGACTTCGACGCCCTCGGGCGCGTATGGCGGCGGCGACGGCTCGTGTCCGGCGCGGGCGGAGAGGCGTGGCGCGGGACGTACGACGCCAACGGTTGGCTGAAGCAGGTCTTCGAGGGACCGTCGTCGGTGGCGCAGCACATCGAGCGCGACGCAGCCGGCCACGTGACGCGCATCTTCGACGCGGCACCCGACACGGGCCTGTTCCCGACGGGGCGGCAGCAGTTGCTCACGTGGCGGCCCGACGGGCAGCCGGCGACGATCACCGAGCACGGCGTGACCACCACGTACACGTACGACGACGCAGGCGGCACACTCAACCTCCTGGCCACCGTCGACACCCTCGGTCGGACCAGCGCGTTCACCTACGACCTCGCAGGGAACGTCACGAGCGCGAGCGACGGCACGGCCTCGGCGTCGTTCGTCTACGACACGCAGAATCGCCTGACCGAGGCGCGTGACGCCGAGGGCAACGCGACGACGTTGAGGTACTCGCATGCGGGCTGCGGCTGCACCGAGCAGGACCTCGTGACGGGCATCCACACGCCCGACCTGCCGTCGGGCGTCGAATGGTCGTTCGACTACGGGGCCGAGGGCCGGCTCGAGAAGGTGACCGACCCCCACGGCTTCGAGGAGACCTACGCGTACGAGACGACGGGCGAGCTGAAGACGATCGTCGACCGCCTCTCGCGCACGACCTCGTCGACGCACGACCAACTGGGCCGCGTGGTCTCGATGGTCGACACCCTGGGCCGCCGCCACACGCGCTCGTATCCCGTGCCGACCGCGGGTACATGGTCGGGCCCAGGCCTCGTCGGCGCGAGCGGAGACGCTACGGCCGCGAGCACGTCGCTCAGTGGCACGCTCCGCGCTGGCGATTACCAGATCGGTCACAACGCCTTCGACATCGAGGGTCACCCCGCCCTCATCTCCCTCTACCGCGACGCGACGTTCGACCTCTCGTTCGCCCACCAGTTCGACACCGCCTCCCGCCTCGTCCGGCGCACGTCACGCGACGGCCGCCCCTCGAGCGATCCCGAGTCGTCGCCGTCGGCGCTGCCCGTCGGCAAGGCCAACGAGCAACACGGATGGAACGCGCTGACGGCAGCGCCGCTGCTCGCGACGAGCTTCAGCACCGCGTCGACCGCCGAGAACCAGTCTAGCGTCGTACCGCGCGACGCGGAGCTCGACGCGCTGGGCACCGAGGGCTTCAGCGGCGGCCTCGATTCCGCCGCGCGGTACACCTACACGCGCGATGTCGGTGGCCGCGTCACGGGTGTGGCGCGGCGGTACGCGAACGGAGCGCTGTTCATCCCCGGCACGCCGTCGCCCGTCGCAGGCCCGACCTCGGCCTACACCTACCGCCCCGACGGCCGTGTCGGACGCGCCGAAGGCCCAGACGGAGCCCACGACTTCACCTACGACGCCCGCGGCCTGCTGGCGACCCGCGCCGTCGACGGAGAGGGAACGTATGCATACGCATACGACGAGCTCGGTCGCAACACGCGCCTGACGTACCCCGACGGCCACGCGCGCGTGCAGACGTACGACGACCTCGGCCGCATCACGTCGCGCTGTTACGACTACAGCGCCCTCGGCGCCGACACGCGGTGCTACACCGCCGCGTACGACCCGGTCGGCAACCCGGTCCGCATGACGGACCCAGAAGGCACCGACGTCCTCACCTACGACGCG
>JAGQJA010000702.1 GCA_020430845.1 Myxococcales bacterium
CGGGCGGATCACGACGTTGGAGAAGTCTCGGAGGGTCAACATGAGCGCGGCCCGCGGTGATACGCGCGCGCACTGGGATCTCCCCCCTCGGGCCCCTTCAGGGTGGCGCGATCGGCCGCATGAAGGCGGGGCCACGTGTGGGGACGCGCTTGCCCACCCGAGGCGCGTAGGCAGCCGGTGCGTCGCGCACGGGAGCGCAATTCAATTCATGATTACGGACACTTGGCAAAGCGGTGACGAGTACGAATCACGGGCACGCGTCTTGTACCGCGGACCGCATGCGCTGGATCGTCGCCCTCGTCGTCGCTGTCGCTGCGCTGGGCGCCGACGCCACGGCCGACGCAGCGCCTCGGCGCCCCAAGGCGCGCGCCGCGACGCCTCACAAGAACCCGTCGAAGGCGCGACCGACCCCGCGCAAGACGCGGACACCGAGCGCGTCGCGCGCCGCGAGAGCCGCCGCACCCAAGAACGCGCCCGAGCCGCCCCCGCCCGCGGCCGCTGCTCCGCCCCCCGCCGCGGCGGTCGCACCGCCCGAGAGCACCCCAGCGCCCGCGCCGAGCGCCGTCGCACCGCCGATCGCGCCCGCGCCGTCGCCTGCTGCGCCCGATCGCGTGACCGAGCCGCCCGCACCCGACCTTGCGCGCGTCACGATCACCGCGAACCCGCTCGCGCTCATCATCGGCAGGTACGGCGCCAACCTCGAGGTGCTCGTCGCGCCGCACCACGCCGTGGTCGTCAGTGGGTACATGCAGACGTTCTCGACGCCGCTGCTGCGCACGCTCGCGCAAGGCACGGGCTGGGTCGACGCCACGCGTCCGCTGCCGGGCGGCGAGCTCGGCTATCGCGTCTACTCGAGCCGCGCGGGCGCTGCGGGGCTCTTCGCGGGCGCGTCGTTCGTCTTGATGCCCATCGCCTATCCCCGCCTCGGCGCATCGATGAAGCCCGAGATCGTCAGCTACCACGCCCACGGCGGCGCGCTCGACGTGGGCGTCCAGGCGATCCTGCGCGGGGGCATCACGCTCGGCGGCGGAGTGGGTGTGATGGCCCTGGCGTATCCGCGCCCCGAGAACGCGAGCCTCCCCGACGAGATCGCCGCTGTCGCGCCGCCGCTCCCCACGTTCCCCGCGCCTCGCATCTTGCCTCGCTTGCTGCTGACGGCGGGATACTCGTTCTGAGGCCCAAACCCCGACGCACACCGCGCGGCGCTGCTACCATTCACGGATGCGCCTTGGATATGCCCCCGCCGCGCTCGCACTGGCAGCGGTCGTCGCGTGCGGCACGTTCTCGAGCACGCCGCCCGAGACGAACGGAGGCTCGGACGCGGGGCTAGACGCGCCCAGCGTCTCCCCTGACGGCGCGGCGCCGCTCCCCGACGCGGGACCGCAGTTGCCCGTGCCCAAGCCGTGCGGCACCGCCGACGTCTTCTGCGACGACTTCGAGGCTCCCGACGCGGTCAACCTGCCCGGTAAGTGGGACTCGGTCTATCGCCAGAGCTTGCTCGACGTGACCACGGGCCAAGGCGCCGCCGGATCCGTCGGGCTTCGCGCCCAGCTCGAAGGCGCAGACGCTGGCGACCTACAGCAGGGGTTCTTGCGAAAGAACCGGCCGGGCGCCGCGCCCGCGCGCTACACCACGATCATCGCGTTCAACGCCAACGTGACGCTGAACAACGGGTCCGTCGACGGCCCCAAGCTCCGCACCGATCTGAGCGCGGGCGGGCAGGAGCTCCGCGACGTGAGCGTTCGCTGGTCGGACATGGGGCGCCGCGTCGAGATCGACTACGTGGCCGACAAGTGCAACGCGTGCGGTCTCGCCCCGCCCGACGTCGTGACGATCACGCCCGGATGGCACGCGTACGCTCTCGTCGTGTCCGTCGACAAGGCCGATCCCACCAACCGCACATACGGCCGCCTGACGCTCTTCGTCGACGGCGCCGTCGCGATCGACGCACCGCTCGGCCTCGACATGGGTGGTGCCGCCGAGCGGGCGCTCCTCTTCGGCGTGTCGCGCGCGTCGTCCCCCGTGAAGGGCACCCTGCTGCTCGACGATCTCTACCTCGAGGTCGTCGACGCCCCGCCGTGAGCCCCGCGACGCGCGCCGTGAGCCTAGCGACGAGCCGCCGCGCCTCCACGGTGAGCCGCCGCGACGCTTAAGCCCCTTCGATGCGCTTGCTCATGAGCCACGTCGCGATGTCCGCCCCGTGCGCGTCGAGACCGCGCCACTCGCCGGCGTGATCCGCGCGCGGCAAGAGCGTCCAGCGCACCTCGTGCCCACACCCCCGGTAGTGCCGCTCGAGCGACGTGGCCAGGTGATGGAGAGGGTTGCGGTCTCCCACCAAGAAGAACACGGGGCGCTTGTCGTGCCCGCACGCGTCGTCGGCGGGAGGTATGCCGCCGCCATGGAGCACCAGCGCCGCGAACG
Source organism: Myxococcales bacterium (assembly GCA_020430845.1). GTDB lineage: Bacteria > Myxococcota_A > Polyangia > Polyangiales > Polyangiaceae > Labilithrix. Next base: position 2,422 of record JAGQJA010000702.1, read on the forward strand.
TCCGTTCGAGCTCTTGTGTGCGATGGCCCATGTACGAGGCGCCGCCCGACCACCCCGCGAGCCACATGCGCTTGCGATCGATCGCGCGGCGCGAGGCGAGGCCGTCGATCTGCTGGGTGATCCACGACGGCGCGCCGTTCCAGCGCCAGAAGCTGCCCTTGCACCCGCGCTCGGCCGGGCACGCGAGCGCCAGCACGGCAGCCCCCTTGGGCGCGAGCCACGCGTCCCAGCGCGAGAGCAGCTCGGCCGGGCCGTGTCCGGAGTCGCCGTGGAGCACGACGAGCAGCGGCGCGGGATCGGGGCCCGGGGTGAACGACGCCACGCACCCGGCGCACGGAGCCCCGGAGAGCCGCACCCGCGACGACGGCGCGCTGCCCCCTCGGGGCGCATCGGGAGCGCGTGACGGGGCGGCGTGCACGCGCGACGGGGCGGCGTGTGAGGTGACGATCGACGCGACCGACGCGATCACGCAGAAGACGGCGCGTCGGCTCACGGCAAGCGGCGCAGCGCGGTGACGGGGAACGGGCTCCAGAACGGCGTCTTGACGTGCGTGTCGGTCGGACCGACGACGAACCATGGCGAGCTCGCCCCGCTGGGCCGGAGCACCTGGAACGTCTGCGCCGGCATGAAGCTCTGACCGAGCAGGAGCGCGACCCTCCCGCTCGCGTCTTTGGCGACGTCGAGCACGAGCACCGCGTGACCGAACGGTCGTCCCGTGAGCACGAAGAAGTCGCCGGGACGCAAATCGCTCATCGGCACCTTCTTGGCGTCCCGCTCGAGCGAAGCCGTGCCCGCCCACGCGAACACGACGTCGAGGTACTCGCGGAAGAGCGCGTGCGTATCGCGCTTGGCCGGCGCCGCGCGGCGGAGCACCAGGTTGCCGTGGTCGAGCACGGCGCGCTCTCCGGCGACGTAGCTTCGATACGGGAGCGGCGTGCCCGACACGGCGCGATACGACATGTCGCGCTTGCCGAGGCCATACCGCCACTCGGCGTCGAGACGGATGATGACGTCGGCGCAGTGCTGCAGGTCCTTGGTCCCGACGTCGAGGTCGGCGACAGCGACGATGTTCGGGTGTCGGCCCTCGTCGTAGAGAGGGCGCCCGGCGAAGTCGACGACGGGCGCGCCCGCGGGGGCGAGCGGCAGCGCGCGCAGAAACGCCCCGAAGCTGTGCGGCGCGAGCGGGACACGGGTGAAGCCGCGCGGGGGTGAGGCGAACCGCGCGTCGAGGCGCTCGGCGGTGGTCGACGGCCCCCACGGATGAACGGGCGCGGGGCCTGCGGTCGCCGGGGCGTGCGACGCGCCGACCGCGGGCGCGACGGGGCCTGTGGTCGACGGCGGCCTCGGGTCGCCGGACGCGCCGCGGGAAAGGGTGAGCCCCACGATGGTGCCGAGGGCGCCGAGGAGGAGGAGGCCGAGGATTCGGTGGCGCGTCATGCTCGAGAGACCATCGGGCGGGGCCCAGGATTTGTGACGAAATCTGCGCCGCAGGCGAACCGCGCCTCGCGCCCAGGGAGAACCGAAGGCCTGCGCATCCCGGGCTGGAGGCCTACATACACATACATTTCCGTTGCAGGTGCGAGGGAAGATGCTAGTCCGATCGCCGTAAGACTCGGTCGCTTTCCTATGGCCCTCCCCCGCCGCCGCTCGCACGAAGAACCCGACGACGACTGCCCGACCGAGATGATGCGCACGCGCGTCATGCAGCGGGAAGAGCTCGCGTCCGCGGTCGTCCCCACGGCCAAGCCGCTGCGCGCGCGACCGCCGAGCGTCAAGCTCCGCCGCACGCTCGCCGCGGCGCGTCCGCCGAGCGATGCCCTGCGCGCCGCGCGCGCGGCAGCCACGACCGAGGAGACCGTCGCCCACGGCAAGACGCCCGCGTCGACCCGGTCGCCCCGCGCCGACGACGAAGAGCCCGCGAGCGCGTCGCACGCACCGTCGATCGCGCCGGTGTCGATCGATGTCGCGGCGGCGCGCGTCGAGGCCCCCGCCGTCGATCCGCAACCCTCCGTCGAGCTGGACATCCCGACCGCCGAGCACACGGCACCCCTGCCTCCCACGCTGCCCGCGATCTCTTCGCGCCGACACGCGCCCGCGCCCGCGAGCCTGCCGCCGTGGGGCGACGAGTCGTTCGTGAAGCCGCGCGCGCAGGCCGTGGCGTCCCACACAGAAGCGATTCGACCGACGCCGTGGATGCCAGAGCTCGCGTCGCGACCCGCGCCCCCGGTCCAGGTGAGCTACCGACCGCTCAAGCTCGACCTCGAGACGCGGAGCAACGATCCGAACGCGACGCAGCCGTCACGGCGGCGGCGCATCGAAGAGGCGAGCCGACGCAACTGGGCCGCGATCGCGATCGCGGGCGGCTTCGTCGCGGGCCTCCTGGGGAGCGCCGTCCCCTTGGTGAGCAGCATGACGGCCGCGCCGCAGGTCGCGCGTGTGTCGCGCGTGCACGTGTCGACGCCCACGCCGCTCGCGGTGACGACGGGCGCGCAGTCGCGCGGGGCCGATGCGCCCGAGGCGATCCCGCAGGCCGTCGCCGCGCCCCACAAGAAGTCCGCCGCCCCAGGGGCCAGCCGAACCTCGGCCAAGGTCACGCACGGGGAGGCCAACGCCACGCCGGCGCTCGCGCCGCCCCAAGGCGCCGCCGCCGGCGAGCCGCCCGCACCGGCCGAACCGCCCGCACCGCCCGCACCGGCCGAACCGCCCAAGACCGAGGCGAAGCCCGCCGACCTGAACGGCCGCGACCTCCTCTCCGACGGGCTCTGACGTGAGCGCGCCGCACGCGCGCATCGGGCCGGCCGAGGCGCACGCGCGCATGCAGCG
>JAGQJA010000703.1 GCA_020430845.1 Myxococcales bacterium
GGATCGTCTTGCACGAAGTTCTCGGGGAGGTTGATGACGCCGCCGCCGCCGTCGCCGCCCTCGGGCACGCCGCCGTCGCCCGCGTCGACCTCGGCGGGCGGAGGCCCGGCGTCGGGCCGCGGAACCGCCTTGCACTCCTTGTCGGGGTCGGTGTTGGCGGGGTGCGGGAGGCACTTGCCCTTCTCGGCGAGGTTGCACGCCTCGCACACGCCGCTGCACGCGGACTCGCAGCACACACCGTCGACGCAGAAGCCCGACGGGCATTCGCTCGCGTTGGTGCAGGCCACGCCCAGGCCCGCGCCGCCGCCCCCTTCGGCGCCGGCCTCGGTGCCGAGCGACGGGTCGACGTCGAACGAGCCGAGGATCGAGGTGCAGCCGACGACGAGCGCCGCCGAGCACGCGGCGAAGACGAGGCCAAGGGCGAGACCGAGCTTGCGCGAAGACATGGGCTACTTATAGCGGAGACTGAGCTCAGCCGCGACCAGGGGCCGCGCGCGGCGCGCAAAGCGGCGCCCCGCGGGCACAAAGCGGATCGGGATAGGGAGAAATCGGCTCAGAGCTTGTACTTGCGCCAGAGGCGCAGCGGGCTCGGCAGGTTGCGGTCGGCGCGCACCGGCCGGTAGCCGGGCGGCATCTCCCCGCCGAAGCCGTTGTACTCGAGGACGTACGTGCCGTAGGCAGCCTGACGCAGGAGCGTACGGATGAGCGACACGTCGCGCTCGTAGCGGGCCTTGCTCAGCTCGACGGCTGCGTCGATCTGATCGGCACGGCCGTGGAGGTTCTCGCCGAAGGGGTTGAAGAGGTAGTACGCCGACGCGAGCGGCAGCTCGAGCTCGCCCAACGTGCCCTGTACGAAGGTCACGCGATCTTGGACGCCGAACGTCTCGGCGAGCCGCGCCGCCTCGCGCACGAGGCGCGGCCGCTGCTCGACCCCCACGAACGTGCAGTCCTCCGCGGCGAGCGCGGTCGCGACGCAGAACTTTCCGACGCCGGAGCCGATGTCGACCATCGAGCCGATGCCCAGCTCTCGGATCCACTGCGCCGCGCGGCGCGTGACGGGCAGCGGCGTCCAGTGCTGGCTCGAGAGGCGGCGCAGATCGGTCGGCAAGAACTGATCGACCCAACGCTCGGACCAGCAGTTGCCTCGCCGCACGAGCTGCGCCACGCGCGCCGCCGAAGGGCCGTCGACGGCGGCCGCGTCGGCTCGCGTCTCCGCTCGGGCGCCGCCCACCAACAACTGTAGCCGCGGGGTCGTCACGTCCAGACCTGCTCTTGGCAGCTTCTAGCACATGACGCGCGGGGGCGATCAGGTCGCGCGGGCGTCGTGGTCCAGGAAGAACTGGCCGAGCGCGCGGTCGCCCGCCGCGTCGACCTCGACGAGAGACAGCTCGAGCTTCATCGTGGGCAGGCTCGCGATGAAGGAGGCGGCGTCGACCAGAAAGACCGCTCCCGCGCTGCGGTCGAACGGGACGTCCTCGAAGCGCATGCCAAGGGCGAGGAGATCGACACGCGTGACGGAGGACACGTCGGCGCGCAGCGTCGTGAGCACGTACACGTCCTCTGGCTCGACGTGACACGGCACGACGTCGCCCACGCCGAGCGCGTAGCGACGCGTGATGAGCCCGCGCCGCTCGAGCTCCGCGACGAGAGCCGGCGTCGCGACGAAGCGCGCCTGCGACGAGCCCACCCACGCCCGCACGCCACGCCCGACGCGCTCGATCGCGACCACCTCGGCGGCGCAGGCGGAGCACTCGAAGAGGTGCGCCTCGGCCTCGTCGCGCGCGTCGCCCTCGAGCTCGCCGAGCGCGAGCGCGAGCAAGGTCTCGGAGGGCATCATGATCGGCTCTCCATGCAGCCGCGCAGATCGGCGAGCGCCCGGTGGCGCGTCACGCGCACGTTGCCCACGCTGATCGACAGCTCGCGCGCGATCTCGTCGCCGGTGCGCTCGGCGTAGAACGTGAGCAGGAGCACCGACTGGGCGCGGAGCGGCAGGCTCGAGATGCAGCGAGACAGTCGCGACACGTCGGGCGGCGCTTCGGGCATGTGGGCGACGCCCTCGAACGCCCACGCGTTCTCGGCGAGGAGCGCCGCGCGCCGGGACTCACCGCGCGCCTCCCCACGGAGCACGTTCTTCGCGACGCCGAGCGCGAACGCGCCGAGCTTCGCGCCGTCGTCGAGCTTGCCCGCGCGCGCGCCTTCGAGCACGACGAGCGCGACCTCCTGCGACACGTCGGCCGC
>JAGQJA010000704.1 GCA_020430845.1 Myxococcales bacterium
GCGCGTTGGTCGAGGCGTCGATCGGCGAGCGCACCGAAGTGCTCGCGGCGGGCCGCTACGGCTACCCCGGGCTCCTGCTCCGCGCGTTCGCGCCCGAGGCGCGGCTCGACTACTGGGACTACCAGCTCCGCGTGAGCCACAAGCTCGACGCCGACAACCGCGTGTCCCTCTTCTCGTTCGGCAGCCACGACTTCCTCGGCGCCGTCGACGAAGACACGGGCGAGGTCGTCGGCACGACCATCCGCTTCCATCGGCTCGACGCACGCTGGGACCACCAGGTCTCGCGTCAGACGAAAGTCCGGGTCGCGACGACGTTCGGGTTCGACGAGACGAGCATCGAAGACTCGGGCGTGCGCGACGTGCTCGCCGGCGTGCGCGTCCAGTTCGAGAGCCGACGGTCGAGCCGACTCACGGTGCGCGGCGGCGCGGACGCGATGTTCGACCGATACGACGTCGTCAGCCGCGGTCGACCGTCGGGGGACGTGGGGGACATCGACAGCATCCCGTCGCGAGGGGAGGTCACGCAGGGCGTGTGGCTCGACGCCGTGTGGAAGGTGACGCCGCGCTGGGAGCTCGTGCCCGGGATCCGCGCCGACTACTTCGCCAACGACGGCTCCCTGATCGACATCGCCGATCGCGGTCTGCCGGGCGGCGCCGCGGTGGGCGCCGACCCGCGCCTCGGATCGCGTGTGCGCGTCACCGACGACCTCACGTACATCGCCACCGCCGGCGTTGCGCACCAGCCCCCGTCTCTGCCGGGCACGATCCCTGGCTTCCAGCCGGGCAACCTGCGATCGGGCCTGCAGAAGGCCGTCCAGCTCGCGCAAGGCGTGGAGTACGCGATGCCGCTCGACTTCACCCTGGCGCCGACGCTCTTCGTGTCGAACTACCTCGACATGACCGACGCCCTCGCCACATGCGACGTGCTCGGCAGCGGAGACGCTCCGGACAACTGCGCCGTGCAGCGCGTGCGCGGGCGCGCGTACGGGCTCGAGCTCATGCTGCGCAGGCCGCTCACCAAGCGCCTCACGGGGCTCGTCTCGTACACGCTGTCTCGCTCCACGCGCCAGTCGCGCGACATCCTCGGCTCGCGCCTCACGCAGGAGATCGCGGGTGACTTCGACCGAACGCACGTGCTCAACGTGATCGGCGCCGCCGATCTGGGGCGCGGCTGGCGCGCGGGGCTTCGGTTCTTTCTCTACACGGGGCGCCCCTACTCCGACCGCATCCGAGGTGTCCCCGTCCCGCCGTACAACGAGCGGCGCTTTCCCACGTTCTACCGGTTCGACTGGCGCGTCGAGAAGCGGTGGCAGATCGCGCCCCAGAAGCACGTGTCGCTCGTCTTCGAGTGGCTCAACAGCCTCATCCGCAAAGAGGCCGTCGAGCTGCGATGCCGCGCCGCCCCGGGTCAGCTCATCGAGCGGTGCGAGCCGCGCGAGGTCGGGCCGATCACGGTGCCGAGCATCGGCGTCGAGGGCGGCTTCTAGGTCGAGTCACCGCGTGGCGTCGCACCTCCCGGCGCGCGCAGCTACAGCCAGGCGAAGCCGTCGCGCACCATCGCCGCGCCGCCCGACGCGACGATCTCGCCGTGCGCGAGCACGACGCGCTCCGGCTCCCACGCGGCGATGCGCCCGATCTGCGCGCGCGCTGCCTCGCGGTCTCGGATCATCAGCCGCTCGAGCAGCGTCGGTCCGGGCTTGGTGTGGCCGATCATGAACGCGATCGCCCGCGTGAGCGCCGATGGGTGCGCCGCGAGGTTGAAGACCAGATCGCTCGAGATGAGCGTCTTGGACGCGCGGTGGAAGAAGACGACCTCGTTCTGCATGGGCAGCGCGCCGAACAGCACCTGATCGACCGCGTCGCGCCACTCGTCGGGCGCCTCGTCGTCGAGCACGCGGCTCCACGCGACGTCTCTGCGCTTGTCCTCGAGCCCCGGGCACGCCGACACCGAGGCCTGGGGATAGGCCTTGGCCCAGTCGGCGACGTACAGGTGATGAAAGAGGCACGGCGCCACGATCGCCTTCACCGGGCCGAGCGCGTCGACGGCCTCGCGCGTGGGCGCGTCGAGTGGCACCGGCGAGTGTACGAAGAGCCCGCCGCCGGGCAGGCGCACCACCGTCATGCGCGTGCCGACCTCGACGCCCAGAAAGCGGAGCGGGCGTGACGCGGTCCAGACGTCTTCGACGAGCGGCTCGAGCATGGGCGAGGGGGTAGGGCCGATGACGCTCGCTGACAACGTCGGCGTCACGACGTCACGAGGAACGGGCGGTCTCCGCGAAGAACGACGCTAGCGTGCGGCCGCCGACGCGCTCGGCCTCGGTCGAGTGCGTGGCCGCGGTCGACAAGAAGCTCCACTGCACGTGGGCCGCAGACGACACGACGCGCATGGCAGCGAGGGCGGCGCGTACGACGCCCATCGGCGCGTGGCGCACCTTGGGTGGCGCGCCGAGGGCGGCGAACGCCACGGTCGCGACGTCGTTCCAGGTCATGGTCTCGGGCCCTCCGATGCTCAAGATCTCCCGGGGCCGATCGAGGCGCGCGGCGATCGCGCTCGCGAGGTCGTCGACGTCCACCGGAGTCGTCTTCGCGCCCCCGTCCCCGAACAGGTACACCGTGCCGCTCCGCGCGGCGTCGAGGATCTCCTTGAAGTCCGTCATGAAGCCGCTCGGGCGCCAGACGGTCCAGGCGAGCTCCGACGCGGCGAGGTGCCGCTCGAGCGCGCGTTTTGCGTCGACAAGCGGCGAGAGACCCGGCGGCGCATCGCACGCGACAGAGACGTACCCGAACGACGTCACCCCCTCGGCGCCGCACGCGTCGGCGAGCCGAGCGTTGACGCCGAAGTCGACGTCGCGTGGCGTCATCCCGTCGCGCTGCCGCGTGATTCCCAACGAGCTCACCACGTAGCGAGCTCCGCGGACGGCTCCGCGTAGCTCACCCTCGGACGCCGTCGTCAGGTCGAGCTCGTGCACGCTCGACACTCCGGCCTCCACGCGGGCGCGGCTCTTCGCCCGCGCGACGGCGACCACCGAGTGCCCCGCGGCGATCAGTGCTCTCGTGATGGCACGACCGAGCGTCCCGGTGGCCCCGGCGATCACGATCGGTCCATCTGAGGCAGCGAGCACGCGAGCATCATCGCGCGCGACGCACGCGGGTCAACCCCTGGCCGTACGGTCACTCCGTGTAGTGCGTCTGTCGCTCAGGGGCAGACGCGCGCGCCGTCGCGCGTGACGATGCGCGGCTTGCCGCTCGGACAAGGCGGAGCGCACTTCCCGCCGCCGATGTCTTCTTCGCCCGGTTTGCACTTGGATGCGGTGGGCGCCTGACAGACGGGAAGTCCGTCGGCCCTCGCGACGCGCGTCTGTCCCGCGGGGCAAGGCGGAGCGCACTTGCCGCCGCCGATGTCTTCTTCGCCGGGCTTGCACTTGGAGGCGGTGGGCGCCTGACAGACGGGGGCTCCGTCTCCTCTCGCGACGCGTGTCTGTCCCGCGGGGCAAGGCGGAG
>JAGQJA010000705.1 GCA_020430845.1 Myxococcales bacterium
CTCGCGGCGACGAGGTGATCGCCGTGTGCCGCCAGAGCTCGCCCGAGCTCGACGCGCTGGGCGTCGAGGTGATCACCGAGGTCGACCAAGGGGACGACGCGTCGGTCGCGCGCTTCGCCGCCAAGATGAAGGGCAAGAAGCTCGACGTCGTGATCAACAACGCCGCGATCGGAGAGTTCGGCGGCGTCGCCACGCTCAAGGCCGACACCTACGTCGACGGCGGCATCGGCACCGCGCTCGACGTCGCGTCGATCCAGCGGCAGTTCAACGTGAACTCCGTGGGCCCGCTGCGCATCACGCAGGCGCTCCTGCCGTGCCTGTCCAAGGGCGGCAAGGTCGCGTTCGTGTCGAGCCGCGCGGGATCCATCGGCGACAACGGCTCGGGCGGCCTCTACGGCTACCGCATGTCGAAGGCCGCGCTCAACATGGCCGCCGTGAGCCTCACGCGCGATCTCGCGCCCGAAGGCATCAGCGTCGCCATCTTGCACCCGGGCTTCATCCGCACGGGCATGACCAAGGGCGCGGGCAACGACGACCCGCCGGTCGCGGCCAAGGGGCTCATCGCGCGCATCGACGAGCTGACGCCCGAGACGAGCGGCACGTTCTGGCACGCGAACGGCGAGAAGCTCCCCTGGTGATCGCGCGGCCCGCGCGTCACGCCATGGCGCGCGTCCGCGGCGCTCACGGGCCGATCGCGACGAGCCCCGTCTCGGTCGGCACGTAGAGCGCGCCGACGTCGGAGATCGCGAGCGCCCCGCGCGCCTTGCCGCGGAGGTTCTGCGCCCAGACGAGCAGGCCCGTGGGCGACACGGCGTAGGCGCGCCCGTCGCTCGAGCCGAAGTAGATCGTGCCGTCGCGCGCGACCAGCGGGGCCGTCGGCGTCCCACCCGTCGCGTACGTCCACGCCGACTTGCCGGTCGACGTCGCGACGGCGTGCACCGACTTGTCCTCGGAGGCGACGTACACGGTGCCACGGAGCACGGCGGGCGCGCCGCGGAGCGGGCCGCCGGTGGGGTACGACCAACGCACCGAACGATCGGGCGCCACCTCGTGCAGCTTCCCGTCCTCGGTGCCCACGTACACGTTCTCGTCGCCGCCCACGACCGGGCCCGCCGTCACGGCGGCGCCGAGCGGTACCGACCACGCGAGCGCCCCGGCGGGCGAGAACGCGTAGAGCTTTCCGTCGCTGCTCCCGCAGTAGACCGTGCCGTTGGTCGCGACCGCAGGCGCGAGGCCCGAGGTGTCGCCCGTGGGCGCCGTCCACTTGGACGCGGAGCCGTCTGCCGCGATCGCGTGCAGCGTGCCGTCGGTGGTCGTGACGTAGATCGTCCCGTCGCCGGCGAGCGCGGGTGACGAGAGCACCACGCCGATCGATCGCCGGAAGACGACGCGCGCGCCGAGCGGGGGGGCCGCGTCTCCCGCGTCGCCGCCGTCGGCGGACGCGTCGTCGCCCGCATCGACCGCGCCCGCGTCGACCGCGCCCGCGTCGGCGGCCTCGGGGACGAGCCCCACGAGCCCCTGGTCGGTGCCCACGACCACGACGCGCGAGCGGGTGAGCGCCGCCGCAGCGCGGACCGCACCTCCGACGTTCGCCACGGCGCGGAGGGCGCCACCGGCCGACAGCGACACGAGCCGCCCGTCGCCTGTGCCGATCCAGAGCGCGCCGCCCGCGCCCACGACGGCGCCCGCGCCCGTGATCGGGGCGGCGAAGGTCCACTTCACGTCCGTCGTGCGCGGACCGGTGAAGCTCACCGTCACGTTCGCGCGCTTGGGGCAGCCGCCGAGCACGGGCCACGCCGCGCCGAGCTCCACGCCGCCGAGATCGCCGCACGGCTCGCCCGGCGGAGGCGCGGCCTCGGGCGGAGGCGTGCCGCCGTCACCGAGCAGCGACGCCTCGTCGCCGCCGTCCCCGATCGGTCGCGCGGGCGGAGACTCCTCGCCCCCGCACGCGGCGGGCAGGATCGCGACACAGAGCGCCGCGCCGATCGCGGCTCGAAGGGCGACGCGGTAGAGGCGCGGGCTCACACGTCGAACGTAGCAGACGCGCGCGCGCCGGTGCGCGTCACCGCTTGTACTTGGGGAGCTCTTCGCCTTCGGTCAGGTCGACCAGATAGTTGGCGACCACGCCCTTGAACGTCTGGACCGTCGACTTGCCGTCGGGCCAGCGCACCTGGATCTCGTCGATGGCGCATGTGCCGCCGAGGCCGAAGGTGAGGACCGTGTCGTGTTGGAGGCCGAAGTGGCCGTAGCCGCCGCCGACCTCTTGCACTTGCTTGACCCCGCCCGACACGACGGTGACCTTGGCGCCGATCCCGGCCGCGTTCGAGCCGCCCGCGCCCTTGCCGTGCAGGCGCACCTTGACGTGGTTGTTGGCGCTGCCGATGTCGTTGCGGAACACGCGGATGACCGGCTTGGGCGCGCACTTCGGGTCGCCGCTGCAACGCGCGTTGCTCGTCGCGACGATGAGATCGAGGTCGCCGTCGCCGTCGATGTCGACCGCGGCGAAAGCGTGCGCGTGGTAGTGCTTGGCGCCGGCGACGTCGGTGACGTCGGTGAAGCTCCCGTCGGGGTTCTGGTGGAAGAGCGATCCCCACGTGTCGGGGTAGTCCGACGACGAGAGCCAGATGTCCTTGAGGCCGTCGTTGTCGAAGTCGACCATGCCGACGTCCATGTCGCCCTCGTTCCAGTCGGACCGGGTGGGCTTGCGCAAGAGGCCCTTGGCGTCGTTGGG
>JAGQJA010000706.1 GCA_020430845.1 Myxococcales bacterium
GGGGGCGTCGAGGAAGCTCGCCCCTGTCCCGTCGACGCGGCGAGCGAGCTCGGCCACGCGGTGCGGACTCACCGTGCTGTGCTCGACGGCGATCGCGCCGGCTCGCAGCGCCCGGAGCGCGCCGTGCTCGGCGTCCTCCCAGACGCTCGCCGACGCGGCGTCGTCGGTCACCATCGAGAAGACGAAGTCGGCGCCCTCGGCCGCCTGCCGCGGCGATGGCGCCTCGCGACCGACGAGAGCCGTCTCCTCCGCGGGGACTCCGGAGCGAGTCCAGACGACCACGTCGTGGCCTGCGTCGACGAGCCGACGCGCCATGCGCCGCCCCATGGCCCCGAGACCCAGAAATGCGATTCGCACCATGCTGACCTCCATGCCTGATCTCTACTCATGCAATGGCAGGCGATCGATGACCCGATCGTGCTAGGATTCATTCCAAAGTGGAATGGACCGCATCGACGCGCTGAGACTGTTCGGAAGGCTCGCGGAGCGTCAGAGCTTCTCCGCGGCCGCGGCGGACCTGAAGATCAAGCAGTCGACCGCGAGCAAGTGGATGGCGGGGCTGGAGCTGGAGCTCGGTGTCCGGTTGGTAGAGCGAACCACCCGTTCGGTCCGGCTCACCGACGCGGGCCGGACCTTCCTCGATCGGAGCGAGGCGCTGGTCGCCGCCTTCGACGACGCGAAGCGGGAGCTCTCGGAGCGCCACGCCGAGCTGGCCGGCCCGGTGCGGCTCAGCCTCCCGGTGGTGTTCGGTCGGCTCTTCGTGATGCCCGAGATCACCGAGTTTCTGCGTCGCCACCCCAAGGTTCGCGCGGAGACCGTGCTCGGCGATCGGTACGTCAACCTCGTCGAGGAGGGGTTCGACGTGGCGGTGCGCGTCGGGATCCCGAGCGACACGAGCTCCCGTGGGCTCAAGGTGGCGTCGAGCCGGCGCTTGCTCGTCGCGTCCCCCGGCTACATCGCTGCGCACGGGCGCCCGCACGCTCCCCGCGAGCTCCGGCGACACGAGTGCCTTGTCCACGGCGACCCGTCCGCTCCGAGCGCATGGAAGCTCTCGCGCGGCGGGCGCGCTGCGCGGCCGGTCTTGGCTCGCGGTCGCGCGGCGGCCAACAACAGCGAGGCCGTGCTCGCCATGGCGCGGGCCGGACTCGGGATTGCGCTCCTCGCCGATTGGCTCGTCGCCCGCGACATCGAGAAGGGCACGCTGGTCACCTTGCTCGAGGAGTACGAAGCGCCCCTCGCGCCGGTGTACCTCCTCACGCCCAGCGGCCGCCACGCGACTCCGGTGGTGCGGGCGATGGTCGAGCATCTGTGCACGCGCGTCGCGGCGCGACTCGAGGCCTTCCTCGGCGAGCCACATGCGGCGACGCGCCGTCGCAACAGGTCACGCGCGCCGACTCGGTGACGGTCCCCGAACGCTCTCGTCACTCGGGGTCGGAGGTCCCGTCGAGGACGACGCGCTTCACGCGATCGATCGCCTCGAGCGCGAGGCGCGTGCGCACGTTGTAGCCGTGCGTCATGCCGTCCGCGCCGAAGTCACACGCGCCGCGCGACGAGACGTTCGGGTGGACGCCGTCTCCGGCGAGCCCGTGGCGAGGCACGTCTTCGAGCGCGAGGTGGAAGTCCATCAGCGGGATGCGCGTCGACGCTCGCGCCACGAGCCGACCCGCGGCGTCGATGCGCTCGCCCGCGGCGACGCTCCGGACGATCGCGTTCATGCGCGGGATGTTCGCGTTCGGTCCTGACTGCGCGCGTTGAGGAATCGTCGAGAGGATCGGGATGACGTCGCGCTCGAGCAGACGGTCGACGAGCTTCGAGAGGTTGCGTCGATAGGTCCTGTCCGTCCCGACGTAGTTGTCGTTCGTGCCCAGCATGACGACGGCGATCACCGGCTGCATCTCGGCGATCTCCGTGTCGAGCGGCGCCGGCGATCCGGCGAGCGGCTGGTTCGTGTGCCATCCCACAGTCGACGCCTTCGACCGGCGCTGCCACGAGCCCGTGTCGAACCACGCGCGCGTCTCCTCGAGCTGCGCGTCTGCGACCGTGGCGCGATCGAGGCAGTCGAGGAAGCTCGTGCTGTAGGTGATCGAGTCGCCGACCTTGATGAAGCGGTGTCGGTCCCCGCCGCTGCGCGCAGCCACCGCCTTCAGCCCCGCGACGATGTCGGCGGAGAGCTTCGAGTGGAGGCGCGTCGGCTCGTACCCCGGTTCTTCGGTGAGCGCTTCCGCCGTGGCCTCGACACCGTCATCGTCCGAGTCGGCGGGCGACGCGCAGCCCAGAAGGGAGAGGGAGAGAGCGAGAGCACCAAGAGCGAGCCGTCCGAGCATGCCGGGGCTCCTGCAGGGCTTGTGCCACCATTCCCTACATCTGCTACGCGTGAAAACGCGAGCAAATCTGCGGACATTTCGGCGTGGCGTCTCCTGCGAGTGGATCGCTCTGTCGCCCGGCAGGAGACGCGGGGAAAACCGATCGGGCTCGGGCGGTTCTGGAAGCTCGGCGTACCGCTACACGCCCAACACGTCGGCTGCGTTGTCGACCAAGTCATCGAGGAACTGTCGCACGAGCGGCGACATCGCCCGTCGCTCGACGACGAGCGCGCGCATCGGGCTTTCCGGTAGCGGGTGGCGGGGCAGCGGCTCGACCAGGCGCCCCTGCTTCAAGGCTCGCGCGGCAACAAAGGGCGGGACTTCGGTGACGACGTCGCCGGCCTCGGCGAGTCGCAGGAGGTGCAGGTAGTCGTTCGTGACGAGCACGGGCTCGAGCGCCACCTCGTCGCCGCCGAGGTTCCACACGCTCGCTCCGGGACTACGCCAGCACGCACACGGGACGCGCGCCAGATCTCGCGGGGCCCTCAGCGGATGAGCGGCGAGGAACTTCGGCGAGGCGACCAGTCTGTGTCGGTAGCGCGCGAGGGTACGTCCGACGTACCCGGCGGTGCCCTGCTCGCCGACCCGGAGCGCGATGTCGATCCCGTCGGCGACCAGGTCCACGCGTCGGTCGGTGACGAACGCGTCGAACGTCACGGCCGGGTGCCGACGACGGAACGCGCGGAAGAGCTCCCACAGCGCGTCGAGGTGAGGAGGCATCGAGATGCGCAGCCGACCGGCCACGCCCGACGCATCGTGAAGGCGTTGCTCGGCCTGCGCGAGAGAGGCCAGCGCAGGCACGGCATCCGACGCGAGCTGATTGCCCGCGGCCGTCAGCGCGAGACCTCTCGGACCTCGCTCGAACAAGCGGATCCCGAGATCGTCTTCGAGCTTGCGCAGCTGCCGACTGAGCGTCGGGAGTGGAATGCCCGTCCGTCGCGCGGCCTCCGAGATGCTGCCTGCCTCCGCCGCCTGCACGAAGAGCTTCACGCCGTTGAGGTCCATCACCCTCTCCTATTCGAGAGGGTACATCTCATTCTTGGCATCTGCCGCGCCGAATTCGAGAGGCCTACGTTTTGGGTCATCGGCGGGCACGGAGCGAAATCACCTGCAACCGAAGGGCATTCCGATGAGCCATGGAAAGACGAGCGACGTGACGGGGGCGATGGGCGAGCGACGTGGAGCCGTGCGGCACCTGCCGGGGAGCGGCGGAAAGACGAGACGGCGCCTCCTCCTGGCGACACTCGCGGCCGTGAGCCTCTCGATCGGCTGCGCTTCGACGCACCCGCGCGAAGTCGCGGGCGCGACGCAGACAAACAACGCACTCAGCAAGAACCAATCATCCGGAGAGAAGACCATGAACGAACAGATCCAGACTCTCTTGAAGACCTATCAGCGCAGCCTGAACGAGGGGAACGTGGACCTCGTGCGGAGCGTCTACGCCGACGATGCCGTCTTCATCGGGCAACCGTTCCCTACGGCGACGGGCAAGGAGCGCATCGTGGCGCTCTACGCCGACTTCCTCTCGAAGCTCGACTTCAAGGTCGAGTTCGAGGTCCTCGAGGTGGAGCTGGGCGAAAACCTCGGCTTCGTCCGCACGCAGTCGGTCGGCACGATCGTCCCGAAGGGTGAGACGCCCAAAGGGACCGAGCGCAACCGAGAGGTCTTCGTCGTCAAGAAGATCGACGGCGCGTGGAAGATCTACCGGTACATCTTCAATCCCGAGGTCTGAGCGGCTCAGGGCGCCGCGCACTGGGGCGGGAAGCCCTCGAGCTCGCGGAACGAGTGGAGCGAGAGCATCGCGAGCAGCTCGGGCGTCGCCGCCGCACGGTCCCTCGGCGAGAACAGGTCGACTCCGCTCGCGTGGGCGTCGGAGTGCGCGAGGACGCGGTGCTCGTCCGACAACGTCACCTCGCGCCCCGCAGAGCGGTGGCCCCCCACGTCGACGAGGTCGGTCTCGATTCTCAGCGCGCGGATCTCGCGCGTGGGGTCGACCTCGCGCAGCGTGCCGCGCGTACACCCTGCGTCGAGGACGAGGACGTGCCGCGACGACGCCCCGGGCGTGTGGATGGAGCACGCGAAGGGCACCTGCGTCCCATCCGGTCCGATGGCGGGGCCGCGGCAAGCTGACTTGGCGCCGAGATAGGAGATCTCGAAGGCGGTGTCCTCTCGTCGGTTGCCGACCGTCGCCGCCTCCTGGATGGAGATGTCGACCTTGCCGCCGGGTCCCTCGAGATCGCATCCCCCGGTGAAGCAGGCCTGCGGCGTGATGATGGGGAACCTCGTCTTCTTCATCTCGGCGCGGGCGGCGTAGCCGGGCGCGTGCCGCCACGTGCACCCGACGAGCAACGAGAGCGCGAGCGTGAGCGAGACGAAGAGACAGACCTGGCGAGGGCCCAGACGCATGCGGCGCGCGTAAGCGAACGGCGTGCCCGAGGCGGTGCGC
>JAGQJA010000707.1 GCA_020430845.1 Myxococcales bacterium
CGGGCAGCCACACGCGCGCCCGCATTGGAGTTGCCCCCACGGGCGTGGGTCAGCGGCGCGAGCTCTCGCGTGTCTCGCCACGCCGCTCCCCCAAGCGCGTCCTCGCGCTCCGCGCTGCGGGCGCGCTCGACAGTGGTCTCATTTTCCTGAAGCCGCTGAATTTCCGGGCTCGTCGGCACGTCCGTCGAGGATGGATGGTCGAGAAGTCAGAGACTGGGCGCGCGAGGAGTTTGGCGGAGCACAGCTCGGAGACCGGCGGCGGACGACACGCCTGGTGTCGATGGCTGCGGCGATCGCGAGCAAGCCCAGTGGTCGCGTCTCGTCGGTGTTCTGCCGCGCGGCCGAGCGACAAGCTGCGTACGACTTCGTCGAGAGTGAGCACGTCGACGAGGCCGCGATCCTGGAGTCGGCGGTACGGGCGTGCGTCGAGCGCGCCAGCGAATACCCCTTTGTTTTCGTACCGTTGGACGGGACGAGTCTGAGCCTCGCGGATCACGCACGCGCGAAGGACTTCGGGAGCATCGGCTCGCGAGAGCGCGGCGCTCGCGGCTTGAAGGTCGTCGACGCGATCGCGGTCTCGCCGTCGGGCGTGCCCGTCGGGCTCGCAGCGATGCGATGGTGGGCGCGTGGTCCGAAGCCGACGCGCCACAAGCGAAGACGGATCACGGAGGACAAGGAGCCGAGGTACTGGCTCGACGCGGTCGCCCGGGTGACATCCGCGTTTGCCGACGAGGCTCGCGGCCCGCGCGTTTGGTTCCAGGTCGATCGCGAGGGCGACGCCGAGGCCCTCCTGCACGCGCTCGCCCAGTCCGGCGAGTGGTTCACCGTCCGCTCCAACTCCGAACGGCGACTGACCACGGGAGACGAGCACCGTACGCAGCGACGACGCTACCTGCGCGCGCATCTCGGCCGCCGCAAGCCGATCGGTTACGAACTGCTCGAGGTGCCAGCGCACGATGGTCATCCATCGAGGCTCGCGTGCTTGGCGCTGCGTACTGCGCGCGTCGTGCTCAAGACGCGGGACAAGCGTTCCCTCCGCCACAAAGACCTGCCCGTGAACGTCGTGTGGGCTCGTGAATACCGCGCGCGCTCGACACGCCCGAGTCGAAGCGGCCGCTCGTCCTTCAGGGAGCTCGACTGGCTGCTGCTCACGAACCACCCAGTCGACACGCTCGAGGACGTGCGCAAGGTCGTCTTCGGCTACACGCAGCGATGGCGCGTCGAAGACTTCCACCGCGCGTGGAAGAGCGGCGTCTGCAACGTCGAGGACAACCAGCTGCGGGCGCGCGCACACGTCGTCAGGTGGGCTACAGTGCTCGCCGCCGTGGCCATCCGAGCAGAACGCCTCAAGCACTTGTCGCGCGAGCGCCCGACCGAGCCCGCGACCTTGGAATTCTCGGCGCTCGAGATCGAAGCCCTCATCCTCTTGAAGCGCCACTATCGAAAACGCACCGAGACGATCACCGACGACGTGCCGGACCTCGAGACCGCCACGCGATGGGTCGCCGAGCTCGGTGGCTACACCGGCAAGTCCTCCGGCGGACCGCCCGGCGCGATCACCATCCGCCGAGGTCTCGAATACCTCCGGCCTGCCGCTGAAGCGCTCGAGCTCAGCAGGGCGAGCGGAAAGAAGCGATGAATGGTCAGCGGGCGCGCGGGGGAGACCCGTAC
>JAGQJA010000072.1 GCA_020430845.1 Myxococcales bacterium
ACCGCGAGGGTCGACACGACGCAGGCGGAGGAGAAGTGGATCTTCGGCGTCGAGCGCCTCGTCCAGCTCCTCGAGTACAGCGCCACCGACATCACACTCGGCTCCTCGACGTCCTCCACCACATCGCTCGACGCGGGCACGATCGACCTCGGCGGCTTCCGCGAGCGCTCGCGCCTCGTGCTCCACCGGCGCGTGACGGGCGCTCTCACGCTCGGCGGCGCAGCCTCCGCGGGCTTCGCGCGTTCCACCGCCACCACCGACATCGTCCCCTCGGGGCGTGCGCCGTCGACCTTCGAGCTCTCGCTCTCGCCTCGCGCCGGGCTCCTCGTCCCGATCACTTCGTTCGTCGACTTGTGGCCGCGCGCGGGGATGACGTACGCGAGCTCGAGCTCGCAGCGCCCCGACGTGGGCGAAGACCTCCCCGCGTATCACCTGGCGGCCGACGTCGAGGTCTACGCGCGCGTGCGCCTGGCGCACGGCGTGGGGCTCCTCTTCGGCCCCGATCTCTCCGCGCCGCTCGTGGGCGGCTCGCGCCTCGTCGTGACGGGTGAGCGCGTTGCGAGCGGCGCGAAGGTGCGCGCCATCGACCTCACATACTTCTACGCCAGTCTCTCGGCCGGGATCGTGGTCGCGCTCTGAAGCACAGGCGCGACGCGAGAGCGCAAGCCACGACGACGGCGAACGAGGCATGGCGGCAGAGGCGTCGGGTGATACACTTCCGTCGTGGATGACGCGTTTGCGATGCGCGCGGCGGAGCGCCGGAGACGGCTGACGGGCGGCGTCGCGCGCTCGTTCGACGAGCTCGATCGCGCTTCGCGCGAGTTCTGGAGGGCCGCGTCGTTCGCCTCGAAGCTCCAGGCGACGCACGACGCGCTGGTCGAAGCTTGGATCCTACGGGGACGAAATGCAGCTCCACCCAGATTTGACGGATCTACTTGGGGCGTTCGCAAGTTCGAACGTTGAGTACCTCGTCGTCGGAGGATGGGCGGTCTCCGTTCACACGGAGCCCCGCTTCACGAAGGACCTGGACCTTCTCATCGGCGAGTCTCCCGAGAATCTCGGGCGAGCGGCCCAGGCGCTTCGTCTCTTCGGCGCGCCCGACTCCATCATCGCCCAAGCTCGTTCGTTGGCAGCGGATGAGTTCCTCTTCTTCGGTACACCTCCGGCAAGGATCGACTTGCTTCGCTCCATTCCCGGCGTGAGCTTCGACGAAGCGTTTGCGCGCAGAGTCGACGTCGAGTGGGCTGGTACAGTCGTGCACATCATCGGCAAGCAGGATCTCATCGCTGCGAAACGGGCGGCCGGCCGCGAGAAGGACCTGCGCGACCTTCGGGCGCTCGAGAGAGAGGACTGACGCCGGCCACGCACAGGCGCGACGCGGGAGCGCAAGCCACGCTACGCTGCCGTCGTGGGCTTCTGGGATTTCCTCCGCAAGAACCCGAGCGAGCGTCCGCCGCCCGAGGAGCGCCGTCCCACGTCGGCCCCGCCGCCGGCCGAGGGGCCCGCGCCGGGCGTCGCGCGCCTCGCGAAGATCGGCCTCGTGGGCGGGCCGTCGCTCGACGAGGCCATGATGATCTTCGCGGGGCTGCGCGCCTCGCCCGACGAGGGCCGCGCCGTGGACGAGCTCGCGCGGGCCGCCAAAGAGCGCACGATCCCCGCGCCGCTCCTGCTCGCGCTCGCGTCCACGCTCGTCGACCGCGGTGAGCGCGAGGCCGCCGAGCGCGTGCTCGTGGGCGCGTCGTCGTCGGACGCCCTGATGCTGCTCGCGGATCTCGCCGAGGCGCGCGCCGACGTGCCCCGCGCCCTCACGCTCGTCGAGCGCGTGCTGCTGCGCGATCTCGATCACCCCGGCGCGCGCGAGCGACACAAACGTTGGCGGCTCGAGCTCGGCCTCGAGGCGCCGCTCCGGGCCGCGCCCGCCGGTGCCACCGTCGTCACGCGTGACGCAGACGCGCCGTTCGATCTCTTGCGCGAGGTGGGCCGCGGCGGCGCCGGCGCGGTGTACGAGGCCATCGATCGCGATCTGGGCCGACACGTCGCGCTCAAGGTCTACCACCAGCCCGAGCGTGACCGCGCGCAGCTCACGCACGAGGCGCGCGTGGCCGTGGCGCTCGCGGGCCCCGGCGTGGTGCCCGTGCTCGACATCGATCCCGATCACGGCTGGGTCGCGCTCGCGTGGAGCCGCGGCGGCGCGATCCGCGATCACCTGCGCGCGCGCGCCACCGACCGCATCCTGCCGGTCGAGAAGTGGGTCGCGGCGCTCGCGTTCGCGCTCTCACGCGTGCACGCGGGCGGCTGGGTGCACCTCGACGTCAAGCCGGCCAACGTCCTCATCTCCGACACGGGCGCTCCCCTCCTGACCGACTTCGGCATCGCGCGCCGCGCGGGCGAGGCGAGCCCGGGAGGCAGCCTCGGCTACGTCTCCCCCGAGCGCATCGCGGGGCACGTGGCCGACCCGCGCGACGACGTCTACGGCTTCGGCCGCGTCATCGAGGACGTGCTCGACATGACCGACGACCCGATCATCCTCGGGCGGTGGCGACCCATGGTCGCGGTGTGCACCGGGCCGGCCGAGCAGCGACCCGCCGACGGTCGCGCCCTGCTCACGCGCCTGCGCGTCGAGATGGGCCTCTGAGCGACGGCCCCTCCGCGGCACCGGCGCGGGGTTTGTGGCATCAGACCCCTGGACGACGCCCGCACCTTTCATTATAGTGAACGTGAATCCACAGAGGTAGACATGGCGACGACGTACACGGATCTCATCGCGAGCGTGCGAAAGGCCACCAAAGAGGTCTCGCTCGAGGACCTCAAGCGGCGCCTCGAGGCCAAAGAGGACATCGTCCTGCTCGACGTGCGCGAGAAGGAGGAGTTCCGGGCGGGGTACATCCCCGGCGCCATCTCGCTGCCGCGCGGCTTTCTCGAGATCCAGGTCGAGGGCCGCGTCCCCGACAAGAAGAAGAAGGTCGTCGCCTACTGCGCAGGCGGCACCCGCAGCGCCCTCGCCGCCAAGACGCTCGCCGATCTCGGCTACGAGAACGTCGAGACCGCCAACCCCGGCTTCGTCCGCTGGAAGGACCTGGGCTTCCCGATCGAGAAGCCGCCGAGCCTCACCGACGCGCAGCGCGATCGCTACTCACGTCACCTCTTGCTGCCCGAGGTCGGCGAGGTGGGTCAGGCCAAGCTGCTCGCCAGCAAGGTGCTCCTCATCGGCGCGGGCGGCCTGGGCTCCCCCTCGGCGCTCTACCTCGCGGCCGCGGGGGTCGGCACGCTCGGCCTCGTCGACGCCGACGTCGTCGACGCGTCCAACCTCCAGCGCCAGATCCTCCACGCGACGAGCCGCGTCGGCGAGCCCAAGGTCGACAGCGCCGCCGCGACCCTGAAAGACCTCAACCCCGACGTCAACGTCATCGGCTACAAGGAGCGGCTCACCAGCGCCAACGTCGATCGGCTCTTCGGCGACTACGACGTCATCGTCGACGGCACCGACAACTTTCCCACGCGCTACCTGGTCAACGACGCGAGCGTCTTTCTCGGAAAGCCCGTCGTGCACGGGAGCATCTTCCGTTTCGACGGGCAGCTCACCACGTTCGTGCCCGAGAGCGCGGCCAAGAAGCTCGGCATCGCGGCGGGCCCTTGTTACCGGTGCCTCTACCCCGAGCCCCCTCCCCCGCACCTCGCCCCGAGCTGCCAAGAGGCGGGCGTGCTCGGCATCTTGCCGGGCATCATCGGCGTGGCGCAGGCCACCGAGGCGATCAAGCTGCTCTTGGGCAAGGGCGATCCGCTCGTGGGGCGCTTGCTCACGTACGACAGCCTCAAGATGAAGTTCCGCGAGCTCAAGCTGCGTCGCGATCCGTCGTGCCCCGTGTGCGGGCCGAGCCCCTCGATCACCGAGTACATCGACTACGAAGGCTTCTGCGCCATCGGCTGACGCGCGAGACCCGCGCCCCGCGCTCGGGCCCCGCTCACCAGGCTCAGTAGCAGGCGAGCTGCTCGCCGTGCACGTCGCACCGGCCGTTCACCGGCGTGCCCACCGATCGCACGATCTGGTCCTGCGGCGGGTCGATGCGCGTGCCGCGCAGCTCGATCTCGAGCATGCGCTCGATCGCGTGGTCGAGCCGCGTCACGAAGTAGCACGGGATGCGCGGCTCGGCGTGCGTGTCGCCGATGCCCGAGTCGTCGGTGAGGAAGAGGAACCGGCCGCCCGTGACCTGCGCCACGCTGCGCATGGTGAACTCGGCGCGATCGTCGGTGCCGCTCGCCGCGACGGGGTACACGTGCAGGTTCATCTTGGCGGCCTGACGCGCGGCGTTGGCCACGCGCACCTCGGAGCCCCCGTGGTGGGGCGCGTCGGCGACCCAGAACGCCACCTTGGCGACGTCCGACGCCTGATCCCAGTCGAGCTGCACCATCTCTTCGAGCCCGCGCTCGACGGCCTCGGGGTAGTCGCCTCCGCCGCCGGCGCTCTCGCGCGCCATCGTGCGCTGGAACGCGGACGCGTCGGTCATGAAGCGCACGCTCTTGGCCGTGTACTGGTCGTAGCCGTCGCGGTAGACGACGAGCGAGTAGCGCTGCGCCACGCCGGGGAACTTGGCGCGGAGCGATCCGACGATCGACTCGAACTCGGACTGCACGTACGCGAGCTCGTCGCCCATGCTGCCGGTCGTGTCGAAGACGATCGCGAGGTCGAGCCCGCGAGGCGCCGCGCCGCGAGGGGCAAAGGCGCGGTCACGACCGAGCAGGCGGTCTTGCTCGGAGAAGTTGGGCAATCCCCCGAGCCGCGACTGCATCGCCTTGGCGTAACGCGTGAAGAAGTCGAAGTTGAGGTTGTCGTCCCACACGCCGGCGGTGAGCTGTCCCGACTGCGGCTGCCCCTGCGGGGGCGCGTCCTTGGACGGCGACGCCGGATCGGCGCTCGGGTCGGCGGAGGGGCCGGCGCTGCTGGGATCACCCCCGGCCGACTCGAACGAGGTCGCCGACGACGCGCCACATCCGACCAACGCGAGCACACCCGAGACCGCCACCACCGCACCGAAACGCTTCGACATCACCGTCACCTCCTGCGGGGAGGTAGAGCACGCGATGTGCCAGCGCAGACAAAACGCGAAGAGGCCTGGAATCCAGGCCTCTCTCGCGTGATCGCCCGCCTCGCGATCGCGACGTGGGGGGTCGAGGCGTGACGTCCGTGTCAGGCCCCGCGCCCACGCGCGTTCAGTCGACCGACGACGGGTGCTCGTCCTTCGGCAGCGGCGCGAGCTCCTTGTCGAGCTGCGGAGGCTCGCTCGGGGTCGCGTCGAGCTTGGCGTTCTCGGGCTTGGGCGCGGCCTCGTCGCCCGGCGGGGGCCACGTGGAGACGTACCGCGGCGTCTCGCCCGGCCCGCTCGCGTCGATCCACGACACGTGCCCCGCGGCCAGATCGCGCACGTCGACGTGGACGAAGCTGCTGTTGGGGTAGTAGCCGCAGCCCGTGTCGTCGAGCGTCTTGCAGAACTTGACGACCTCTTCGTTCTTGGCGCCCTCGAGGTGGAAGTCGAGCGCGCGACCGGTCGCGTGCAGGCTGCCGCTCGACGTGGGGCGGTAGCCCGACACGAGCGAGATGCGCGCCGTGTGACCCTCTTTGGTGAAGTGATCGACGATCGACTGCACGCGCGTGAGGATGCGGGCATCGACGCGGTGCACGCCGGGCGAGATCGAGTCGCCCTTGGCCTTGGCGAGCTGCGCCGGCGGGGCGACGGGCTTGGCGGCGCCGGCGGGGCGCGCGAGCACGCTCAGGCGCTCGACGGCGAAGGGAGCCGGGTTACCGTCGCACGTCGTCAGGGTGAAGCGCTCGACCTCGGGCCCGCGCATGATCTCGACCGGTGCCTTGAGGCACGGGGCGGTGGGCTTGGGCGCGGGCGTGTGGGGCAGCGCGATCTTGCCGCGGATCATCGCGACGAGCTTGTCGTGCTCGCTCTCTGGTCGATCCTCGACCGCGCCGCCGTGCTTGGCGTCGCTCGCGCGGCGCGGGGCGCGCTCGGTGGTGCGACGGCCGCGCTTGGGCGTGGCGTGCTCGACCGGCGCCTTGACCGACGCGGGCTCGAGCTTGGGCTTCGCGTGGCCCGACGAGGTGTGCGTGAGGCTCGGCTTGCTCGTCGACGAGGCGCGCGTGAGCTTGGGCTTGGCGTGCGTCGACGCGGGCGCGAGGCCGGGCTCCGCGCCGTGATCGCCGTGATCATGGGCGTCGGCCTTCGCCACCGCCTGGCCTTCGATCGCGCGCCGCTCCACCTTCTTGTGGCGCTTGCCCGGCTTGGCGTGGGTCGACGCCTTCACGAGCGTGGGCTTCTCGATGTGGTGGGTCGCGCGCTTCCTGTGGCGTACCTTCTTCACGACCGCGGGCTTGTCCACCGGATCGGTGGGCGCGGCGTGAGCGAACAGCGGGGCCACGGCAATCGCGAAGGCGATGAGCGAGGTGGCGAGCTTCATGCGATCCTCCTGGGGAGCCGCGGGGGCGAGCGCGGGCAGTTCGTCTGCCATGGCGCGTGCACCGAGCGGTCCGCTTGGAGGATATCGTCGTACATTGTGCGACACCGGCCAACTAAGCGACGCACTTTTTCGTCGATCGCTGGCAGGATCGCGAGCGCATGCCCGTCCCCGAGAGCCCCTCCGAGTTCGAGCGTCGCCTCGCCGCGTTGCTCGCCGAGGCCAAGGACCGCACGACCAACGTGGGCTGCGTCGCGTGCGAGCGCTGCGCCGGCTGCACCGACGCCACGTTCTGCGAGGACTGCAAGAACGTGTCGCGCTCCCAGTACTGCCGCCGATGCACCGACTGCGTCGACTGCTCGCACTGCGCCTCGTGCACGGGCTGCACGTCGTGCTCGCACTGCGAGCGCTGCGAGCGCTGCTCCGAGAGCGCCTACCTCACCCGCTGCCAGGCCTGCGCGGGGTGCACCTACTGCTTCGGGTGCGTGGGCCTCGTGCGTAAGGACTTCCATATCTTGAACGAGCCGTACGACCGCGAGACCTACTTCGCGGTCACCGCAAAGCTCGCGCGACAGCTGGGGCGGTGACGTGAGGGCCGTCGTGCAGCGCGTGCGCTCCGCCGAGGTGGAGGTCGCCGGCGAGATCGTCGGGAAGATCGGCGCCGGCCTGCTCGTCTACCTGGGCGCGGGCCGCGGCGACGGCGACGCGGCGCGCGAGTACGTGCTCTCGAAGGTGCTGCACCTGCGCGTGTTCGAGAACGACGAAGGAAAGATGGATCGCAGCGTGCTCGACATCGGGGGCTCGCTCCTCGTCGTGAGCCAGTTCACCCTCTACGGCGACGTTCGGCGCGGACGGCGCCCCAGCTTCGACGGCGCGATGCCCCCCGCCGAGGCAGAGGCGGCCTACCTCGCCTTCGTCGAAGCCGCCCGCGCGCACC
>JAGQJA010000073.1:0-2368 GCA_020430845.1 Myxococcales bacterium
CAGCTCATGAGCTACATCGACGTCAAGACGCCCAAGGAGGCGATCCGCCGCCTCACCGACTACACGCCGCTCGTCGACGAGCTCTTCACCGAGCTGGCCAAAGAGTTCCAGATCTCGATCGTCGGCGGCACGCACCCGATGAAGCGCGACGACCGCATCGAGAACATCGCGTCGCTCTACGTCCCCGACGGCCGCGTCTACCGGCAGCCGAAGCTCCACGTCACGCCCAACGAGAGCCGATGGTGGGGCATCGACCCCGGCAACGAGCTCAGCGTCTTCGAGACGCCCAAGGCGACGGTCGGTCTGCTCATCTGTTACGACTCCGAGTTCCCGGAGGCGGCGCGCTATCTCGCCGACAAGGGTGCGCAGATCATCTTCGTCCCCTTCTGCACCGACGACCGGCAGGCGTACCTGCGCGTGCGCTACTGCTGTCAGGCGCGCGCGGTCGAGAACCAGGTGTACGTCGCGATGGCGGGCACGGTCGGCAATCTCCCGAACGTGACGAACATGGACCTCCAGTACGCGCAATCGGCGGTCCTCTCGCCGTCGGACTTCGCGTTCGCGCGAGACGGGATCTTGGCCGAGGCCGACGCGAACGTGGAGACGGTCATCACGACCGACATCGACTTCGAGGCGCTCGAAGAGGCGATCAACTCGGGCTCGGTCCGTCAGCGCAAGGATCGGAGGCCGGATCTGTTCACGTTCGAGTCGAACGTGGACGAGGTGAAGATCGAGGATCTGAGGGCGAATCCGCCGGAGAAGGTGGAGCTGCCGTAGGTGGCGCGTCGTCGCCGTCAGCGCGCACGCACCCGCACCCGCACCCGCACTCGCTGACGCACCCGCACCCGCACCCGCACCCGCACCCGCACCCGCACCCGCACCCGCACTCGCTCACGCGCACGCACCTGCGCACGCACCCGCACCCGCTCACGCGCGCGCACCCGCCCCCGCTCACGCACCCGCACCCCGGGGCCCAATCCTGACACTATGTCAAGAAACCCCTTGACCGGGGGCGTGGACGTGTTATCTGACACTTCGTCAAGATGGCGCGCCCTCCCGAACCCGACAAGCGGCTCGAGCTCGCTCAGCGAGCCACCGAGATCCTCGCGCGCGAGGGCATCGGCATCCCGGCGGCGCGTCTCGCCGAGGCGCTCGGCATCAAGCGGCCCACGCTGCTCTATCACTTCCCCAACTACAGCCACATCGTCGAGTCGGCGCTCGAGGCGCTCTTGATGGAGCAGGCGGTGTACGTCATCTCGCGCGTCGAGGAGCACACCCACCCCATCGACCGGCTCGTCGCGCAGATCCGGGCGGCGCATGGCTTTCACGAGGGGCGCGAGGCGCGCATCGTGTTCTTGTCGCAGGCCATCGCCGCGACGGCCGGCGAGCGCATGGCCGACATCATCGAGGTGGGCAACCGCGTCTTCGAGCCCTACCGCCGCGCCTCGGTCGAGCGGCTGACCCAGGGCATGCGAGACGGCACCGTGGCCCCGTGCGATCCCGACGCCGTCGTCGCGCTCGTGCGCGCCGTCACCGACGGTCTGCTCGTGCAGCGCGTGATGACGGGCGTGAAGCTCGCGCCGGTGCACGACCTGCTCGAGTCGTTGCTCGGCACGCTCAAGATCCGCCGCGCCTCCGCGGCATCCAAGGCTCGCGGCGCCTCTGCGCGCCCCACGCACCGCGCTCGGCGGCCTTCGACGAAGGAGATGGCTCGATGAAGAAGATCTCGCTCGGCCGCGGTGGGCGCCCCCTCCGCATCGCCTACGGTCGCCTGTTCCACGAGGCGAACGCGTTCTCGCCTTCGCTCACCACCAAAGCCGACTTCGAGCGCATGCACCACATGGCGGGCGACGAGCTGGCGCAGGCCGCCACGCGACGCGGCACCGAGCTCAAGAGCTTCATGCCGCACGCAGAGCTCACGGGCTTTCGCGCGGCGTGCGATCTCGCGGGACAGGTCGAGACCGTGCCGCTCGCTTCGTCGCTCGCCGTGCCGAGCGGGCCGCTCACGCGAGAGTGCTTCGACGAGCTCACGGGCGACCTCATCGAGCGCATCAAGAAGGCCGGACCGATCGACGGCGTGTACCTCGCGCTCCACGGCTCGATGCAGGTCGACGGCCTCGGCGAGCCCCCCGAGGCGAACCTGCTGCGCCGCGTACGCGCGCTCGTCGGCGCCCGCGTGAAGATCGCGGTCAGCTACGACCTGCACGCGAACCTCTCGGCCGGCTTGGTCGACCCGGTCGACGTGCTCGTCGCCTACCGCACCAACCCGCACTGGGACCTGGCGCCCACCGGCTTTCGCGCGGGCAACCGCCTGGTGCGCGCGCTCCGCGGCCAGGTCGACCCGGTGCACGCGTGGCGCAAGCTCCCG
>JAGQJA010000073.1:2504-2677 GCA_020430845.1 Myxococcales bacterium
TGGGCGGTGCACATCTCGACGGACGGCGATCGCCTGTTGGCCGAGAAGCTCGCCGACCAGCTCGCCGATCGCGCGTGGGCCCAGAAGGACGTGGCGCTCCCGCCGATGAAGAGCGCGCGCGAGGCCATCGACGAGGCCGCGAGCTCGCACTGGAAGAAGCTCGGGCCCATCAC
>JAGQJA010000073.1:2713-6552 GCA_020430845.1 Myxococcales bacterium
CACATCGTCAAGGCGTTCGTCGAGGACGGACGCGATCTCACCGCCTTCGTCGCGGTGCACGATCCGGCGCTCGTCGACGAGCTATGGGAGGCACCGCTCGGCGCCGAGCGCAGCGTGACGTTGCGCGGCACGCCCGACTACCACATGCCCGAGGTGCCGCTCCGTGTGACGGTCGCGGCCCGCGCGAACCAGGACTTCGGTCGCGCGATCCGCCTCGACGCGGGCAAGCTCCACGTCGTGGTCACCGAGACGGGCCCGCTGCCCATCCACCCGAGCTTCTGGGCCGACGTGGGCCTGCGCGCGCGCGACGCCGACGTCATCGTGCAGAAGAACTTCTTCCACTACCGGATGTTCTATCTGACGACGTCGTTCCGCCACATCCCCGTCATCAGCGATGGCGCCACGAACCTTCGTCGCGTCGCCACCGCCGACTACGAGGTGCCCACGCACCCTGCCGCCAAGGTGCACGACTGGCGCGACTACGATCCCGTCTTGCGCGCGCCGCGCGGGCCGCGGAGCAACCGGCCGGGCAGCACGCCGGTGAAGGAGTCGTCCTCCAAGATCACCGAGCCCGAGCAGACCGTCGCGCGATAACCCGTCGCGCGCTGCAAGAGCCGGCGCCCGCCCGCGGGCAGATCGTGCACGACCTCTGGCGCGAGCCCGGCGAGCTTGTCGTAGTCGATGACGTTCAGGTCTGCCTTGTAGCCGGGCGCGACGAGCCCGCGGTCCGCGAGGCCGAAGAGCATGGCCGTCTGGCGCGTCTGCCGGTGGACGACGTGCTCGAGCGGCAGGCGAGCGCCCCGCGAACGGTCGCGCGTCCAGTGCGAGAGCATGAACGTGGGCATGCCGCCGTCGCAGATGGCGCCGCAGTGCGCGCCCGCGTCCGACAGGCCCATGCGCGTGCGCGGGTGCATGTGCAGCTCGCGCAGCACCTCGAGGTCGTAGTTGGAGTAGTTGAAGAGCGGAAAGTAGAGCAGGCCCTTGCCGTCGTTCTCGATCAGCGCTTCGCAGATGATCTCGCGTGCGCGCACGGCGACGGCGCGCGGGTCGGCCGCCCTGCCCTCGCGCGCCAGCGAACGGCGCGCACGCTCGCCGATGCTCTCGGAGCGGGCGGGCTCGTAGTCGACCGCGCCCGTGACGGGGAACATCTTGTCGTACGTCTGCGTGATGAGGTTGGGGAACGCGCCGAGGTCGAGCGGCTCCTCGTTCGCGATGGCGGCGCGCACCTCGGGCTTGCGCAGCTCGGCGAGGCGCCGCTCGTTCGTCTCGGCGCAGAGGCCGAGGTACGTGGGTTGGCTCAGGAGCGGGCACGCCGTGAGCTCGAGGCTCATGAGCACGCCGATCGCGCGGCCGGCCACCTGGGCAAAGAGCGGCTCGTCGTTCTGCCCCGCCTCCTCGAGGCCGCGGAGCACGCTGCGCCACAGCTCGGGCGACGCATCGGTCTGGCTCAGGTTCATGCTGATGGGGCGCCGGATCTCGCGCGCGAGCTCGCGCATCCACGCCATCTCGGCCGGCAGCTCGGTGTGCTCGACCGCGAGCTGGAAGACGCCGTGCCCGGCGTCGGCGAGCGCGCGACCGAGGCCGAACACCTCGTCCTTGGTCGCGAACGTGCCGGGGACGAATTCGCCGTCGATCGACTTGTGCAGCGACGTGCGCGACGTCGAGATCCCGAGCGCCCCGGCGCGCAGCCCGTCGGCCGCGAGGCGACGCATCTCGGCGATGTCCTCGGCCGTGGCCGGCTCGTTCTTGGCGCCGCGCTCTCCCATCACGTACGCCCGGAGCGCGCCGTGGGGCACCTGGCAGCCGAAGTCGATGGCGTGCGGAGAGCGCTCGATCACGTCGAGGTACTCGCCGAAGCTCTCCCACCCCCACGTGATGCCCTCGACCATGGCCGAGCCCGGGATGTCCTCGACGCCCTCCATGAGCCCGATGAGCCACTCGTGCCGGTCGGGGCGCGCCGGCGCGAAGCCGACGCCGCAGCTGCCCATCACCACCGTGGTGCAGCCGTGGAAGCCGCTCGGCGTGAGGTACGGGTCCCACGTGACCTGCGCGTCGAAGTGCGTGTGGATGTCGACGAAGCCGGGCGTGACCAGCTGCCCGCGCGCGTCGATCTCTCGCCGCCCTTGCCCCGCGCTGCCCGCGGCGCAGACCTCGGTGATGACGTCGCCGTCGATCGCGACGTCCGCCTCGCGCGCCGCCCCACCCGAGCCGTCCACCAGCGTCCCGTTCCGAATGACCAAGTCGTGCATGAGCCGTTCTCCGCGCCGTTTCGTGAATTGTGAAAGCCTTTCACTTTTCTGCCACGCCGAAGCCCCGCGCGCAAGCCGAGCGGACTATGATGGTCGCGATGGCTCCCCGCGCCGCACCGAAGGACCCGCCGAAGGGCGCACCGGAGAAGGCCGAGACGCCTCGGGCCAAGCGGCGGCGCGAGAAGCTCGCCGAGATCCACGAGACCGCCCTTCGCCTCGTGGGCGAGGGAGGACTGCCTGCGCTCACGGTCGTGCGCCTGGCACGCGAGCTGGGCCTCGCCCTCGGCGGCCTCTATCGGTACTACCCGAGCTTGTCGGCGCTCGTCGTGGCGCTCCAGCGCGGCGCGCTCGCAGACCTCGCGAAGCAGTTCGAGGCGGCCGGGCGCGCCGTCGACGAGCCGCTCACGCGCGTCGTGTCGATGCTGAACGTCTTCGTGCGCATGCCCGAGACCTCCCCCGCCCCCTACCGCCTCATCGACGAGCTCATCTCGGCGCCCGAGGTCGTGCTCGCCGACGCCGACGCGCTCGGACTGGAGGCCGACGTGGGGCGCGTGCTGTCGTTCGTGCACGGCGGGCTCGAGGCGTGCGCGGCCTCGGGCGTGCTCTCTCCCGGCGACGCCGAGCTGCGCACCGTGCAGCTCTGGACGGTGCTCCACGGCGTGAGCCACATGCGCAAGCGCGATCGCCTGGTGCCCCCCAAGCTCCGAGTCGCCGCGCTCCGGCGCGCCACGCTGCGCGATCTGTTCGCGAGCTGGGGCGCGACCGACGCCCACATCGCGCACGCCCTCGACGTCATGGGCCCCGCGCCCACGCGCACCTGAGCGGCCGGCGAACGGCGCGTCAGCTCAGGACGTCGGCCCGCAGCTCTGCGAGGTACGGCACCGTGTCTCCGTAGAGCTCGTACTGCTCTCGGCGCGAGATGCCGAGCCCGCCGTGCGCGATCGCCGCCGCGATCTGCGGGTGCGCGAACGGGCGCCCACGCGTGATGGGCTCGCTCGAGGGACAGAAGCGGCGCAGCACGCCCACGCCGGTGAGGTCGGCCGCGATGCGATCCTTGCTCGCGATGACGATCTTGGGCTCGGCGAGGCCACCGCCTTCGCCCGCGGTGCGGTCGCGCGGTGTCGGGCCGCCCGTGACGAGCGCCTGCCAGCCGTCGATGATGTTGAGGGTGGGCGTGATCGCCTTGCTGATCTGCGCGATCTGGCGCCCGAGCTTGTCGTCGACGGCGTAGTGACGAAAGAGGTTCCCCGGGCGTTTGCGATCGGCTGCGTGGATGACGCCGATCATGTTCTTGAGCGTCATCGTGAAGCCGGTGATGAAGTGCGTCTTCATGTTGCCCAGGTTGATGACGTGCGTGGCCGTCGCGACCATCTCCGGGATGCGGATGGCGCCCACCCAGTCGGGCATGTCGGCCTCGGGAAGCGTGACCCAGTCGATGTCGTCGTCGAAGACCACCGCGGTCGTGCCGAGGCGACGCGCGGCGTCGGCGATGCCGTTGCGCGCGAAGTTCCCGCCGGTGTTCGGATCGCCCCAGAAGGAACGATCGCCGATGCGAAGGTCGCGCACGCCCTTGTCGCGGAGCAGCCCGCC
>JAGQJA010000708.1 GCA_020430845.1 Myxococcales bacterium
GGCTGGGTCGCGTGCATCGTCCTCGTGCTCGGCGCGTGTCGTCGCTCACCGCTGCGCCAGCCTCCCGGGATCGGCGGCGACACGGGCCGCGACGGCGCGATCGCGGCGAGCAGCGCCCCTGCGCCCGCCGCNNTCCACGACGTCCGACGCTGCCGCGCCCGCTTCTGCTTCCCCCGATGCGTCCGTCGCCGAGTGCGCGGACTCGAACGACTGCACGGCCGGAGCGCTGTGCTGCGAGAGGGTCCGTACGATTCCTCGCGAGGCGCCCCCCGGAGCCGGCGATCCGTTCGGGCAGCACGTCGATCGCGAGACCGCGAGGATCTGCACGAGCACCCCCGAGACGGAGTGCGACAGCCCCGAGATCTGCAGAGGCCCCTCGTGCCGGCGCCCGCGTCCGACGGTGCGACTGCGTTGTGGGGGGCTCTCGTGCACCGACCCGACGCCACGCTGCGTGCTGGACCTCGCCGACGTCGCCGAAGGGCGACCCCCGGGTGCGAAGCGTCGGGCACCGAAGTGTGTCGACGACGAGGCGCAAGCGGAGGGAGATGCCTCCGTGCTCTCGTGCCTCGGCAAGGGAGACTGCCCGGAGGGCACGCGATGCGTGCTCTTCCACTACACGTTCTCACCGACGCGCTTCTACGGCCGCTGCGTGTTCAAGGCGTTTCCGGATCACGGGCTCGAGGTCGCGCCCATGTGCCGCGAGACGTCCGAATGCGCCGAGTGGAAAGGGGCGAGCGGCGACGGCAAGCCCGCGCGTTGCCGCCCCGTGCGCGGCGCCCCGAGCTACGTCCGCGCGTGCGAGGTGTCGGGCTCGGGGATCTTCTGAGTGCCTCGGGCGAGTCTCGGCAACTTGACGCCGAACGAGCCCGAGGGAAAACCCTCCCGGACGTCATCGTGGTTCTCCTCACGACCCACCGCCTCCGACTACGCGATCTCGACCCGTCCGACGCGGACGCGATGCTGCGGGTGGAGGGCGACGCCGAGGCCGTGCGCTACCAATCGTTCGAGCCGCGCACGGCCGATGCATGCCGCGCCTACCTCGCGCGCGACACCGCCGGTGATCCCGATCGCACCTGCTTCGACCTCGCCGTGACCCTCGACGGGTCGTTCATCGGACGTGTCGGGCTCGACATCAAGCGACCCGAGCGCAGCGTGGGCGAGCTCTGGTTCATGCTCGACCGCGCGCACTGGAGGCGCGGACTGATGTTCGAGGCCGCGTCTGCGCTGATCGACTACGGCTTTCGCGCGCACGGCCTCCACCGGATCTTCGTCGAGTGCGATCCGCGGAACGCGGCCGCCGTGAGGCTCGCCGAGAAGCTCGGGATGCAGCGCGAGGGGCTCTTGCGCAAACACGTGTGTATCAAGGGCGAGTGGTGCGACTCGCTCTATTACGGGCTGCTCCGCGATCCGAGGACACCGGCGGGCTCTCGGCCGGACGCCTTGTAAGTCAACGACTGTAGACTTATCCTCGGCGCGTGGTCCGCGAGCCATCCAAGAGGCCGCGCGCGGCCGAAGCGAGCAAGGCCGCCATCCTCGCTGCCGCGCGACAGCGCTTCGCCGCCGACGGCTACGATCGGGCGACCATCCGAGCGATCGCCGCCGACGCGTCGATCGACCCCGCGATGGTGATCCGCTACTTCGGCAGCAAGGAGAAGCTGTTCGCCCAGGCCGCAGATTTCGATCTTCGTCTCCCCGACCTGACCGCGGTCCCTCGCGCGCGCGTCGGAGCCGCGTTCGTCGAGCACTTCCTCGAGCGGTGGGAGGCGGACGACACCTTCATGGCCCTGATCCGTGCGGCGGTGACGAACGACGCGGCAGCGAAGCGCGTGCGCGGCGTCCTCGCGACGCAGGTCGCGCCGATGATCGAGCGCGTCTCGGGTGACGAGTCCCACACGAGCCTGCGCGCGGCCCTCGTCGCGAGCCAGCTCCTCGGCTTCGCGCTGTGCCGGTACGCCTTGCGCCTCGGCCCGGCGGTGACGATGAGCCGGGACGAGGTCGTCGGGTGGCTCGCTCCGACGGTGCAGCGCTACGTCACGGCCCCGCTGCCCGTCACCCGCAGAGCGCGCTGAGGCTCGGGGCGAAGCCGACCTCGCGGCACGGCGCTCGTCGTTCCTGACCACGCGCCGCATTTCAGTCAACAAGCGTTGACAAGTGCAGGCGCCGGTCCCATCCATAAGTCAACGCCCGTTGACATTGGCGGGGCCGCGAACGAGCCCGGCGAGCCAGCGCGCGAAGAAAGGATCGATCATGAGTGCACTCGATGTCCCCGGCGCCCGGCTCTATTACGAAACCTTGGGAAGCGGCCCGCCCTTGCTCCTGATCCCGGGGGGCAACGGAACGGCCCACATCTTCCGGCCCATCGCAGAGCTCCTGGCCGAGCGCTTCACAGTCATCACCTACGACCGACGGGGCTTCGCGCGGAGCGAGCTCGTGGGGGCGCAGGACTACAGCCGTCGGCTCGAGACCGACGCCGAAGACGCGCTCGGTCTCATCGAGCGCGTGGGGCGCGCGCCGGCGACCGTGTTCGGTCCGAGCTCAGGCGCGGTGGTCGCGCTGCACGCGATCACGCGGGGGCCCCGCTGGGTCGACAAGCTGGTGGCCTTCGAGCCGCCCGCGTTGAAGCAGCTACCGGACGGGCAGCGACGGCTCGCGTTCTTCGACGAGGTGTACGCTCTCTACAAGAAGTCCGGGGCCCAGCCGGCGCTCGCGCTGTTCAACGACAAGGTGTTCCCGCCCGAGACGGTCGAGCACTTCGCTCGCCTTCGCGACCCGAGTCTGCCCGGGGTCCGCGAGGCGGTGGCGTACTGGTTCGAGCACGAGCTGCGTCAGTACTGCGGGGCCGATCTCGACGTCGCGGCGCTGGAGCTCAGCGCCGCCCGCATCGCGATGACCGCCGGCGAGGCATCACGCGGCTATCCGCTGCACGCGCTGTCTGCGCGCCTGGCCGCGAAGCTCGGGCATCCGCTCGTGGAGCTCCCGGGCGCACACACCGGCTACGCGACCCACGCCGCTCGGTTCGCGCCGGCGCTCGTCGAGCTCGTGGCCGCGATCGACGCGCGCGCGCCCGAGCGCACACCGATCGCGCGATCTGCGTGAGCGGACACCAACGGTGTCGGCGCGCGCGTCCGGTCAGAGCGCCAGGTGAGTCTTGAAGAAGGTCGCGATCTCCGCGTGTTGTTTGGCCGCGCTCGCGGTCGAGAGCACGTGTCCTTCGCCCGGCCAGAAATGAGACTGCGTCACGAGGCTGGGGACCGTGGCGCGCGCGCTGACGATGCGACGCGAGCGCCCTACTTCCCAGATCTCGTCGCGCTCGCCGGCGCTCACGTACACGGGACCGGGGTACTTCTCGACGACGATCCGCGGCCCCGGCGTGCGGAAGTCGGTCGTCGGCTCGCCGAACAGGTCCTGCCCTTTCCACGTCCACGCCGGGGCGGGCACGGTCCTGCCGGTCTGC
Source organism: Myxococcales bacterium (assembly GCA_020430845.1). Classification (GTDB taxonomy): domain Bacteria; phylum Myxococcota_A; class Polyangia; order Polyangiales; family Polyangiaceae; genus Labilithrix. The sequence goes on from JAGQJA010000708.1 coordinate 3,455, forward strand.
GCGCTCGTCTCGAAGACGGAGTCCTGCGTCTTCGGATCGAACGACGCCACGATCGTGTCGCTCGGCGCGTGGACGGCGACCGCGCGGTACGGCTTCGTGTCCGCGAGTAGGCTCGTCACGAGCACCGCCGCTTCGCCGCCGCGCGACCACCCGAAGAGGCCGACGCCGCCTCTCACCTCGGGCGCTTCAGAGAGCCAGTTGCCGACCTCGGTCACGCGATCGAGCGGCACGCGCAGGACGCGATCCGGGGTGCCTTGACAGCCGAACCAACAGAGCGTCACGACCACGAATCCTTGCTTCGAGAGCTCGGCGGCGAACTCGGGCAGGAAAGGTTCTGTCCCTCCCTCGCTGCCGTGGAGCATCACCACGCCGGGCGCCGGCGTCTGAGGAGGCATGAAGATCTTGCTTCCAGGAAACTGCTCGATGCCCGCTCGCGGGGCCGCGGGCGTCCCCCCGGTGTCCGGCGGCGAAGCAGACGCGCCCGGCCGGGGGCTTCTCGTAGGCGTGCGCGCGCCCTCGTCCACGGCTTGTCGGTTGCCACTCTGGAAGTCGCCGACCTCGGGCGCGGCGCACGCAGATGCGGCAAAGAGGGAAGCGAGGAGGGCGACGGCTCGTTGGGTCAGCATGACCTCCACAACGCAACCGCCGTGCCGCGGTCGACGGTGCGCGATTCGGGGCGATTCGTGTGTGAACGCCGCGCGCCGCGCACGGGATCGGAGTGATCCGACCGAAGCGGATCTGCGGGGGCCGAGCCGTCCGATCCTCACTCACCGTCGCGTGGATCCTGCGGGAACCGTCGCACATCTGCGGTGTTCAACGCCCCGTCACGAGCCGCAGGTCCCCCAGCTCGCCGTCGGCTCGACACGCGCGGGGGTCACGTCGCACGAGCGGTTGTCGGGACAGACGGCCGGACGCACCGCTCCGGATCGGTGATCTTCGCGGGCACGCACTTTCCGTTGGCTGCGCACGTGCTGTTCTCGTCGCACGGGACGCCCACGCACACGAGGAGCATGTAGACGGGGAGCGTGATCGGCGTGCGCGGCACGAAGGCGAGCTGCCTTCTTTGTATAATGCACCCTTTGTAGCCGTCCTCACTCTTGCAGTCCGCGACCGGGCGGTCGACGCCCATCACCACTTTGAACGCGACGTTGTCGCTCTTCGTCTCCTTGGGCGTGGCGACGAGTGTGCCGATCTCCCCCGACGGGAGGCAGCGCGTCGTCTCCGTCGTGGGCGGCGCGCCCTCGACAGCGCCGGGGCGCCCGCCCACGATCGTGAGCCCACGCACGAGCTCGCAGCGGACGTCGGTGCGCACGTCGAGCGTGATCTGCGTCGGGTCGAGACAGCTCGCGACAGACGCGGCGATGAGGCCCACGAGGACGACCACACCTCCGACTCGAAACGCGCGCTTCACGCCGTCATCGTAGCGTGCGGGCGGCGCGCGGCGCACGAACGAGCGCGGCGGCCAGACTCAGAGCCCGTTCATCCGGTTCAGACACTCGCAGCAGACGTATCCGAAGATGCCCTCGACGCACTGCTCCGGGGGCAGCCCCGCGACGGCGGCGTACGCCTTCGGGCTGCACGCCTCGGAGCACTCGAGCGGCGGATCCCCCGGCGGAGGCGGGGGCGGCGGAGGCGGGGGCGGCGGCCCAGCCGGCTCACCGACGATGACCACGACGCGGTCTTCTCCGGGCCGCAGGTTGCCGACCGGGACGACGCCGCTGTGACCATCGGGGGTCGTCCACCGCACCTTGACGTTGCCGCGGACGGGCGTGGTCAAGACCGTTTCGCCGTCGAGCGACAGGTTCGTGATCGGCCCGAGGTCGACGGGCGGCGAGAGCGCGTCGCCCTCGATGGTGACGGAGACCGAGGCGACGTTGCGGTTCGCGAGCACCTTCGCCGGGCGCACGATGAGGTCCGCCGAGTCGAGCAGACGCCAGAGCGACGTCGCCGGCCACGGCTGGACCGAGTCACCCTCGTAGGCGGCCGCGAAGGGCTCGAGCTGAGAGACGACGACCTTGCCCGCGTAGTAGAGGACGTTCCAGTTCCACGCGTCCTTGCGCGCCATCTCGTAGCGCCCCGCGTGCTCGCTCTGCCCCGAAGCGAACGAGCCGTCGAGGTTGAGATCGCGCTTGGCGAAGCTCGCGCCGATACCGTCGTACGCGAAGATGTCCGTCCCGCCTTCGAGGAGCATCGAGTCCCGGAGCCTCCGGAAGTCGCGCATGTCCACCTTGCCGTCACCCCCGCCGTAGGCGTTCGTCGGGACGCTGCTGATGGGCTGACCGGCGTCGTCGTACTCGGCGCGCGTGAAGCCGTCCGCCGTCCCGTCGTCCATGTCCGCGAGCATCGTGCGGACGAGCGGCTTGCGGTTCGGGCGGAGCGCGTCGATCCCAGTCACCGCCGAGTGGAGATCGAGCAGGAGCTCGCCGCTCGCCGCGCCGTCGCGCACGTAGGGTGCGGTCGTGAGGAGCGTACGCAGCTCTGCGTTCGTGAGCGTCGGCTCGATGGCGAGGAGGAACGCGGCGGCGCCGGCCACGTAGGGCGCAGCGAAGGACGTGCCGGACGCGAGCGTCACGGTGGCGGCGTCTCCACCGCCCGAGAGCAGGCCGATGTCTTGCCCGGGGGCGAGCACGTCGACGCCGACGTTGCTGAACGAGGCGCGCGCGTTGGAGCGGTGGGCGCCGACGACGATGACGTCTTCTCTGGCGCTCCCGTAGGCGAAGCTGTGCGCCGCGTTCATGGGGCTAGACAGTCGCGCCGGGAAGCGACCGAGGCGGCTCGGCAGGGTGTTGTCCGAGCAATAGCTGCCGCTCGTGAGCATCGTCCCCGAGTCGTTGCCGGCCGCGGCGACCACGAGGAGGGGGGCCGTGCGGTTCATCGACGCGATCGCCTTGCCGAAGGCGAGACCCGCCTTCCGAATCGCGTCCGATACCTCGACGTGCGCACAGCCGTTGTCGGGCGCCTGTCCGGTCGGGTCGCAACGCGAGCCCCAACGGCAGTTGCTGAACCAGTTGTATCCGAGCGAGATGTTGACGACCCGTGGACGCGGTGACGCGCTCGCGACCGCCT
>JAGQJA010000709.1:0-535 GCA_020430845.1 Myxococcales bacterium
TGGAGCTGGCGAAGATCGGCGCGACACCCAAGGGCGGCGTGTGCCGGCTCGCGCTCACCGACGTCGACAAGAAGGGCCGCGACCTCGTCGTGGGCTGGGGCAAGGCGGCCGGGCTCACGATCACCACCGACAAGATCGGCAACGTGTTCATGCGCCGAAAGGGCAAGAACGACGCGCTCCCGCCCATCGTCTGCGGCAGCCACATCGACACGCAGCCCACCGGCGGAAAGTTCGACGGCAACTACGGCGTCCTCGCCGGCCTCGAGGTCGTGCGCACGCTCAACGATCGAAAGATCGAGACAGAGGCGCCCATCGAGGTCGCCTTCTGGACGAACGAGGAGGGCTCGCGCTTCGTGCCCGTCATGATGGGCTCGGGCGTCTTCGCCCGCGCGTTCACGCTCGAGTCCGTCTACGCCGCCAAGGACGTCGACGGCAAGACGGTGAAGGACGAGCTGTCGCGCATCGGCTACGTGGGCGACCAAGAGCCGGGCGACCACCCCATCGGCGCGTACTTCGAGGCTCACATCGAGCAGGG
>JAGQJA010000709.1:775-1544 GCA_020430845.1 Myxococcales bacterium
AACGTCATCCCCGGCCAGGTGAAGTTCTCGATCGACCTGCGCAACGTCGACAACGAGCGCCTCGACAAGATGGACGCGGAGATCCGCGCGTTCGTCGAAAAGACCGCCAAGGAGTCGGGGCTGTCGATCTCGATCGAGCAGGTCTCGTACTTCGCGCCGTGCCCGTTCGAGAAGGGCTGCGTCGACGCGGTCGCCAAGGGCGCGAAGACGTTCGGCTACTCGTCGATGGACGCCGTCAGCGGCGCGGGCCACGACGCCGTCTACATGGCGCGCCTCGCGCCCGCGGGCATGATCTTCGTCCCTTGCAAGGACGGCATCAGCCACAACGAGATCGAGGACGCCAAGCCCGAGCACCTCGAGGCCGGATGCAACGTCCTGCTGCACGCCATGCTCGACCGCGCCAAGGTCGCGGGCTGAGCGACGCGTCCGCGGCCCCGCGGCGCGCGGGTCAGTCGGGGAAGGTCACGCCGACGAAATCTTCGGCGCGGAACGGGAGCGTGAGCCACGGCGCGCGCGCGTGGGTCTCGGCATAGAGCGGCGGCCGCGCCGAGAAGCGCGTCGGGTAGTAGTTGCGCATGAAGAGCACGTTCATCGCGCGCCGCGCGAGGTCGGGCTCGGCGCGCAGCTCCGCGGCAACCTCCGGATCGACGCACGCGTCGATCGCCTCGGCGACGCGACGCTCGTCCCACGCCGTCTCCGTCTCGCCGCCCGAGGGATCGTCGGGGTGCGCGCACCGCGGCTCGGTCTCGCCGAACCACAGGCTCGTCTC
>JAGQJA010000710.1 GCA_020430845.1 Myxococcales bacterium
TGAGCCCCTTGCGCCACTCGGAGCGAGGCTTGAGGATGACGAAGCAGTCGCTGGCCTCGGGCCCCTGCGGGTCGACGGCGCCCTCGGGCCTGCCGGTGCGGTTGACGACCGTGAGCACCTCGGGGGTCTCTTTGAGCGTGAGCTCGGTCTCGTGCGAGAGCTGGTTGGCCAGCGTGAGCGAGATGCTCGGCTGGCGCACGGCGTCGATGGCGAACGCGCCCTCGAAGATGCGCGGCAGGAACTCTGCGCCGATGGTCGCGCCGGGGACGAGCAGCGCCACGGTGAGGAGCGCGGAGCCGAGCAGCGCCAGCTTGGGCTTGCGGAGCACGAAGTCGAGCGCGGGCGCGTAGGCGCCGCGCGCCTTGCGGATGAGCCACGGGTCCTTGGCGTCGGACGAGCCGCGCAGGAAGCTCGGCGCGACCGCGGGCACGAGCACGAGCGCGTAGAAGAGCGCACCCGAGAGCATGAAGCAGAGGGAGACGACGACGGGCCGGAACATCTTGCCCTCGACGTCCTCGAGCGTGACGAGCGGGAGGAACACCAAGATGGTGATCACGACGCTGAAGACGGCGGGCTTCGCGACGTCGGCCATGGCCTGCACGATGGCGCGTCTGCGTCGGGTGCGATCGGAGATCGACCCTCCGTGCGTCATCGCGTGCTCGACTGTGAGCACGGCGCCCTCGACGACGATGCCGAAGTCGATGGCGCCGAGAGACATGACGTTGCCGCTGTAGCCCACCGCGGACAGGCCGATGAAGCCGACGAGCATGGCGAACGGGATCGCCCCCGCGACGAGGAGCCCCGCGCGGATGCTGCCGAGCGTGAGCAGGAGGCAGACCACGACGATGAGAGCGCCCTCGCTCAGGTTCTTGGCGATCGTCTTGAGGACGTTGTCGATGAACTCTGCGCGGTCGTAGTACGGGTCGACGGTGACGCCGGCGGGCAGATAGGGCGAGATGTCCTTGATGGCTTGCTTGACGTCGCGCACGACGTCTCGGCTGTTGCGGCCCTTGAGCATGAGCACGCTGCCGCCGACGATCTCGCCGCGACCGTCGCGCGTCATGGAGCCTTGGCGCAGCGCGGGGCCGGTGTCGACCTCGCCCAGCTGGCCGATCTTGACCGAGATGCCCGACTCGTCGGTGCGCACGACGGTGGCCTCGATGTCCTCGATGCCCTTGAACCTCGCGTCCCCGCGTAAGACGATCTGTTCGCCCGTCGTCTCTACGTATCCGCCTCCGCCGACGCGATTGTCTCTGGATATCGCTTCTCGGACGTTCTCGATCGAGACGCCGTGCGCGGCCAGGCGCGCGGGGTCGAGCGTGACGCGGTACTGCTTGATGGCGCCGCCGTAGCCGACGACCTCGATGACGCCCGGCACCTGCCGAAGGCGCGGCGCGAGCTGCCACTCGACGATCGTGCGGAGCTCTTCGCTCGAGCGCCCGGGACCGCGCAGCTCGAACATGTAGATCTCGCCGAGCGCGGTCGTGATGGGCCCCATCTCGGGCACGCCGATCTCGGACGGGATCGTCTGGCGGATCTGCGAGAGGCGCTCGGCGACCTGCGCGCGCGCGAAATAGA
>JAGQJA010000711.1 GCA_020430845.1 Myxococcales bacterium
TGAGCCCCTTGCGCCACTCGGAGCGCGGCTTGAGGATGATGAAGCAGTCGCTCGCCTCGGGCCCTTGCGGGTCGACGGCGCCCTCGGGACGGCCCGTGCGGTTGACGACGGTGAGCACCTCGGGCGTCTCTTTGAGCGTGAGCTCGGTCTCGTGCGAGAGCTGGTTGGCCAGCGTGAGCGAGATGCTCGGCTGTCGCATGGCGTCGATGGCGAACGCGCCCTCGAAGATGCGCGGGAGGAACTCTGCGCCGATGGTCGCGCCGGGGATGAGCAGGACCACCGTGAGCAGCGCGGAGCCGAGCAGCGCCAGCTTGGGCTTGCGGAGCACGAAGTCGAGCGCGGGCGCGTAGGCGCCGCGGGCCTTGCGGATGAGCCACGGGTCCTTGGCGTCGGACGAGCCGCGGAGGAAGCTCGGCGCCACGGCGGGGACGAGCACGAGCGCGTAGAAGAGCGCGCCCGAGAGCATGAAGCAGAGCGACACGACGACGGGCCGGAACATCTTGCCCTCGACGTCCTCGAGCGTGATCAGCGGGAGGAACACCAAGATGGTGATGACGACGCTGAACACCGCGGGCTTCGCGACGTCGGCCATGGCCTGGACGATGGCGCGTCTGCGTCGGGTGCGATCGGAGATCGACCCTCCGTGCGTCATCGCGTGCTCGACTGTGAGCACGGCGCCCTCGACGACGATGCCGAAGTCGATGGCGCCGAGAGACATGACGTTTCCGCTGTAGCCCACCGCGGACAGACCGATGAAGCCGACGAGCATCGCGAACGGGATGGCGCCGGCCACGAGGAGCCCCGCTCGGATGCTGCCGAGCGTGAGCAACAGGCAGACGATGACGATGAGCGCGCCTTCGCTGAGGTTCTTGGCGATGGTCTTGAGGACGTTGTCGATGAACTCGGCGCGGTCGTAGTACGGGTCGACCGTGACGCCGGCCGGCAGGTACGGAGAGATCTCCTTGATGGCCTTCTTGACGTCGCGCACGACGTCTCGGCTGTTGCGGCCCTTGAGCATGAGCACGCTGCCGCCGACGATCTCGCCGCGGCCGTCGCGGGTCATTGCGCCTTGGCGGAGCGCCGGGCCGGTGTCGACCTCGCCGAGCTGGCCGATCTTGACCGAGATGCCCGACTCGTCGGTGCGCACGACCGTGGCCTCGATGTCCTCGATGCCCTTGAACCTGGCGTCGCCGCGTAAGACGATCTGTTCGCCTGTGGTCTCGACGTACCCGCCGCCGCCGACGCGATTGTCTCTGGATATGGCCTCGCGCACGTTCTCGATCGAGACGCCGTGCGCGGCGAGGCGCGCGGGGTCGAGCGTGACGCGGTACTGCTTGATGGCGCCGCCGTAGCCGACGACCTCGATGACGCCCGGCACCTGCCGCAGCCTCGGCGCGAGCTGCCACTCGACGATCGTGCGCAGCTCTTCGCTCGAGCGCCCGGGACCGCGCAGCTCGAACATATAGATCTCGCCGAGCGCGGTCGTGATGGGGCCCATCTCGGGCACGCCGATCTCGGACGGGATCGTCTGGCGGATCTGCGAGAGGCGCTCCGCGACCTGCGCGCGCGCGAAATAGA
>JAGQJA010000712.1 GCA_020430845.1 Myxococcales bacterium
CGCGCCGTGTGCAGCGGTGAGTCGGACCGGATCGCGTGCTCGACGAGCAGGCGGAGCAGCGTGGCGTTGTCGACGTGGTAGTCGAGGTAGAGGTCGAGCCCGTGGCGCACGAGGTCGAGCGGATCTTCGCCCTCGGCGCTGCGGATCTCTTGCACGAGCTGTCGCGTCGCCACGTCGTAGATGGCCGAGAGGACCGCCTCTTTGCTCGAGAAGTGTTTGTAGAACGTGCGTCGCGCGATCTTGGCGCTCGCGAGGATGTCCTCGACCCGCGCCGACGCGAAGCCGAGCCGCGTGAACACGTCGACGCCCGCCGCGAGGATGGCGGCGTCGCCGAGGGCGGCGGCGAGCGGACCGTGCTTTCGTGCGCGCAAGATACGTGGTGTATCCCACGGAGTCGCTCCAACCGCAAATTCGACTGTCCAGGCGTTGCGCGGTGGTATACATGGTGTATACGTTGTCCTCTGCCGGAGGCACCGATGAAGAAGACCTTTCGCGACAAGCACGTGCTCGTGACCGGAGGCGGCTCGGGCATCGGCCGCGCCACCGCGATGCTCTCTGCCGCGCGAGGGGCGCGCGTCTCCGTCGTCGATCTCGACGGCGCCGCGGCCCGCGCGGTCGCGCGCGACATCTCGCGGCGTGGCGGCAAGGCCGAGGCGTTCACCACCGACGTCGCCGACGCGGGGGACGTCGAGGCCCTCGCGCGCGCCGCCGGGCCCGTGGACATCCTCGTCAACAACGCAGGCGTCGCCGCGATCGGGCCCTTCGCCGAGGCGCCGCTGGCCGACCTCGAGTGGAGCGTGGGGGTGAACGTGTGGGGACCGCTGCGCGTCACGCGCGCGTTCTTGCCGTCGATGATCGAGCGGCGCGCGGGGCACGTCGTCGTCGTCGCGTCGCTCGCGGGCCTCATCGGGGCGCCCGGCATGGTGGGCTACACCACGACCAAGTTCGCGGCGGTGGGCTTCTGCGAGTCGCTGCGCATCGAGCTGGCCGACGCCGGCGTCGACGTCACAGCGATCTGCCCGGGCTACGTGCGCACCAACCTGCACCGCGCGACGCGCTACGGCAACGCGCGCTTCCGTCGCTTCTTGGACGAGGTGCCCAGCTGGTACGGCATGTCGAGCGAGGACGTCGCGCGAGAGCTCGCGGACGCCCTCGAGCAACGCCGCGCCCTCGTCGCGCTGGGCCCGGAGCGCGTGGGGTGGTGGCTCAAGCGCTTCGCGCCCGACGCGGCCTTCGCCGTGACCCGCTGGGTCGCGCGCCGCACCGTCCAAGCCGCGTAGTGGACACGATGCGAGGGGATCGGCGTCGGCGTCGCGTCGCAGGCGCTCGTCTTCTTCGTCATCGACTCGTTCGGTGTGGCGCGAGCGCACGACTACGAGGAGCGCGTGCGGCGCTTCCAGCCCGCGGTGTCGATGCACAAGGGCGGCGCGTCCTTGTCGTGGGAGGGGCGGTTCTAGCGCGTCTGCGCTCGCATCTCCGCTTGCACCCGGGGCGTATACTGCTAATCTGTTCAGTATGTCGGCCCTCCCGGTCACCCCCCTCGCTCCCACGCTCTCCGCGCAAGAGCTCGCGCGCCTCGGCGTCGTCCGCGCCGACGCGCTGCTCCCCTCCGAGCGCGTGCTCTCGCTCGACTGGCCCGAGCTCGATCGGCTCCTGCCCGACCGCGGTCTCCCGCGCGGCGTCGTCGAGCTGAGCGGTCGAGGCGCGACGATGGTGGCGCTCGCGGCCGTGCGCGCGGTGCACGCCAAGGACGCGCGCGCGTTCGCCGCGTGGATCACGCCTGAAGAAGAGGGCGGCCTCTACGCGCCGGGCGCGGCGCAGGCGGGCGTAGACCTGCGCCGGTTGCTCGTGGTGCGTCCTCCTCGCGCCGCGCTCGCGCGCACCGCCGTCCGTGTGGCGACCTCGGGCGCGTTCGACGTCGTGATGGTCGACGCGGGCGCGCTCACCGACGCGCGGGCCGTGCGCAAGCTCGGGCTCGCGGCCGAAGAGCACGGGGCCACGGTCGTGCTCCTCACGCCTCGCTTCTCGGCGCAGCCGTCGTCACGCGCGTCGGGGCCTCGCGCCGTGCCGTGGCCCGTCGCGCTCCGCCTCGAGCTCGATCGGCGACCCGAGGCCCTCGGAGTGAGCGTCGCCAAGGATCGTCGCGGTCGCGACACGGGCAAACAAGTCATCCGCATCGCCTGCTGAGCGGCGCTCGGATCGCCCAGGAGTCGTCTTATGCGTATCGCCGTCGTCGCGCTGCCCGAGCTCCGCGTCGAGCTCGCGCGCTCCAGGGACGGGGCCAAGGGGCCCATCGCGATCGTCGTGACGGATCACCCGCGCGGCGAGGCCTCGCTCACGGGCGGCGCTCGCGTCGACTTCGTCTCCGACGACGCGCGGCGGGCGGGCGTCGCGGTCGGTCAGACGCTCGCGCAGGCGCGGGCGCGCGCCGAGGGACTGTCCGTGCGCGCCGTGCGCCCCGCAGAGGTGAAGGGGGCGCTCGAGCGCCTCGCGGAGATCGCGCTCGGGTTCGGCGCGACGGTGGGCATGTGGCTCGCGGGAGACGGCGCGCGCGTCGACGCGATCGGTGTAGACATCACGGGGTGCGCGCACCTGTTCGGCGGTGAGCCGGCGCTCGCGCAGCGCCTCGCGTCCGTCGTGCGCGCGCAAGGCCACGCGTGCGCCGTGGCGATCGCCGAGGGGCCGCTCGTGGCGTCGATGCTCGCGTCGGCCGCGTGGGAGACCGACCGCGGGGCGCGCGGCGTCGTCGTGCCCCGAGGACAGAACGCCAAGGCGATCTCGCTCTTGTCCATCGCGTCTCTCCCGCTCGGCCCCGACGAGACGCGGTGGCTCACCAAGCTCGGTGTGCGCACCCTCGGAGAGCTACGGCGACTGCCGCGCGCCGCGCTGGGGGCTCGCCTCGGCGCGCGCGCCAGAGACGTGATCGCGCTCGCCGAGGGCGACGATCGTTCTCCGCTCCCGTCGTGGAAACCGCCTGAAACTCCAGAGGAATTCGTCGAGCTCGAGCACGGGGTCGAGGGCTCGGAGGCGCTCGTCTTCATCGCCAAGACGTTGACCGATCGCCTGTCTGCGCGCCTGTCCGCGCGCGCGATGGCGGCAGCAAAGCTCGAGCTCGGGCTCACGCTCGACGGCGCGCTCCTGCCTCGCGAGCGATCGCGCCGCAAGAAGAACCCCGAGCACGTCGTCGAGCAGCTCTTGCCGGTGCCGCTCTCGTCGGCGTCCGAGCTGCTCTCCGCGCTGCGTCCTCGACTCGAGGCGCTCGCCCTCGCCGCGCCCGTCCTCGCCGCGCGCCTCGCCGCGCCCACGCTCGCGCGCAGACCCGCGGGAGAGATGCACCTCTTCGAGCCCGAGGCGCGCGCCGACCGCGCGCTCCCGCGCCTGCTCTCCGAGCTCGCCGCCGATCTCGGCGTGCACCGCGTGGGCAGGCTGTCGATCGCCAACGCGTGGGCGCCCGAGAAGCGCTCGCGCTTCGTGACGGGCGCGGCGGAGGGCGCGGGCGGGGGGCGAGGTTTCTTGGACGCGCTGCCCGACGAGAAGGGCATCGCGGCGCGCGTCGAGAGCGCCCCGATGCCTACGCGGGTCCACGCGTCTCCCGACCGCATCGACCGTCGCGACCTCGTCGTGGCGCGTCACCTCTACCGACTCGCCGACGTGGAGTGGTGGCAGCAGATGCCTGGCGCCGCGCGCACGGGCGGTGTCGATCACGTGCTCGCGTGGTCCGAGGAGACGGGGGCGGCGTGGGTCGAGATCGATCGCGGCAGCGGCGCGGCGATATGGCGTGGCAGCTTCGACTGAGGCCGCGTCACCAAGACGACGCAGGGCACGTCGTCGCGTCGGGCACGACCGGCGCGCGCCCCGTGTCGAGGCCGCGCGCGAACGACAGCAAGAAGCAGCGGTAGTCGGCCTTGGCGAGCTCGCTCTGGAACATGATCTCGTGTCCGTCCTGCACGCCGTCCTCCGGGTACTGACGCACCACGGCCGTCGCGCCGCCCGCGTTGCCTGCGACCGGCAACGGGAGCGCGCGGCCTCCGGAGAAGGCGAGCACGTCGACGAGCGGCGTCTGCTCCGCGTCGTCGCGCAGCTCGGCCACCGTCGACTCGAGCGGCGCCCCCGCGAGGTCGAGGCCCGTCGACAGCGTCAGCGCGTTCGCGATGGTCGGCATGATGTATCGGTCGACGATGCCCTGCTGTACGAGGACGTGGCGCCTCGGCTCGCCGTCGGTGGGGGCGCGCACGAGCCGCGGGCCGTAGACGAGCGGGTCGGCGGGCTCGAGCGCCCACTGTACGAGCGTGAGCACGGGGTCGGCGCGCACGAGCCTCCGCTCGGCGCTCGCGTAGCCCAGCAGGATCTCGACGAGCGGCCGAACGGCGAGGGGCTTGCGCTTGTGGAGCAGGTTCTCGATCCAGCTCGCGCCCGCCCCGCCGAGCACGGCGGCGCCGAAGCGGGGCTCGGCCGCGAGCGCGAGGGGCGCGACCGTGGCGCCCATCGAGTGACCGAGCAGCGCGACGCGGCGCGCGTCGAACCGCACGACGCCGGCGCCAGGGCAGGCCGACGCGTCGAACGTCAGCCCTTCGAGCACGCGCTCGAGCACGGCGGTCTCGAGCGCGGTCTGACGTACGTTGTCGCGGATCGCGGCGATGTTCTCGACGTTGAACATCAGGAACTGCTCGTCGCCGTTCGAGACGTTTCGCGGCCCACCGTGAGGTCCGTCGGCGCTCGCCCCGGCGAAGCCCACCAGCGCGAGCTCGCGCGCGGGACCGGCGCCCGCCTCGCGCGGCGCGCCCTTTGCGTCTTGGACGCCTCGATCGACGAGCGGTCGATCGCCGCCGCCGCCCGTGCGGATCATGATCCCGAGCGGGTAGCCGGTCGCGGGAGGCGCCGCGCGAGGGATCGTCAGCACGAGGCGAGACGCCGCGCGCCGCTGCACGACCAACGCGCCGGCGCCGTCGAGCGCCCACGTGCCGCCTTCGCTCGCGAAGGGCGGCGCGCCGGACTGGAAGTCAGGCATCGATAAGCTTGTGGTATACACGCAATATCCGTCGAAGACCTCGGCGAGCTTCGGCGGTGCGTCGACCGTGGGGAGCGCTCCCGCCGTCACGGCGCGCGTCGCCGCGATGAGCTCGCCCGTGGGATCCCCGGTCGTGAACACCGCGAGCCCGACCACGTCCTCGGCGGTCACTCCGGCGCGCACGAGCGCATCGAGCGCCTTCGTGTACCGCTCGAACGAGGCGTCGGGCATGCTCGAGGGGCGCTCGCGGCGACGGAGCGCGACCATCGCCGCGCCCGGCTCGAGCGCGCGGCCGAGGGTGTCACGTACGCCGCGCGTGACGACGGCGGCCATGAGGCGCCGCGCCGGCAGCGGGGCGCCTTGGAGCGGGACGATCGACAAGAGGTTCGGCGCGCCGAAGGGCCCGCCGTCTGCTTCGAACGCGACGTGCGCGGGCCAGCGACGCCCGAGCTCGGGTGACGCAGCGTCGACGTCGATCAACGCCACGGTCGTCGTCGGGGTCGTGGTCGCGGCGAGACCGGGGAGCGAGCCGGGGTCGACCGGCGACGACGTCGAGAAGAACACCCCGCCCGTCGTCGCGAAGCCCCGCGCGTCGCGCGAGAGCAGGCGCGTGAGCTGCGTCACGAAGGGGTTGGCCGGCACGTTGGGGTAGCGCTCGAGCGAGACGCGCCCGTCGGGCGCCGCGAGATCGTCGCTCGGGAACGGCGCGCCGAAGAAGCTCGGGCGGGCGAAGTCCATGAGCACCGAGCACGGCGGGTCGGTCGGCGTCGACGAGCACGCCGGCAACGGCCCGAGGGCGAGCGCGAGCGCGAGCAGGGCGGGGGGCGGCCGGACCATCGCGCGGGGAGGGTACCGGGCCCCGGCCGTCGCGCCCAGTCGGACCTCCGACGATCATGACGCGCGCGACCGAGCTGGTACGATGTGGACATGCCCGCCCGCAAGACGACGCGACTCGCGAAGAAGAAGGCCGCGCCGAAG
>JAGQJA010000713.1 GCA_020430845.1 Myxococcales bacterium
TACCAGAAGGGCGCGCTCGTGATGCGCATGCTCGAGGGGATCGTCGGGCGGGAGACGATGACGTCGTTCTTGCGCGGCTGGTTCGACCGTCACGCGTTCGGCGCCGTCACGACCGAGGACCTGAAAAAGGAGCTCGAGCAGGCGTCGGGCAAGGACCTGGGCGCGTTCTTCGCGGGCTTCGTCTACGGGAGCTACCACCCCGAGATCAAGGTCACGCTCGAGGGCGCCGCGGGGCGTCGGGAGATCGTGGTCGAGCAGGTCCAGACCAAGGGGCCCGAGGCGGGGTTCGCCTTCCCGCTCGTCGTGGAGCTCGCCTCGGCGTCCGGCGACAAGCGCCGCGTCACCGTCGACGTTCGTGGCCGCACCGCGCGCGCGCCCGTGCCCGCGGGCTTCGAGGCCACCGCGCTCGTGGTCGATCCCGACGAGCACCTGCTCGGCTCGGTCGCCTGCGACGCGAATCGCGCCTGCAAAGAGGGGTTCCGCTGCGGGAGCGCAGCAGTCGCGATGTGTCTGCCGCGCTGACATATACTCGGCCGGCATGGCCCAGACCGCCGACACGAACGCGAAGCCCGACGTAGCCGAAGACGCCAAGGGTGACGGCGACGCGTCCGCCGGGCACATCATCCAGTCGCTCGCGGTCAACCTCGCCATCGCGGCGGCCAAGGCGGTGGCGGCGTACTTCACCGCGTCGGGCGCGATGCTCGCCGAGGCGATCCACTCGTTCTCCGACTGCGGCAACCAGATCCTGCTCCTCATCGGCGTGCGGCAGGCCAAGAAGCCGCCGGACGCGACGCACCCGCTCGGCTACGGGCGCGCGGTCTACTTCTGGTCGTTCATGGTCGCGCTGATGCTCTTCCTCGGCGGCGGCGTGTTCTCGATCTACGAGGGCATCCACAAGATCCGCCAGCCCGAGCCGGTGGAGCACGTGTGGCTCGGCCTGGGCATCTTGCTCTTCTCGCTCCTGCTCGAGGGCGGCGCCACGCTGTCGAACATCAAAGAGCTGAACAAGCGCCGCGAGAAGACGCCGTTCATGCGCTACCTGCGCGAGACGACGGACAGCGATCTCGTGGTGGTGTTCGCAGAGAACTCCGCGGCCGTGCTGGGCCTGACGTTCGCGCTCGGCGCGCTGGGCCTGGCGTCCAAGACGGGCGACGGGCGCTGGGACGGCCTCGGCAGCTTGCTCATCGGGCTGGTGCTCGTGGGCGTGGCGCTCTTCCTCGCCGTCGAGGTCAGCTCGCTGTTGCTCGGCGAGTCCGCGGCGCCGGAGATGGAGAAGACCGCGCGCGAGATCGCCGACGACACGCCCGAGATCGAGCGGGTGCTCAACGTGCTCACCATGCAGCAGGGCCCGAGCGAGGTGCTGGTGCACATCAAGCTCGCGTTCACGCCCACGCTGACCGTGCGCGAGGTGTGTCAGGTCATCAATCGCTTCGAGGAGCGCCTGCGCGCGCAGCACTCCGAGATCCGCTGGGTGTTCGTGGAGCCGGACATCCCCAACGACGCCTCTCGACCTTGATGCCCGTCTTGGGGCGCAGCGTGATGACCGGATCGAGCACCACGTCGTGCGCGCTCACGAGGTCGAGCCGGTACTCGCGCGCGACCATGGCCAGGATGATCTGCGCCTCCATCATGGCGAAGTGGTTGCCGATGCACGTGCGCGGACCGGCGCCGAACGGCACGTAGGCGTAGCGGGGCCGGCCGGCGGAGCGCTCGGGGGTGAAGCGCTCGGGGTCGAAGCCCTCGGGGTTGTCCCA
>JAGQJA010000714.1 GCA_020430845.1 Myxococcales bacterium
CGCGGTTGATGAGCTCCATCGCCTGAGAGCTGAGCGGGTCGTCGACGTAGTCGTTGAGCGACCGCAAGAGCGCGATGTCGAGGATCAGCTCGCCGCACGTGATGTACGTGTTGGCCACGTCGTCGTCGAGCTGCCGCACCGCGTCGACGAACACGGGAAAGAACCGCGCGAGGCTCGGGCTCTGCCGGTAGACCCGATAGCGGTGCACGTCGTAGTGGTCGGCGAGCATCTGCGCGGCGTGCGCGTGACGGATCTCGTCGTCGACGAACGTGCGAAAGATCTCCTTGAGCGTCGGATCCTTCACGCGGCGCTCCTGCTCGAGAAAGAGCGCGCCGGCGAGCCGCTCGATCTGCGACATGTCCGTGAAGTACTGCACGACGGCGATCTCGTCGTCGGCCGACATGGGGCGAGGCGCCTGCGACCAGTCGAGGTCTCCGACCTTCCACTGCCCTGCGCGGCACATTCGGAGCATTCGTTCGAGGTCCATGGGCACCTCCAAGGGGGCCGGCGCGGCGCGTCCCGCCGCCCGGAGTGTACCCCCAGGCGGCCCCGATCGCCCGCGTGCTCCCGCCCTTCTTTGCGAAGGGCTCGCCCACCGCCCCGGCCCTCGCGTATCATTCCTCCTGGTGTCGTCCGACCTCGACGCGCTTCGTACGCAAGTCGCCAACCAAGCCCACTCGGTCGCAGAGACGATCAACGAGGGCTTCGACGGCTTCCATATCGGCGCGGGCGACTACATCGTCGAGGCCACCGCGCCCGAGGGCCAGTCGACGGCCGGGGGCAAGCTCGCCCTGCAGCACATCCGCCTGGTGCCTCGCCGCAAGGGGTTCACGGCGCTCATCATCGGCGCGGTCAACCCGACGACGCTGCGCGCCGAGCTGCGCACCTACGAGCACGTCGCGCTCTCTCACCTGGCGCGCTTCGGCAAGGCGATCGACATCGACGAAGAGGAGTACGCCGAGCTGCTCGAGAAGGGGCAGGTCGTCATGAACCTCCTGCGCATGAAGCTCACGATCGTCGAGGCGCCGCCGCAGATCATCGCGGCCGCCCAAGCGGCGCGCAAGAAGACGAGCCCGGTCGCGTTGCTCGTCATGGTGGTCGTGATCCTGCTCGCGGCGATGGTCGTCTATCGCTTGCTGGCGACGCGCCACGGGTGATCCGTTGAAGGTCGGCGTCATGGGCGCGGGCGCGATCGGCTGCTGGCTCGGCGGCCGGCTCGCGGCGTCGGGGGCCGAGGTGGTGCTGGTCGGTCGGGCTCGCCTCCGGGACGAGGTCGCCGCGCACGGCCTCACGCTCACCGAGATCGACGGCACCACGACGCGCGTCGCACCCGCGGCGGTCACCTGCGCGACCGACCCTTCGGCGGTGGCCGACTGCGCCGTGGTGCTCGTGGCGGTCAAGAGCGGCCAGACGCGCGAGGCGGCCGTGAGCCTCGCCTCCGTCGTCGGCGATCACGCGCTCGTCGTCAGCATGCAGAACGGCGTCCGCAACGCCGACGTCATCCGCGACGCGCTCCCCGGTCGCGTCGTGCTCGGCGGCATCGTCGGCTTCAACGTGCGCTCGCTCGGCGAGGGCGCGTTCCGGCGCGCCACGAGCGGCCCGCTCGTCATCGAGGCGCACGACGACCCGCGGCTCGTCGAGCTCGCGGCGCTGCTGCGCGCCGGCGGCTTCGACCTCGAGCTCGCGCCCGACATCCGCGCCGTGCAGTGGTCGAAGCTCGTGATGAACCTCAACAACGCGATCAGCGCGCTCAGCGATCGGCCCACCCGCGAGCTCATCTTCTCCCCGGGGTATCGCCGCGTCCTCCGCGCGTTGATGCGGGAGTCGATCGACGTCCTGCGCGCCGCAGACGTGAAGCCGGGCCGCCTCGGCGTCCTGCCCGTCACGATCTTCCCCGCGGTGCTGTCGCTGCCCACGCCGCTCTTGCGCCTCGTCGCGCGCGCGCAGCTCAAGATCGACCCGGAGGCGAGGTCGTCGATGTGGGAGGACATCTCACGAGGACGCCCCACCGAGGTCGACGAGCTCAACGGCGAGATCGTGCGGCTCGCCGCCAGCTGCGGCGCCACCGCGCCGCTCAACGCGCGGATCGTGGCGCTCGTGCGCGAGGCCGAGGCGCGCGGAGAGGGCTCGCCCAAGATGACACCGCGAGAACTTTCCAGTGCGATTGGGATTTCGCCTTAGGACTGCGCCGCCTCGGCGCACAAGATGACCGCCAGACCTTGCGCGTCCGCCACGGGTGGTACCATGTCACGCATGAGGTATCGCTTCGTCGCGGGCGCCGCGGCTACCGTGCTCGCCTGCCTCGCGTCCG
>JAGQJA010000074.1:0-17829 GCA_020430845.1 Myxococcales bacterium
CCCCGCGCCCGCGCCCGCCCCCGCCGCCCCTACCTCACACGCGCTGGAGCACGACGCGCATGCACGCGGTCTTGCCTGTGAGTGTGCGGATCGCGAGATCGGTCGCGGTGAAGACGCTGAGGAGGCCCCAGATCCACGGGCCGCCGCGGAGGAAGATGTCGACCGGCGGAAAGAGCGCGTTGGCGATGCGCGGGAAGCGCGGCAGCAGCATCGAGTGGAAGGTCCACACCCAGAAGATCGCCGACGGCACGTACTCGAAGCGCACGACGCGCAGCCCCGCCTTCTCGGCGAGCGCGGTGAAGGTCTTCTCGTCGTACATGTTCCAGTGGCGCGGAAAGTGGTGCGCGCCCCAGTGCCGCTTGCCGAACATCCGAAAGTCGGCGGTGTCGACGTTGGGCGTCTCGATGAGCGCGTAGCCCGAGGGCTTGAGCGACTCGGCGATCGCGGTCATGAAGCTGACCGGGTCTTCGACGTGCTCGACGACGTGGAACGAGAAGACGAGGTCGAAGAAACCCTTCTCGAGATCGCACTCCTCGATGCGCTTGGGCAGCACGCGGTGTCCCTGCGCCTCGGCGATGGCGGCGGCCTTCTCGTTCATCTCGACGCCGTGCGTCTTCGCCTCGCCGTCGAACGCCCGCTTCCACTGGTTGAGGAAGTTCCCGTCACCGCAGCCGATGTCCATGATCTCGTACGGGCCCTTGGCCGACTCACGCACGAGCGCCACGTACGCGCGCCACCGCCGGATGGCCTGCGCGTCCATGTAGCGACGGAGCCACGAGCCCTTGCCGCCGCGCGTGCGCAGGCGCTGCTCGACGATCTGGTAGGCGTAGTAGTCCGACGGATAGATCGTATCGAGCTCGGCCACCGTGGGCCGCGGGCTCAGGTACATGAGCCCGCACTCGCAGCGCACCATGCGAAACGTGTCCGGCGAGGTGTGCGGGTACTCGTGGTCCTTGCCCGTGGCCACGACCTCGTACTTGGTGCTGCCGCAGTTGCTGCACGAGACCGTCTCCATGCGCAGCGTGCTGAGGTAGTCGCGCGAGAAATTGGCCGGCGCCGGCCCCGCGCCGTTGGAGGAGCCGTTGAGCTTGCTCGCCGGGGTCTCGTCTTCGTGCTCGCCCATCGCTCTCCTCGTGCGCGTCAGCGCTCGCCCTCCGGCCGTTGCTCGGTCTCACCGCGCTCGTCGAGGGGCACGTCCCCTGCGGCCATCGCCTCCGCGGGCTCGACGCCGCGCGACGGCACCACCGAGCGCCCGCGCATGTAGGCGTAGAGCTCGGCGAAGTAGCTGTCGAGGTAGACGATGCCGTCGAGCTTGGCGTGCGCCTTCTCTTTCAGCGCAGGCAGCGTGAACCACGGCGCCGACGCGTGCGCGTGGTGGTAGGCGTGCAGGTGGAAGTTGAAGCACCCGAGCAAGAAGCGCTCGATGAGGCCGGCGCGGTAGACGATGATCGCCCCGCGCCGGTGCTCGAGCATCTCGCGCAGCGACACCCACGCCCGAAAGATCGAGACCGAGGGCAGGAGCCACAGCGGCACGTACCACATCGGGCCGACGGTGACGGTGAACACGCCGAGGACGGCGAGCTGCGCGGCGACGAGGCGCTTGATCTCTTGCGTCTTGAGATCGCCCTCGGGCATGGGGCGGGCCCTGCGCGCGCCGTTCGTCTCGACCCGCGGGACGCCCAGGACCAGGCGCGCGACGCGCTCGACGTACGAGAGCCCCGTCGCGAGCATGAGCATCTCTCGTGCGAAGCGCCAGCGCTCGTGCGCCGACCAGTCCCACGCCGGAGCGTCCGGATCCCTGTCGGTGCCCACGTACCGGTGGTGATCCCAGTGGCTCGTCCGGCTGTGGAAGAAGGGCATCATCACCGCGTAGCTGGCGAGCGCACCGCCGACCCACACGTTGAGCTTGCGGGACCGGAACAGGTTGTAGTGGTAGGCCTCGTGCGCGGCGACGAAGAGCGCGTTCATGCGCACGCCCGTGATGACGATCGCCAAGAGCAGCGTGCCCACCGACGGCCATCGGTCGAAGACCCAGATCGCGGCGACGATCGGCGCGTACGACCAGACCAGCATCCACACGCCGAGCGCGTCGTGCAGCGGCGTACCGGTCATGCGCTCGCGCCAGTGCCGTGCCTTCGCTCGCGCCATCCGTTCGAGATTGTCGCAGGGCGTGGCGCGCCCGGTCAAACCGCGGCGGGGGGGGCTCCACTGGCGTCGCGCTGTGGTCGCGCGGACAAGTGACGGTCGCCCGGCGCGCGGCACGAAGCGATGAGCCGGCCGCGCCCGGAGACCCCGTACGCGCGGAGAATCGCCTTCACGTACTGCCTCACGGTGTGATGGCTGATGGCGAGCCGCTCGGCGATCTCCTTGTCCGCGAGGCCGGAGAGGAGCAGGTCGAACGTCGCCTGGACGCGCGGGGGGAGCGACCTCGGCCGAATCGGCAGCGCGTACAGGGGGCCGAGCCCCTCGTGGAGCGCGCAGAGGGCTTGCTCGTCCGCCACGGTGAAGGGCGTCGCGCTCTCTGCTCGGAACAGCAAGATGCGCTCGACCCTCGACCCTCCACGCCGGAGGACGCTCCCGAGCACGTCGGAGCAGCGCGCCGGCGCGTAGCCCTGGGCGAGCTGAGCCCCGCGATTCGCGTGGTCACGAAGGGCAGCCTGAAGGCGGTAGACGACCACGCTCCCGACCTCCTTGACGCCGAGCGCGGGCGCCGCGAGCGGGTCGAGGTGCCGGTCTCGCTCCGCGAGGTCGGAGAGCCACACGCGCGCGTCCTGGGGCATCGATCGACACACTTCGAGCGCCGCGAAGGGCCCGCGCCCGTCGCGGCGGAAGCGCGCGTCCTCCAAGATCGCGCAAGTATCGGCCGCGAACACAGACGGGAGCGCCTCGACCAGGTGTGCCCGCGCCCCTGGGCTGGGCGCCCCGTGGTCGGCCATCGCCCGCGTGAGCGACACGAGACGGCTCACGACAGCCGTCGGCACGCCGCGATCGTCGGCCGTCGGCGTCGGCGATCGCGCCTTGCTGAGACACGTGAGCGTCATCCTGTAGACGTGTCATCTCGCGACCGGCGACTTTGGATCACGAAATCGACCGACCGCCGCGCTCGCTCGCGTCGGAGCGCCATCTGCACCGAAGCGCACGATGAGCCCGAGGGTAGCCAACCCGTAAATCGCGGGGAGGCGCAGGACGACCTCGCGCGAGGTGACGGCCCCCACCGAGTCGATCGAGAGCCCTTCGCGCGAGAGGTGAGCTCCTCCACCGGCCTCGACCGCGAGGCCCACGGTCGAGGGCTCCCACGTCGCCCGTGCGAGCGCTCCGACGGAGGGAACGACGCGCACCGATGGGAGGCGCTCTTGGGCAGACGGGGCGTCGACGGGCATGACGAGCAGGGACACGTGTGGCCCGCCCCCGATGCTCACGTGTGCGCGTGTCAGCGCCAGGAGACCTACGTCGATGCGCGCACCGGCCGGGGTGTAGGCGATCGTGCCCGTCGCGCCAGAGGTCTCGTCGCGCGGAGAGAAGTAGCCCGTCAGGCGCGCGTAGGGAGCGAGGTCGCGGCCGAGGCGCACCTCGAACGCGCCGTGGACGCGCGGCGCCAGCCCCGACACGCCACTCCATGCACCCACGCCGAGCTCGACGGCTGCCGACACACGTGGCGCGGCGGAGGGCGGCTGTGGCGTGGCGCGCGCGCCGGCGGCGGGCGCCGGCGTCGCCGGAGGTGGTGGCGGCGGCACAGGCGGAGGGGCGGACTTCACGCGCGCTTGCTCCGCGAGGCGTGCGAGCTCGTCGGCCGAGGGCAACCCCGCCTGGTTGACACCTTCGGGGTCGAGCAGGAGCGCGACGGAGAACGCAAACGCCGCCACGACGGACTCACATCGCTCGCCGTCGATCGTCCGCACCGTGGGCTCGCTACCCGGCTGCCCGACCTGGAGCTCACCGTGGATCGTCTCGTCGCCCGTCGTCGTCAGCGCGACGTCGATGGAGTAGTCCACCCGCGCCGCCTCGTCGTCGGCGGGCACGAGACGCGGCGACCGGAAGTGCAGCGCGCCTTCGAGCCATGCACGCGACGGACACGCGGAGGGAGCCGAGTAGCGGAGGCGGAAGTAGCGCGGTCCCTCGTCTCCGCTCGCCGACGTGCTCGTCGCGAGGACGGCGAGCGCGGTCACGACCAGCGCCCGCCGTTTCACGGTTCGATCGTCAGCGCGAACGCCGACGCCCCGCTCGTCCCTACCGCGAGCGCCGCGCCGTTCGCGGCCGGCGCCACGGCCGTCAGCCGGCCCGCCAGCGTCGTGTACGTGCGCGTCCACGTCGGCGCCAACGACAGACGGTCGAGCTTCGCAGCCCACGGGCGCGGCGGGGATCCGTCACGCGTCCCCACGAGCACGATCGCGCCGTCGTCGGCGACGACGCATCCGCCGAGAACGACGCGAGCGTTCGGCTCGACGATGACGCGCGACGCGTACTCGACGTCGAGCGAGTCGCGCATACGAACGACGCCGACGCCGTCGCCCGACTGCGCGCACGCCGTGATCTCCGCCGAGCGCTCGGCGAGGAGCCCCCGCACGCTGCCCTCTCCAGGAAGCCCCGCGCCCGTGCTCGACCCGAAGAGCGTGAGATCGGCCGCGAGCTCGATCACCACGGGGACGTCGGCGGCCCCGCCGTCTTCGACGACTCTGCGACTGCCGCCGACGTAGATCTTCCCGTCGACGAGCACCGCGACCACGTCGACCGCGGCGTCCTTCGTCGAGGGCGCGGAGTCGAGCCGTACGCGGCTGAGGAGCGCGCCGTCGGCGCTGACGCGAGCGACGAAGCCGACCTCGGCGCCGGCCACGGTCTCTCTGCCGAGCGCGACCACGACGCCGTTCGGCGCTATGTCGACGCCTCGCCCCGACGACGGTGCGGACGCCTGACTCGAGAGCGGTAGCTCCCAGGTGACGCCGCCGCCGGACGTGCGCGCGAGCCACGCGCCCACGGTCGGCGCGCCGCGCGTCCCGACCACGATCGGATCCGGCCCGACGAACGCGAGCGAGCGCACGGCGTCTGCGCCCGCGCCGCCGAAGCGGACGCGCTCGACGACGCTGGGCAGTCCAGAGACCGACGTGAGCCAGCCGTCGCAGGCGGGGTCGTCGGCGGACGTGCACCGCACGATGCCCGCGGCGGCGTGCTCGGTCGGACCGCGCCGAACGGCGAGCAGCGAAGATGGTTCGAGCGACGCGTCGCCGTCGCTGCCGTCGGGAGGTTCTGCGCGGTCGATCGCGGCGTCGGCCGTCGACTCCTCTCGAACGCGGTTGATCCCGACGACCACATCGACGCCACACGCCGACAACAAGCCGGCAACCGCTCCGACGAGCGACGCCCCTAGCGCGAGCCTCGACCTGCCGTCCATGCGCTTGCTCGCCGAGGCTAGCACCCGTGCCTCCGGTTCGCCCCGCCTGTTCGGGCGAGCGGGGCGAATCTCGGGTCACGTGGAGCCTCGGCACGCCGGGCCACACGTGCGCGCGGACGGCCGCGACTCAGTGCAGATCGAGGAACCGCTCGTTGTCGGTCTCGTTCGACTCGATCGTGCCCACCGCGCCCGAACCTTCGCTCACGTAGTCCACGCTCACGAGCAGCTTGTACTCCGCGACCGAAGGCAGCTCGCCGATGCGGGTGAGCTTGCCGTTGTAGTAGGTCGTGCCCGGCACGTAGAGCGGCAGCTCCAGGGTCTGGCCGGGTGCGAGCTCCACGTCGTCCCAGTCGTGATGGGCGGAGCCGGCATAGAACACCACCATCCCGTTGTCCTTGTAGAGCTGCATCCAGACCGTCCCCACCTTGCCCGGCGTCGAGCCTGTGTTCGACACGTAGGCCTTCACCCGCCAGAAGCCGGTCGCGTCCTGATACTGGATGAAGGAGCCCTGGACGGTGAGGTTGGGAAGGAACAGCTTCGGAACGATGACGATGCCGCTCGGGCTGGCCTCGCCGTCGGCGATCGTCGGGGTGCCGTCGGGGGCCTCCGTCGGCACTGCGCATCCAGCGGACGCGACGAGGGTGAGGATGGAGCAGAGCGCCTTGGTCATGAGCTTCATCGCGGGCAAGCTAGCATCGGCGATCCGGCCCACCATTCCCTCAGATGAGTGAGTGCGTGCGGTCAGGCGTCAGCGCGCCAAGAGCCTTCGCGCGCGCTCGCCCGTCAGATCTCGTCGGTCGACGAGAGGGCCTGCGACGCGCTTCGCCTCGTCCATGCGACCGGCGGCCACGAGCGCTTCGACGCGCAGCAACGTCGCCTCCGTCGAGAGCACACCCTTCGGGTGATGGGCCGCGTGTGCATCGAGTAACGAGAGCGCGCCCGTAGCGTCCCCCGTTCGCAACCGGGCGCGCGCGCGTTCGAGCTCCGCCAGCTCCGCCGCGAGATCGTCACCGCGTCGTGCGTCGGACGACGCCGAGGCCGCGGCCGGCGGGGGAGCGACGACGTGAGGAGCCGTGTCCGCCACGGTCGGCGCGCGCGGGCGGTGCGCGTGCGACGACGCCTCGCCCGCCGGTCTGACTCCCGCGCTCGCGGACGCGAGCGGCGAGGCGGGGGCGGCGGGCTCCTGCGCGCCCGGCGAGAGGCTCGCGGCGGAGGAGGGGGCGAGAGCGGGTTCGACGGTCTCGGGGCCTCGTGCGGTCGACGTGGGAGGCTCGTGCGGTGCAGGCGTCGCGACGGGAGCACCGACGGACGAGACGCGCCAGAGGGCGAGCGCGGCCAAGCCTGCGAGGGTCACGATCGCAGCGCCCTTCAACCCGACGCCCGTCCCTCCGGTCGCGGTGGCGGCGCCGCTGCCGTCACCCTGCGGAGTGCCACCGCCACCGCCCGGCGGAGTCACACCGAGCGAAGCCATCGCGCGGGCGCGCGCCTCGGCCGACGGCGCTTCGCTTCTCGCCGCCTCGAGGAGCTCCTCCGCGAGCACATCGACGTGATCAGGGGTGCTCATCTTGCCCTCCTGCGGCTTCGACGCTTCGCTGCGCGACCCTGGCTTGATGACGACGGAGCCGCGCGTGGAGGTCCTCCTTCGCGCGGCGCAGGCGCGACGCGACGGTCCCCTCGGGGATGTCGAGGGCGTCCGCGATCTCTCGCTTCGCGAGGCCCTCGATCTCCGCGAGCACGAGAACCGCGCGGAGGTCGTCCTCCATCTCTCCAAGGATGCGATCGAGCAGCTCGCGGCGTTGCTTGTGGTCCACGAGCTCGTCGACCGCCGGATCGTTGGCGGGCGGCTCGCTTCCGATCGCTTGAAGGGCGCGCTCCCGTCGAACGCGGCGGGCGACGTTGACGGCCGTGCCTGTGAGGAACGCGCGGGCACGGTCCTCGATGATCTGGTCGAGGCGGCGGGCCGCGATGACGAACACCTGTTGCGCGCCGTCCTCCGCGCGGACGGTGTCGAGGCCGAACCTGCGCAGGATGCGGTAGACGACGTCGTAGTGCGCGTGGAAGAGGTCCGCCAACCGTCGGCGCGCGGGCTCGTCGAGGGTCGGCACTTCGTCCGCGCTCGGCGGTTCGTCCGCTCGCTCGATGGGCGCAGCCGAGCCCGTTCGCTGGGGCCTCATGTCGGTGTCGCCCTGCGTCGCACGTCACACCCATCGTAGCCGCAAGGGGGCTCGCGCCTCCAGCTGTCGCGGGCCGAGTCCAACCGACCCGACTCCCTCAGGTGAGGGACTGCGGCGGTGGTGGCGCGCGTGCTACCGGTGTCTGATGGGACGTGACACACGACGGTTCTGGCTCCTGCTCCTCTCCCTGATCTCGGTCGCCGCGGCGGGGCAGGCGTGTGCCTCGAGTGGACCCGACGCGAACGCTCCCGACCCGGCGGCGGAGGCGGGCCCCGTCGACGCGGCGCCGGCGAAAGATGCGGCGGCCGACGCGTTGGTCGCACCGACGCAGGACGCGGCTCCAGACGTCGTGACCGACGCCGGTGTCGACGCTGCGCCCGTGACCGTCGAGCTCTTCGCGCAGGTCGACGCCGGCGCCGCGACCGGTTCGTCGAACCCGATTCACACATTCTTCCGCACCAAGAAGATCCAGTGGCTCGTCAGCGCGTCCGATCTGAGCGGAGCCGGCGTTCCCGCGAACGCGGCCATCGCAGCCATCGAGCTGCAAGCGTCGGAGAAGCCCGGTCGAACGCTCGACGGCTTCAGGATCGGGTTGGCGAGCACGAGAGCGAGCAGCGATGCCGTGACGGCGTTTCCTCGCCCGTTCTACGGCGCAGCGCCGACCGCCTACGGCCCCGCCGACGAGCCCACGACGCGTTGGACGGTGGGCCAGTGGACGAGCTTCCAGCTCGCCGCGCCCTTCGTGTGGGACGGCGTGTCGAACGTGCTCGTGGAGACGTCGTTCACCCTGGCGGAGGACGCGGTCGCCGGCGGAGGCCTCCTGATGCGAGGCACCGGCCGCACGAACGCGCTCGTGCGCTACTACTCGCACGGCACGACGGCCTACCCGTTCACGGGTGTCGACGCGATCAACGGCGGCGACGCACTCCCCGCCATGCGCGTCGTGTACCTCCCCTGAGCGCCCGGTCAAACCGCGGCGGGGGGCGCCGTCAGCGTCCCGGCGCGATCATCCGGTAGAGCTGCTCGTACGCCGTGACGCGCTCGTCCCAGCCGAAGCGCGCGCGCATGCCGTTGTGCTGGAGCACGCGCCAGCGCTCGCGGTCGGCGCCGGCCCCGCTGCCCCACACGGTGAGCGCGCGCCGGATGGCGTAGGTGAGCCCGCCCTCGTCGAAGTGCTCGAAGACGAAGCCGTTGCCCGAGCCGCGGCCCGCGTGGAAGGGCGTCACGGTGTCGGCGAGGCCGCCCGTCTTGTGCACCACGGGCGGCGTGCCGTAGCGGAGGCTGTACATCTGGTTGAGGCCGCACGGCTCGTAGCGCGACGGCATGAGGAACATGTCCGCGCCCGCCTCGACCTGGTGCGCGAGCGGCTCGCTGAACCCGCGCTTGTACGCCACCTGCTTGGGGTAGCGGCGGGCGAGGTCCAAGAAGAGTCTTTCGTACTTTTCTTCGCCCGTGCCGACGACCACGAGCTGCGCGGCGTGGTGCGAGAGCAAGGCGGGCAGCACGCCGAAGCACAGGTCGAAGCCCTTCTGCCAGGCGAGGCGCGAGACGATCCCGAAGACGGGCGCGCGCGCCAGGTACGGCAGGCCCGCGGCGTCGAGCAGGGCCTTCTTGTTCTTCTCTTTGCCGTCGAGATCGTCGGCGCTGTACCGGAACGCGATGTGCGCGTCCGTCTCCGGGCTCCACTCGTCCTCGTCGATGCCGTTGAGCACGCCGAAGACGATGTCGCGCCGCTCGCGGAGGAAGCCGTCGAGCCCGACGCCGTGCTCGGGCGTCATGATCTCGCGCGCGTAGGTGGGGCTGACCGTGGTGACGGCGTTGGCGTACAGGATGCCCGTCAGCAGGTAGTTGAGCCGACCCTCGCGGAGCTGGTCCTGGTGGAAATGGTGCGCGGCGCCGCCGAGCCCCGTGTCGCCGAGCACGCGCGCGTCGAACCCGCCCTGGTGGCCGATGTTGTGGATCGTGAGCAGGCTCGCCGTGCGGGAGAAGAGGCCGTCCCACGCGAACATCGTCTTGAGCAGCAGCGGCAGCAACGACGTCTGCCAGTCGTTGGCGTGCGCCACGTCGGGCCGAAAGCCGATGCGCTGGCAGAGCACGAGCGCGGCCCACGAGAGCACGGCGAAGCGCAAGTGCTCGTCGTGGTCGGACGTGTAGACCCCGGCGCGGCCGTAGAGGCCGGGGCAGCGGACGAAGTACACCGGCACGTCGGTGCCGGGCAGCTTGGCCGTGAACACCGAGAAGACGATGCGCGCGCCACCCAGCGAGAGCGAGACGTCGCGCAGCACCGGCTCGAAGACGCGGCCAGCGACCTCGACGCGCGAGTACATGGGCATCACGACGCGCACGTCGTGCCCCTTCTTGGAGAGGGCACGTGGCAGCGCAGACGCGACGTCGCCGAGCCCCCCCGTCTTGGCGAACGGCGCCACCTCGGACGAGACGAAGAGGACGTTCACGGGGCGCGCACCCTACACGGTTCGGCTCCGGCGGGTTGCGGAATCGCGCGCGTGCGCCCGGGCGAGCCGCTACTGCTTGATCCGCACCTCGAGCCCCTCGATCGACAGCTCGTTGTCGTTCTCGAGGCTCGTCTTGACGCGCACCGTGTCGGCGCCCCCGGGGGGCACCGTCATCGAGCACTCGGAGCTCTGGTGGGTGGCGCCGCAGCCCGACCCTGCACCGCCCTCGAGCTCGAAGCCTGCGCACGTCATCGTCTGCACCACGCTGCCGCCCCGCAAGAGCTCGGCGTGCACCATCACGTGGTTCGGCCCGCTGTACGAGTACTTGTCGGCGTGGACGGCGAAGCCCAGGTCGGCGCCCGCCGCGAGCGCGATCCTGGCCTCTCCCGTGGCGCCCACGCCGGCCAGACGCACGGTCGCCACCGTCTTGCCGCAGGCGAGCAGCGCGCCGAACAAGAGACAGGTCAGGTAAGGCCCCCCGGGCTTGTGCATGCGGCGGAGCGTAGCGCGGCCATGGAATCTCGCCCGCAATGTTGCTAGGTTGCGCCCCCCTCAGGAGGCCTGCCCGGTGGACGTCATTCTCGTGGAGCCGTGTTTCCCGGCCAACCAGCGCGAGTTCGCGCGAGCGCTGCACAGCGTGGGCGCGCGCGTCATCGGCATCGGCGAGCGGCCCAAGTCGTCGCTCGACGAGGGCCTGCGTCACTGGCTCACGCATTACGAGCAGATCGGCAACGTCACCGACGTGGGCGCGCTCGAGCACGCCGCGCGCCTCGTGATGAAGCACGCCGACGTGCAGCGCCTCGAGGCCACCATCGAGGCGCACGTCATGGCCGCGGCGCAGGTGCGCGAGCGCCTGGGCATCCCCGGCACTACCGTCAAGACCACGTTCCTCTGCCGCGACAAGCCCGCGATGAAGGAGGCCCTCCGCGCTGCCGGCGTGCCCTGCGCCCAGTCGATCGGAAGCTCAGACCCGAAAGAGATCCGCGATTTTGCCGAGAGCGTCGGCTTTCCGCTCATCGTCAAGCCGCGCGACGCCGCCGGGGCCTCGGGCACCTACCGCGCCGACAACGCGGGCGAGCTGCACGACGCGCTCGTCGCGTGCGGGGTCGAACGGGGTCGCAGCGTGGCCGTCGAGGAGTTCATCGAGGGCCACGAGGCCTTCTACGACACGCTCAGCGTCGACGGTCACGTGGTGCACGACTTCGTCTCGCACTACTACCCCAACGTGCTCGAGGCGATGCGCACGCGGTGGATCTCGCCGCAGTTCGTCGCGACCAACCGCATCGACGCCGCCCCCGCGTACGCCGAGGTGCGCGAGATGGGCAAGCGCGTCATCGAGGTGCTCGGTGTCGGCACCAGCGCCACCCACATGGAGTGGTTCTTCGGCCCCAAGGGCCTCAAGTTCAGCGAGATCGGCTGCCGCCCGCCGGGCGTGCGCGCGTGGGACCTCTACGCTGCCGGCAACGAGATGGACATGTACCGCGAGTGGGCCATGACCGTCGTGCACGGCAAGAAGGAGCGCACGCCCACGCGGCGCTTTGCGGCCGGCATCATCGCGCTGCGCCCCGACCGCGACGGGACCATCACGCACTACGACGGCGTCGACGAGATCCACCGGCGCTTCGGCGGCGCGATCATCGACATGCACCTGCCGCCGCCCGGCACGCCCACGCAGCCGGTGGACGCGGGCTACATGGCCAACGCCTGGGTGCGCCTCAAGCACCCCGACTACGACACGCTGCGCTCGATGCTCGACTTCGTCGGTCAGACCCTGAAGGTGCGCGCCGCATGACATGGGGCGATCCTCGCGCCGTCGTGCTCATGGGAGCGCAGCGGTTCGACCCGAACCTGATCGACGCGGTGACCGAGCTCGGCGTCGAGGGTCGCATCGCCGCCATCACGGCCGGGTGGCAAGAGCGCGAAGAAGAGGACGACGACCTCGCCGAGCACCTGGGCGATCGCACGGTGAACCTGCGCCTGCACGCGCGGGCCGAGGAGGTGTTCAAGCAAGACCCCGACCTCGCCGCGCTGCACCGCGAGCGCCAGGCCGTGCTGCGCCACCGCCAAGACTTCTACCGCGTGCGTCTCGAGCACGCGCTCGAAGCGCAGTACGTCATCGACCAGCGCCACGCCCCCGACGACATCCTCGAGGACGAGGCGCGGACGTCGATCCTGGCCATCCAAGAGATCGACCGCATGCACCTCGAGCAGTGCGCGCGGGATCACGCCGAGTTCGAGCGCGAGGCGCAGCCCGACAAGCGCGAGGTGCTGCTCCGGCACCGCGAAGAGATCGCCGCGATCCTGTCCGACTGCGACGCGATCGCCATCGCGGGCGGGCACGTCGCCACGCTGCTCAACCGGCTGCGCCTGTTCAAGATCGAGACGCTCGCGCGCGGCAAGGTGGTCTTCGCGTGGTGCGGCGGGGCCATGGTCGTGTGCGATCGCGTCGTGCTCTTCCACCACGCGCCGCCGCAAGGGCCGGGCGCCGCCGAGGTGCTCGATGCGGGCCTCGGTCTCGCCCCCGGTATCGTCGCGCTCCCGCAGCCCGAGCTCCGCCTCCGCTTCGACGACGAAGAGCGGCTGATGGTCATGGCGCGCCGCTTCGCCCCGGCGAAGTGCCTCGTGCTGCCCGCGCGCTCGCGGGTTGCGTGGCTCCGCGACGGGCCCACGATCTCCCACGGCGCGTCGGTGCTCGAGCTCGACGGCGCACACCGTCCGTTCGTCTCGTCGGGGCTCGCGCGATGAAGAAGACCGAGATCCAGCGCCTGCTCGAAGAGCCGCTCGACGCCGACAAGGTGACGCGGTTCTTGGCCGACCGGCCGTTCCCGCTCATCGAGGGGCTCAAGGTGACGTTCGCGTGGCGCGGCGAGGCCGAGGGCGTCAACCTGCGCCACTGGATCTACGGCCTCGAGTCGGCCAACCCTCTGACGCGCGCGCCCGACACCGACCTCTGGTACCTCACGCTCGAGATTCCGCGCGGCTCGCGTGTAGAATACAAGTACGAGATCCTCCGCGACGGCGGCAGCCAGTGGATCGAAGACCCTCGCAACCCCAACCGGGCGCGCGACCCGTTCGGCGCCAACTCGGTGCTGCAGAGCGAGGGCTACGCCGTTCCGGACTGGGCCGAGCCCGACGAGCGCGCGCGACCCGGTCACCTCGAGCCGTTCAGCTTCAAGAGCAAGGCGTTCGGCGCCGTGCGCACGGGGGCGATCTACTACCCGGCGCGTTACCGCAAGACGCGCCAGTACCCGCTGCTCGTGGTGCACGACGGCAGCGACTACCTCAAGTTCTCGCGGATGAAGACCGTGCTCGACAACCTGATCGAGCGCCTCGAGATCCCCGACATGATCGTCGCGTTCACCGACTCGCCCGATCGGCTCAAGGAGTACGCGAACGACGAGCGCCACGCGAAGTTCTTGAGCGAGGAGCTGCTCAAGGATCTCACGCGTCGCCTGCCGCTCATCGACCGGCCGCAGGCGCGTTGCCTCATGGGCGCGAGCTTCGGCGCCGTGGCGGCGTTCTCCACGGCGTACCGGTACCCGGGCGTGTGGGGGCGGCTGCTGCTCCAGTCGGGGTCGTTCGCGTTCACCGACATCGGCACGCAGAACCGGCGAGGTCCCCTGTTCGACAACGTCGTCGCGTTCGTCAACCAGATGCGCGAGGCGCCCAAGGCCGTGAGCGAGCGCGTCTTCGTCAGCTGCGGCGTGTACGAGTCGCTCATCTACGAGAACCGCTCGCTCATCCCGCTGCTCGACTCGACGGGCATGCAGGTGCGCTTCGTCGAGGCGCGCGACGGTCACAACTGGGAGAACTGGCGCGACCGGCTGCGCGAGGGGCTCTCGTGGCTCTTCCCGGGGCCGCTCATGTTCATCTACGAGTAGGCGACGCGGTCGCCGCAACAACGCTCTCTTTCATCGACGGTAGGCGCGAACCATGGCGGAAGTCACAAGACACATCGGTCTCTCCCTCGGCGCAGACATCTGCTGGCCGCTCTGCTTCGAAGCGATCATGAAGGAGCTCGACCTGCGCGTGCCGCACGAGGGCGACACCGTGCGCTTCGAGGTCGAGCGCGTCATGATCGAGCCCTTCGACCTTCGTCAGGGCTGCAAGTACGACGTCGTCATCGACCGGCTCACGCACTGGTACCACACGAGCCGCGAGTGGATAAAGAAGGCCATCTTGATGGACGGCCTCTACGTGTTCAACAACCCGTGGAGCGTGCAGGCCAACGAGAAGCACACGACGTACTGCGCCATGATGAAGCTCGGGATGCGCATCCCCGACACGTGGATGATCCCGCCCAAGGCTTACGAGCCCAACCCGGACCTGAAGCCCACGCTCTCGCGCTACGCCAAGCTGTTCGACATCACGCGGCTCGGCCCCAAGCTCGGCTGGCCCATGTTCATGAAGCCGTACGACGGCGGCGGCTGGCGCGGCGTGGTCAAGGTCGACGACGAGGGCGCGGCGCGCGCCGCTTACGACGCGAGCGGCAAGAGCGTGATGCACGTGCAGGCGGCGGTCGACGGCTTCGACCGCTTCGTGCGCTGCATCGGCTTCGGACCGCAGACGCACTGCGTGCTCTACGACCCCGACGCGCCGCTGCACGAGCGCTACACGACGCAGACCGGCTTCATCTCGGCGGCAGAAGAGGAGCACCTGCGCAAGCTGACGCTCACCATCAACGCCTTCTTCGACTGGGAGTTCAACTCGTGCGAGGCGCTCCGCAAGGACGGCGTCTGGTACCCCATCGACTTCGCCAACCCGTGCCCCGACTCGCAGGTCACGTCGCTGCACTGGCACTTCCCGTGGCTCGTGGGCGCGTACGTGCGCTGGTCGGTGTTCTGCGCGGCGACGAAGCGCCCCATGCGAAAGAACCAGGACTGGAGCCCGTTCTACGAAGTGGCCGCCCTCGACATGCCCTTCGACGACAAGCTCGAGCGCTACGCCGCGATCGCCGACCAGCGCTTCGAGACGGCGCGCTTCGAGGAGTTCTGCGCGAAGCACCTGGCCGACCTCGACGAGGTCATCTGGAGGTTCTTCGGAACGGAGCAGGCCAAGGACGCCGTGCGCCAGAAGGTGGCGGCGCTCTTCCCGCATCACGAGGTCGAGCAGTTCACGGAGCACTTCTGGGGCCGCATCCAGGACTGGCGCGCCTCGCAGAAGTCGTGAGCGCGGCGCCCGGCGTCAGAGCGGGATCTGCGCGCCCAGCTCCACCACTCGGCCCGGCGGCAGCCGAAAGTACTCCGTCGCCGCCCTCGCGTTCTTCGACAAGAACGCGAAGAGTCTCTTTCGCCAGCGGCGCATCGTCGGCGCGTCGGTGACGACGAGCGTCTCGCGGCCCAGGTAGAAGCTCGCGCGCTGCGGGTCGACGTGCAGGCCGAGCGGCTCGCACAGTCGGAGCGCGAGCGGCACGTCGGGGGTCTCCATGAAACCGAAGCGCGCCGTCACTTGGTAGCAGTCCGGCGCGAGCAGCTCCACGCTCACGCGGTCCTCCGCCCGCACGTCGGGGACGGGCAGCGAGAGCACGGCGAGCAGCACGATCCGGTCGTGGAGCACCTGGTTGTGCTTGAGGTTGTGGAGGAGCGCGGGGGGCGTACCGGCGGGGTTGGACGACATGAAGACGGCGGTGCCCTTGACGCGATGGGGCTTCGCCATCTCGATCTCGGCGACGAACGCGTCGAGCGGCAACAGGGTGGGCTCGATCGCCGCCCACAAGAGCGCGCGGCCCCGGTGCCACGTCGTCATCACGAGCAGCAGCGCGCCCCCCACCGCGAGCGGGAACCAGCCCCCTTGCGCGATCTTGGCCGCGTTCGCCCCGAAGAACGCCAGATCGAACACCAAGAACACCGCGACGAGCGGCACGGCACGGCTGGCGCTCCAGCCCCACGTCCGGGTCGCCACGACGAAGTAGAGCAACGTGGTGATGCCCATCGTCCCGGTGACGGCGATGCCGTAGGCCGCGGCGAGCGCGCTCGACGACTTGAACATCACGACGCACGCGACGCACGCGACGAAGAGCAGGTTGTTGACCTCGGGCACGTACACCTGACCCGCCTCCTCGCGCGACGTGTGCACCACGGTCACGCGCGGGAAGTAGCCGAGCTGGACGGCTTGCTGCGTGAGGCTGAACACGCCCGAGATGAGCGCCTGCGAAGCGACCACGGTGGCGCACGTGGAGATCACGAGCACGTAGTAGACCGCCGAGCTGGGGACGAGCGCGTAGAACGGGTTCGCGACCGCTTCGGGCCGCGAGAGGAGGGCCGCGCCCTGGCCGAAGTAGTTGAGGAGCAGCGCTGGGAAGACGACCGCGAACCACGCGCGACGGATGGGGACGCGTCCGAAGTGCCCCATGTCTGCGTAGAGCGCCTCGCCGCCGGTCACGACGAGGAAGACCGCGCCGAGGGTGAGAAAGCCCGCGCTGCGCTCCGCCACGAAGAAGCGCACCGCGTAGCGTGGGTCGATCGCCGCGAGCACGGCGGGGTGCGCCGCGAGCTCTCGCGCGCCCAGGACCGCGAGCGTCGCGAACCACACGAGCGTGAGTGGCCCGAAGACCTTGCCGATGCCACCCGTGCCGTGTCGCTGCACGGCGAAGAGCGCGACGAGCACCGCGAGCGTGAGCGGCACGACCAGCGGCGAGAGCGACGGCGCGGCGACGGCGAGCCCTTCCACCGCGCTGAGCACGCTGATCGCCGGGGTGATCACGCCGTCGCCGTAGAGCAGCGCCGTGCCCGCGAGGGCGGCGCCGACGGCGAGCGTGCGGCCGCGCCCGAGCTTTGCGGGGACCAGCGCGAGCAGCGCGAGGATGCCGCCAGCGCCGTGGTTGTCGGCGCGCATGATGAACGTGAGGTACTTGAGCACGATGACCATCGTGAGGGCCCAGAACACCAGCGAGAGCACGCCGAGCACGTTGGCCGCGCTCACGGCCAGGCGGTGCGGGCTCTCGGGGCTGAAGCACTCCTTGATCGCGTAGAGCGGGCTCGTGCCGATGTCGCCGTAGACGACGCCGATGGCGCCCACCATGGCGGCGAGCCCCGCGCGGTGCCCCGGCGCGCCGTGTGACGCGGCGCCGCCCGAGCTCGACGCGCCTGCGCCCGACGCGATCACGACGCCGTCCCTCCGCGTGCGGCCCGCGGTCGGCGCAGGCAGCGCCACACCACGACCGGCGCGGCGAAAGCGATCGCCGAGGCGACGGTCAGCTCCGCGTCGAACACCTCGTGGTCGACGACGGCGCTCGCGACGTGCATCGCGCTCCCCACCCACGCGGCGAGCACGGGACCGACGAGCTCGACCTCGGTGCGCGCCGCCTCCGGCGTTCTGCACGTGACAACGCTGCGGTACGGACCGTCCATACGCACGAGCCTACGGATCCCGAGATCAGGCCGCCGTCAGGATGCGGGCCGCCGCCATAAAAAATTCATAAAGACCCGCGCGCCTCGGCTGGGGTGCGGTCTCAGTCGACGCGCAGCCGGTAGCCGACGCCGGCCTCTGTCACGAGGTGCTTGGGCCTCGCGGGCTCGGCTTCGAGCTTGTGTCTCAGTTGGAGCATGTAGACGCGCAGGTACTGCGTCTGGTCGGCGCGGTTGGGGCCCCACACCTCGGTCAAGATGTGTCGGTGGGTGAGCACCTTGCCGGGGTGACGCATCAGGAGCGCGAACAGCTTGTATTCGGTGGGCGTCAGG
The DNA here is from genome assembly GCA_020430845.1 of Myxococcales bacterium. Classification (GTDB taxonomy): domain Bacteria; phylum Myxococcota_A; class Polyangia; order Polyangiales; family Polyangiaceae; genus Labilithrix. The sequence goes on from JAGQJA010000074.1 coordinate 17,693, forward strand.
CGCACCTCCTCCTTCGCGCGGAAGACGCGCCGGTGCACGAGATCGAGCTCCAGATCCCCCGCGACGAGCACTCCCTGGCTCTCGGGCCCCGCGCGCTCGCCGTGGCGCATCGCGACGCGCATCCGCGCGAGCAGCTC
>JAGQJA010000074.1:17871-19096 GCA_020430845.1 Myxococcales bacterium
TCGACCTTGTCCTGCTCGCGATCGCGCGCAGACAAGACGATGACCGGGACGTTCGACCACTCTCGGAGGCGCCGCAGGACCTCGAGCCCGTCGCCGTCGGGCAGGCCCAGATCGAGCAGGACGATGTCGGGGTTGTACGTCGTCGCTTGACGGAGGGCGGCGGCGGCGTTCTCGGCCTCGACGAGCCGGTAGCCCTCGGCCTGGAGCGAAGCGCGCAAGAAGCGACGCATCTGCACCTCGTCCTCGACGAGGAGCACGAGCGGCCCGGCGGACGTCACGACGTGGCCTCCTCTCGCTCGTCGACGAGCGCAGGCGGCTCGCCCTCGATCGGGAGTGTGAAGCGAACGGAGAGCCCCGCGCCGTCGTGCGGCTCGACCCAGATGCGGCCGCCGTGCGCCGAGACGATGCCCTTGCAGATGGTGAGGCCGAGGCCCGACCCGCGCCGATCGCTGCGCCCTCGGTAGAACTTGTCGAAGACGCGCTCGGCCTCGTCGGGCGAGATCCCCTCGCCGCGGTCGGCGATCTCGACCTCGACGGCGTCGCCGTCACGTCGCGCGCGCAGCGCGATGGGCGTGCCCGCGGGAGTGTGCTTCGCCGCGTTCTCGAGGAGGTTCACGAGGGCCTGCTCCACGAGCACCGCGTCGATGGGCACGAGGGCGACGTCGGGCGCCACTTCGGTCTCGACCGGCCGGTCCGTCAGCAGTCCCTCGACCCGCGCGAGCGCGGAGCCGATCACCTCCTCGAGCGCGTGCCACTCGCGGTGTACGACGAGAGCGCCCGCCTCGAGGCGTGTCATGTCGAGGAGGTTCTGCACGAGGCGGTTGAGGCGGTCGGCCTCTTCGACGATCGCCTCGGCCATCTCTCTGCGTGCCGGCGCGGCGACGCGCTCGTCGAGCACCGCCGTGGCGGAGCCCTTGATGATGGCGAGCGGCGTGCGCAGATCGTGTGACACGGAGCTGAGGAGCGCGCTCCGCAGTTGCTCGGTCTCCGCGCGCGCCGTGGCGAGCTTGGCCTCCTCCGAGAACCGCCGGGCGGCGTGCGACTCGTCGCGGACGCGGCGCGTGAGGCCGCTGATGATCACCGCGACGCCGAACATGACGGCGAACGTCACCAGGTGGCGAGGGTCTGCGACGGCGAACGTGTGGTACGGCGGGATGAAGAAGAAATTGAAGCAGAGCACGCTCGTGACCGCGGCGCCGATCGACGGTCCGTAGCCGTAGCGCAG
>JAGQJA010000074.1:19192-27097 GCA_020430845.1 Myxococcales bacterium
GCGAGCACGCCCTCCCACGCCGCGCGCCGTACGGACCGCTCGACCGCCGGCGCGTCGCGCCCGACGGCGGACCGCGACGCCACGATCTCTCGCTCGCTGCGGTCTCCCGGCGCCATGCGCACGCCACGCTACGCCGTCGCGTGGCGCGGGGCCATCCCCCGGCGCCTACTCGGCGGCTTGGGCCGAGGCGACCGCGGGCGAGGCCGCGTCTTTGCGGGGGCGCCCGCGCTTCTTGCGCGGAGCGCCGTCGGGCGATGTGTTCGAGCTGACCGACGCGATGGCGTCGAGGAGCTCCGGCTTGTCCTGGGCGTAGATGCGTGCATATGCAAGCGTTCGCTGCGCCCGACGCGTCAGCTCGGCCTGGCGGTCGGCGAGCAGGCCGCGCGCCGCGTCGAGCGCGGCCTGAGCGTGCGCGAGCGCGAGCTGGGCCTGACGCACCTCTTCGGCTGCGGCGGCGATCGACTCGCCGTCGGCCTCGGGGAAGCGGATCCCGCGGAGCGGACCCTCGAACAGATCGAGCAATGCAACGGCGAGGAAAGGCGTGGAGCTCATGCCGTCAAGCTAGCTCCGGGCGCTGATACTGTCAATCTGTTCAGTGGTGCGATTGGGCGCCCGAGGCCGAAGCGCGTATCCTCGCGAGATGGACGATCAGAGCGCCGTCGTCGGCGGGACCATCCTCTTCACGATCATCATCGTGATCTTCTCGCTCTTGGCGACCATCGTCCCGATGGTCCTCATCTTTCGCTGGATCGGGAAGATGAAGGGCCAGAACCAGGCCCTCCTCAACACCGGCGTGCCCGCGCAGGCGCGGATCGTCCAGGTGGGGCACACCGGCATGACGATCAACCACGTGCCGCAGCTCAACATCGTGCTCGAGGTGCAGCCGCAGATGTCCCCCGGCTTCCAGGCGAGCGCGCCGTACACGGTGCAGGTGCAGGCGCTCATCCCGGTCTTCGCGATGGGGCGCATCCAACCCGGCAGCATGGTGCCGGTGCGCTTCGCGGCGCACAACCCGTCGCAGGTCGCGATCGACCTGCGCTCGATGGGCTTTGTCTGAGCGTGAGGTCCGCGCGTCGATGCCCCCGCTCGCGGCCATAGCGCTCGCGTGCGCGCTGCTCGGCGCCTGCAGACCCCACCCCGAGCCCCGCGGCCGCGACACGACGGACCGCACGAGCAAAAACACAGACGCGAGCGCAAACGCAAACGCAGACGCGAGCGCAGACGCAAACGCAACCGCAACCGCCCCCGCCCCCGCACGCCCCGCGGCCCGCCCCCTGCCGACCGACGCGCGCCTGGTCGCGCCGCTGCGCGCGGCCGGGGCAAGGGGCTTCGTCGCGATGACCAACGGTGAGCGTCGCGTCGTCGCGCCCGTCGCCCGCGGCGCGAGCGTGGACGCCGACCGCCCGGTCTTCATCGCGTCGTTCACCAAGCTCTGGGTCTCGGTCGCGGCGCTCCGCATGGTGGCCCGCGGGGAGATCTCGCTCGACACCAAGATCCGCGACGTCCTCCCCGAGCTCGCGTCACGCCCTTGGGCCGACAGCCCACTGCGCGAGCTGCTCACGCACACGTCGACCGTCCCGGCGTTCGACGACGCCCGCACCGGCTTCTTCCGCAAGCCCGTCGACCTCACCGATCCCGTGAAGGTGCTCGCGACGTACGTGCCCGCGGGCTGGAAAGAAAAGCGTGGAGTATACAAGTATCGGAACGCGGAGGTCGCGATCGCCGGGGTGATGCTCGCCACGAAGGCGCACACCACGCTCGGTGACGTGCTCGCGCGCGAGGTGTTCGTCCCCGCCAAGATGTCTCACTCGGGGCTCTTGGTCGGCGCGCCGCCGCCAGGGCTCGACATGGCGACGATGGGAGGCGTGCGACCGCAGAACTTCCTCGGGGCCGGCGCCGGATACGCCTCACCGAACGATCTGCTCGCGTTCTTCGACGCGCTCGACGCGGGCGTGCTGCTCGACGCCGAGGGGCGCGCGCGGCTCTTCGACGGCTCCCCGTCGCGCGGCGACGGCGCGTTCGGCTGTTGGGTCTACCCGTTCGCCGGACCGTCGGGCGAGGCGACGCGGCTGGTGGAGCGCACCGGTACGCTGGGCAACGTGCGCCTCTTCTCGGCGTACTTCCCCGACGAGCACCGCGCGATCGTGGCTTGGAACGGCGACGGCGTGCGCATCGCGCGTCCTCGCGCGGGGCCGGGGATCGGTCGAGACCTGTCACGACTCGCGCTCGAGTGAGCGCGCGCCCCCGTCACTTGCACTCGGGGTGGCGCGAGGCGACCGCCGCACGCGCCGCGGCCTCGTCCACCTTGCGCCGCGACTGCTCGCGGTACACGCGCGCTGCCCCCGCGCAGTCTCCAGCCCGCGCAAAGCACTCGTGCGCGCGCTCGGCGAGCGTCGTGGGGAGCATCAGGAGATCGGGATCGCCGCCGCGGAGGTCGACCGATCCTTTGAGCTTCTGGATCGTGTCGTACGCCGCGCGGCACGCCTTGGGATCCCCCTTCTCGGTCGCGTAGCTCCCGTCGCGGAGCTGCTTGACGGCGCGGATGAGGAGCTCGCGCGGCTTCATCGCCGACTCGTTCGTGCAGCTCGAGACGACCTCGGACTCGACCATCATGTCGATGCTCTTGGCCGGCGAGCCCATCTTCTCGAGGTTCTTGCGCGACAGCTCGCGCCCCGCGTCGCACTTGCCCGTGAGCATCAGGCAGCGCACCCGCGCGTAGGCGGCCTTGGCGCCCGGCGTGGTCGAGAGCTTGGCGCTCGCGCCCGCGAGCTTGTCGTGGGCGTCGAGGTCCGACATGCACCCTGCGCCGTCCTTGTGCAGGGCCTTCTCGTTCGCGGACTCGAGCAGCTGGTCGGCCTGGTCGGAGGCGGTCCTCTCGCGCTGTATCTTGCCGGCGAGGTTCTTGGCCTCGGGCGATTCGGCCGCGCTGCCGGCGAGCGTGTCGTCGCTCGCGCCGTCCTCGATCGGCCGCAGCGTGAGGCGGATCGGGGTCTTGCACCCTGCGACCTCCGTGGCGCTGTCCCCGCGGCACGCGTCGAGCTTGCCGCCCTTCTTCTCGGCCGAGCTCGCGAACTTGGAAGAAGCTCCGCCGCCGATCGCGCCCGCCGAGACCTGGACCTCGCCTTCGCGTCGCTTCGTGCTGCCGAGCGCGAAGGCGCCGAGGTTGTACGCGTAGACGAAGTGCGTGACGCCGGCGCAGCCGCGCATCTTCGCGATGTCGCCGCGGTGCTGCGACGGGCGGGTCGCCGTGCGCGTGCCGGCCACGAAGTACTCCATCGCGAAGGTCTCGCCCCCGCTCACCCGGGGCGCCAGCGTGCTCGCGCCGAGCGGGAGCTTTGCGTACAGCTCTCCCTCGTCGCGGATGTCGATGCGCTCGACCGAGCCGCTCGTCCAGTCGACGGCGCGGTAGGAGCCGAGCTGTCCGCGGATGGAGTCGTTGCGGCACGAGTCGATGACCTTGAGGTCGCAGCCCTCGTACTTGACGAACACGATGTCGTTCGCGCTCACGGCCTCGAACTGGGACATGTCCGTCGCGTCCCACTCGATCACGAAGGGTCGGTCGTGGGACTTGGGGTCGCACTTGTTCTTGCCGGCGAACGTCCCGCCCATGAGGCCGCTCTGGCCGGACGCGCGGTCGGGGCCCATGGCGGGCACGCGCCCGCCGCACGCGGACACGAGCGCGGCGGTCAGCGCGGCGACGGCGGGGAGCGAGCGGAGCGAGGGCAGGGGAGGAGACTTCACCCGCCGTGCTACGCGAGCGCCGCGCGCGAGCTTCCCTCGCTACTTCGCCACGCGCCCCGCGAGCTTGGCGCCGAGCGCGTCCATCGTGGCGTCGTAGTTGGTGGTCCCCGGCGCGGGGCAGATGGACCCGACGACGGCGCGATCGCCGAGGTCGCGCGCGACGATGAGCGGGCGCACCGAGGGGTACGCCTTGGCGCGCACCTGCTCGCCGACCGTGGCGCCGCAGAGCGGTGGGTTGCGGTCGGGCTGCGCGCAGTCACACCCGGGCTCGTTGACCGTGCACGTGCGCGGCGAGGGGATGGCGAAGGTGCATGCATACTGCAAGTCATCCTTCTTGGTGTCGAACTCGCGGCCGTGCACGGGGTCGGTCCCGTTGTCGCCGCGCGTGCCCGACGGCGGCGGCAGGCCCTGGCGAGGCTGGGTCGAGGGGATCATGTGCGGGTCGATGCCCGTGAAGTCGAACGTTTCGGGCGACTTGCCCAGGATCTGTGTCCAGTCCGGGACGGGCAAGAGGTCCTTCGCGGCGGCCGTCAGCAGGCCTCCGGGCACACCGGTGATCACGCCGAAGAGCACGAGTCCCCGCGCGCGCGGGCCCCGCGGCAACTTGCAGAGCTCGTCTCCGGTCTGGCTCGGCAGCGACGCGGCGAAGAGCGGGTTGGTGCAGCTCTTCGTGCCGATGTATTTGCCCTCGGCGTCGTGCTCGCTCTTGCCGTCGGGCACCGTCGCGCTCGTCAGGCCGTCGACGTAGCGCGACGTGGGGTAGCGCGGATCGAGGCCGTAGCGCTCCTTCATGCGATGAAAGCGCACGTTGAGCGAGTCGTCGTCGGGGCCGAAGTAGCCGCCGCCCTGGCAGTTGGGGTCGGCCTTGATGGCGGCGCACGCAGGATCGCTCGCGTTGCACGCAGCCGCGAAGCCGCACGACGTGCACGCCGGATCTGCCGGGCTCGTGGCACACACGCTCGTGCCGCGCGGCGCCGTGGTCGTGCGGCCGTCGGCGCGGAACGTGGTGGAGCCGGGGAACTGCGAGCTCATGAACGCCCAGCCTTGGCCGGCGACCGACAGCGGGTCGGCGATCGACTCGTCCTCGTCGGTGAGCGTCAGCACGATGACGAGCGAGTCGGGTCGCAAGAACGCCTTGCGCTGACCGAGCAGCACCGCGTCGACGCCCTCGTACCGCGCGCGGTTCGTGCCCGCGTCCACGACGACGCTCTCCCACGGATCGGGCTGGACCAAGAACCGGTACGAGGCTTCGAGCGGCGCTTCGAGCCCACACCCCGACTGGCCGACGCCACGCACGACCGCCTCGGTGTCGGCGACGAGCGCGTCGACGCCTCCTGCCGAAGTGAGCACGCCGTCCGGAGGCTGCCGGGTCGCGCCGCGCGTGAGCAGGTGCGCGCGCTGATCGAGATCCGCCGTGCGCGGGCACACGTCCCCGCCGAGCGAGCCGAGCGACGACGAGATCACGCCCACGTGCAGATCGCCCACCGGGGCGAGGGCGCGGATGAGGCGCCCCACCGAGCTCGCGAGCAGCGCGCTCTTGTCGGCCATCGACGCGGAGTTGTCGACGACGAGGAGCAGGTCGACCTTGCTCGCGGGCACGAGCGGCACGTCGGGTGGGCCCTGCGCGTCGACGTCGGGGCCCCCGCCTGGCGGACCGTCGGTGCCGGCGTCTGCCGTCGGCGCGGTCTGCACGCTGCCGCCGCAGTGCAGGAGCGCTCCCGCGGAGCCGAGCGCGAGGGACAAGGCCGCCCACCGAAAACCAACGTTCATCGAGACCTCCATCGAGACGTTCCCCCATGGCCGCAGGCCGCGACGCCTGTCACAGGCGCGGACGCTCGGCTCGCGGCTCCTTCGACGCGGCGTCCCGGTGGGCTATTCAGTGCCAGCGGATCGCCTCCCAAAGGTGCCACGTGAAAAGATCGAATGATCCTGACAGTTTCGTCACGCAGACGTCACCCGCTCCGGAGACTCTCCAGCTTCTCCACAGGTTTCTCAGGGATCCGCTTGCGCGGTGCCCATCTCGGCGCTAAAGCGGCGCCTCTTTTGGGGAAAAGGGTCGTCGGGGTATGTTCGAGAAGTCTCGCTGGTTTTCCGCACGTTTGCAGTGCGAAGCAACGCTCGCGCGTTGGGGTCACTCCGGGCAGCCGGTGCTCATCTTTCCGACCGCCGGGGGCGACGCGGAGGAGGTCGAGCGCTTCTTGATGATCCGCGCGCTGGAGCCGCTGCTCGCGGCCGGTCGCGTCAAGATCTACTCGTGCGACAGCGTCGCCGGTCGCGTGTGGTTCAGCAAGGAGGGCAGCCCCGAGCACCGCATGTGGATGACGCACCAGTTCCACCAGTACGTGAAGCACGAGGTGGCGCCGGCGATCCGCAAGGACTGCAACTCCGACGACATCCCCATCTGGGCGGCGGGCTCGTCGATCGGCGCGTTCCACGCGGCCGCGATGGTGTGCCGCTTCCCCGACATCTTCCATCGTGCGCTCGCCATGAGCGGCACGTTCAACCTGATGCGCTTCATCGAGCGCGATCACCCGACGGACTACTTCCACGTCTCGTCGCCGCTCCACTTCGTGCCGCAGCTCGCGGGCCCGCACCTCGACGTGCTGCGCCAGCGCAAGATCCACTTCGCATGCGGCGAGGGCAAGTGGGAGGACATCAGCGAGAGCTTCCGCCTCGCCAAGGCGCTCGGCGACAAGGGCATCCCCAACTGGGTGGAGTCGTGGGGCCCCGAGTGGGATCACGACTGGGTCACCTGGCGCGCCAAGATGCCGGCCATCCTCGACGCGTGGACGGCGGCATCGTGACGCTCGCCATGGAGCAAGCTCGCGACCAGAAGACCAACAGCGGCGCACTCGAGGGCGGAGACCGGCGGCGCTTCATGCGCGCGATGCTCACCGACCTGCGCGCCGTCGAGCACATGCTCGCGCACGGCATGTTCGAGAAGGGCGTGTCGCGCATCGGCGCCGAGCAGGAGATGTTCCTGGTCGACGGCGCGTTCAACGCGTCGCCCACGGCGATCGAGCTGCTCCGTAAGCTCGACGACGACACGCACTACACAACGGAGCTGGGCCTCTTCAACCTCGAGCTCAACTCCGACCCGCAGCCGCTCGCGGGCAACGGCCTCGCGCGCATCGAGGCGCACCTCGGCGTCCTCTACGACAACGTCAAGCGCGCCGCCGTCGACCTCGGCGTGCAACCGGTGCTCACCGGCATCTTGCCCACGCTCGGCCCCACCGACCTCGCCCTCCGCAACATGGTGCCGAACCAGCGCTACCTCACGCTCAACCGCGTGATGGCGGCGGTGCGGGGCGACGCGTACGACATCTCGATCAAGGGCCTCGACGAGCTGGTGACCAAGCTCGACTCGCTCATGTTCGAGGCGTGCAACGCGAGCTTCCAGGTGCACCTGCAGGTGTCGGACCCGGCGCGCTTCGGCCACGACTACGACGTCTCGCAGCTCCTGCTCGCGCCCACGCTCGCGCTCGGCACGAACTCGTCGGTGCTCTTCGGCAAGCGCCTCTGGGCCGAGACACGCATCTCGCTCTTCGAGCAGTCGTGCGACACCCGCGCTCGCGCCGCGCACGCGCGTGAGCGGTCCGCGCGCGTCACGTTCGGGCGGGGCTGGCTCGGACAGGGCGGCGTGGTGAGCCTCTTCAAAGAGAACATCACGCGCTTTCGTCCGCTCGTCGGCATCCAAGACGCGCAAGACGCGATGGCCGTCCTCGAGGACGGCGGCGTGCCCGATCTGCAGGCGCTGCGGCTGCACAACGGCACCATCTACCGGTGGAACCGGCCCTGCTACGGCATCTCCGAGAACGGCAAGCCGCACCTCCGCGTCGAGCTGCGCGTGCTGCCCTCGGGCCCGTCGATCCTCGACGAGGTCGCCAACGCCGCGTTCTGGCTCGGCTGCATGAGCGAGCTCACGCACACGATCGAAGACCTGCCCTCGCGCATGGAGTTCGACCACGCGCAGGCCAACTTCTACGCGGCCGCCCGCGACGGCCTCGCCGCCCGCTTCACGTGGCTCGACGGCAAAGAGGTCATCGCCCAGCCGTTCATCCTCGACAAGCTCCTGCCCGTCGCCGAGGCGGGGCTCGCGCGCGCCGGCGTCGACGACGCGTCGGCCAAGCGATACCTCAAGGTGGTCGAGCAGCGCGTGCGGTC
>JAGQJA010000074.1:27139-42489 GCA_020430845.1 Myxococcales bacterium
GGCTCGGCCGGTGAACGGCTCACCGCGCTCGTCGCCGCGACGATCGCGCGCCAGTCGTCGGGGCGGCCCGTCGCCGAGTGGGAGCGCGCGCGCCTCGACGAGGTGGTCGCGCGGCGCCCCGCGAACCACAAGGTCTCGCAGTACATGCAGACCGACGTCATCACCGTCCAGGCCGACGACCCGCTCGAGCTCGTCGCCGAGCTCGTCGCCTGGGAGGACATCCGACACCTGCCTGTCGAGGACGAGGCGGGCAACCTCGTCGGCCTCGTCACGTCGCGCGCTGTGCTGCGGCACCTCTCTGCCGACGCCACCGAGGAGCCCAAGTCGGGCGACCTCGCCGGCACGTGCGTCGGCGACATCATGCGGCGCCTCGTCGTCACCGTCACGCCCGACACGTCGACCCTCGACGCGATCCACCTGATGCGCGATCATAAGATCGGTTGCCTGCCCGTCGTCCAAGACGGCCGCATCGTGGCCATCGTGACCGAGGAAGACTTCATGAGCATCCCCGCCGACTCGATCGACGACGACAGCGGCGACGTGAACACGCCGCCCGTCCTCCCGGCCCTCGCCGGAGGCCGTTGACGGACGTGGCGCAGGCGATCCCGACCGCGAGCATCGACGTCCCCGCGTCGCGTGAGATCGGGCGCCTTCGCAGCGACACGCCCGGCCCCACGCTCATCGCGGTCGCCGCCATCCACGGCAACGAGCGCGCCGGCATCGAGGCCGCGCGCCGGGTGCTGCGCACGCTCGCCCGTCGAGAGGGCCTCATCCGGGGCGAGCTCGTCGCGTTCGCAGGCAACCTCGCCGCGGCGCGCGTCAACCAGCGCTACATCGCGCGTGACCTCAACCGCGCGTGGGCCGAGGAGCACGTCGACGAGGTGATGCGCAAGGCCCCGGCCGACCGCGACGCCGAGGACAAGGAGCAGCTCGAGCTGCTCTCGGCGGTCGAAGAGGCCAAGGCGCGCGCGCGGGGCACAGTGCACCTCATCGACATGCACACGACGAGCGCGAGCGGGATCCCCTTCGTGCTCTTCGGCGACACGTTGCGCCAGCGGCGCTTCGTGTGCGAGCTCCCGCTCACCATCGTGATGGGCCTCGAGGAGCAGGTCGACGGCGTGCTCTCGGCGTTCTTCACCCGGCGCGGCTGCGTCACGTGCGCGGTCGAAGGCGGACAGCACACCGACCCGACGTCGGTCGACAACCTCGAGGCGGCCTTGCTGCTCGCGGCCGAGTCAGCCGGCATCTTCGGCTCGGGGCTGCTCGCCGAGACGGCCGCGGCGCACGCGCTGCTCGAGCGCCGCCGCGGTCACCTCCCGCGTGTGATGGAGGTCATCTCGCGCCACGCGATCACGCCCGAGGACAAGTTCGAGATGGTGCCCGGCTTCGCCAACCTCGATCGCGCCCACGCCGATCAGCTGCTCGCGCGCGATCGCAACGGGCCCATCCGCGCGCCGCGCGCCGGTATGGTGATCCTCCCGCTCTACCAGGGCCAGGGGTCCGACGGCTTCTTCTGGGGCCGCGAGGTCAGCTCGGCGCGCCTGCGCGCGTCGGAGGCCATCCGCCACCTCGAGCTCGACAAGTTCTTGCACCTCTTGCCGGGGGTGGAGCGCGATCCGACGCACCCGTCGAGGTTCTTCGTGCACACGCGCGTCGCGCGGCTCTACCCGCTCGACGTGTTCCACATGTTCGGCTACCGGCGCATCCGCGAGGGCGACGAGGTCCTCACAGTCGAGCGACAGCCGGGCTGAGCCGCCGCGACGCTCGCGAGCGGCCCCGCGTCGACCGCGAGCGGCTCGACGTCGGCGAGCGACCCCTCGTCAACCGCGACGACGGCGACGTCCGGCCGCGACGACGGCACACAGCGCGGCGAGGCCGGCCAAGAGCCCCGCGTTCTCGCTCTGCGTGCCGGCGCTCTTGCAGCCGCAGCCCGTGTCGCCCGCGCCGCCCTCGGTCCCCGGGTCACCCGCGTCCGCTCCGGAGGACCCTCCCGGCGTCGCGCCCGGAGGCGTGGTGCCGCTCGAGCCGCCGCTGCTGCTCGTCGTACCGCCGTCCGGAGGCGGCGCGCCTGCGTCCGAACCGGGGGCCGCCGTGCAGGTGGCCGCGGCGCGCACGACGCCCTCGAGGTCGGTGTCGGCCGTCACGGCCGCGTCGGCGAGCGCCGTCACGCCGCGCGCGTCGCCCGCGAGCTTGGCCAAGAACAACGCCGTCGCGTAGTGCGCGTACGCCTCTTGCCGCGTCGGGCTCGCAGCGCCGCCGCAGAACGTGCTGCAAAGGCCGCGCGGCGCGTTCTCGCCGTCGCAGTGCGTGGAGCCCTTGACGCCGAACGAGACGAGCTCGCTCTTGGTCGCGCTCGCGAACGCGCGCCACGCCGCCTGGTTGTTGCACGAGCTCGGCCCCGCGAAGATCGAGAGCACGGGCGCGCACATCGATGCATATGCACTCTTTCCCGCGTCGGCGTTGTCGACCGGGTCGAACAGCACCACGGCGGCGGGAGATATCTTGGCCGCGGCGAGCGCGGTGGCCAGCCCGCCCGCGCTGTGACCCTCGAGGCCGAAGGGACCCGGCTTGACCTTGTTCGCGGCGGCGTTGGCCCCCGTGAGGCTGGTGACCAGATCGCCGATGATGCCGGCGTTGACGGCGTGGTTGGGCGAGAACGGCGAAGGGAACGACGGCACCGCGACGACGAACCCCCAGCTCGCGAAGTGCCTGGCCCAGCCGATCTGGTTGTCACCGGTGGCCGAGAACCCGTGGCTCGCGACGATGAGCGGGTAGGAGCCGGCGGCCGTGGGCGCGACGATCTGCGTCGACGCGTCGAGGGCTCGCGCTTCGACGGCCTCGGGGCCCGCGGCGTCGAACGTGCGCGCGGCGAGCGCGCTGGGGGCCCACGCGAGGAGGGCAGACGAGAGGGCGACGGCGGCGGCGGTGCGCATGGCGGAGAGTCGTAGTGCGCCTGGCTAGGATCGCAAGTCAGCCGAACGGTCGGTAGCGTCTCAAACGCTTCTCAATCGTGGTGGCGCCGCGCGCGCGACGCCGGTAGACGTCGCACCATGTGGGCGATCGGCCGAGCCCTGGACGACGAGGACGCGCTCCGGCGCGCCTGGCGCGACGCGTCACCGTTCCCGCACCTCGTGCTCGACGACTTCGTCCCCGCCGAGGCGCTCGACCCGCTGCTCGAGGTGCTCGACGAAGAGCCGCTCGAGCCCTACGCGGCCGACATCTACACGTTCGAGGCGTCGAGGCCCGAGCCGCGCACGCCTGGCGTCGCGACCATCCGAGACAGCTTCGCCGACGCGGTCACGCCGCGGCTCTCGCGCATCACCGGCAGGTCCGTCCGTCGCGCCGACATGCGCGTGTACGCGTACGAGGCGGGCCACTACCTGTTGCCGCACAGCGATCACCAAGAGGGCGTGGGGCGCGCGCTTGCGTACGCGCTCTACCTGCCGTCTCCCAGCCCTCCCACCGGTGGCGAGCTCGAGCTCTTTCGCTGTGAGCTCGCCGCGGGAGAGCTGGTCCGCGCCGAGAGCGCCGCGCTCGTCGAGCCGCGCCCGAACCGCCTCGTCGTCTTCGAGGTCGGCGACGCGTCGCTCCACCAGGTGCGCGAGGTCCTCTCGGGCGTGCGCATCTCCCTCTCGGGCTGGCTCTACCCGTGACCGTGACCCCCGAGGCCTGGGCCGCGATGCGCCTCCCCGCCGCGGTCGTGCCCGCGGCGATCGGTGGCCCGCTCTCGGCCGCCGTGCGCGCGCGCCTAGAAGGTGCAGGGTACACGCGTTGCGAGCGCATCGATCGGGCGAGCTACGACGCGCTCGATCCCGTCGAGGAGCCGGAGTTGCTCGACGCGCTCGTGACGCTCGCTGTGTCGGTCACCGGGCGCGACCTCTCCGTGCGCGCCGCGCGGGTGATGCGCCTGCGACCGGGGGACTACGCGCTCGTGCGTCACGACCACGTGCACGAGGACCGCCCGATAGAGATCGTGCTCGACCTCTCGGAAGCGCGCGTCCCGGGCGCCGAGGTCCACTACCGGCATCGCGGGCAGGTGTTCTTCGTGGCGCCGAGCGCGCCCGGGTCGCTCTCCATCGTCGAACGGGGCCCGACCGTGCTGTGCAACCACACGTACGTGAGCCGCCGGCCGCCCGCGCGGACCGCGCTGCGGCTCGTCGCGCTCTTGGGGTGATCGCTCACGGGGGCAGACATTCGTAGCGCGCCTCTTCTGCGGCGGGCGCGCGCACCTCGACGAAGGGCGCGTCGGCCTCTCGCGCGACGGGGCTCGCGAGCTGGCTCGACAGCGGGCGACGCAACACAGATGCGCGTGGGTCTGGGCACGCGACGCGGAGGCGCACGTCGTCCCCGGTCTCTGCGATCACGAGCAGGCGCGCCGGGGTCGCGCCGTGCGCCTGCGTCGCGCCCATCACGCGGATGGCGTAGCCCGCGCGGACGAAGGAGAGGCCGCGCGTGGCCGAGGCCGTGACCCAGGCGCGGTGTCCCCACGTCGTGTTGACCAAGAGCCCGCGCGCGCCGTAACCGACCACGAGGACGAAGTGGTCGAGCCCCCACTCGGGGTGCGCGGTGGGGAGGATCTTCACGCCCGCGAGCACCGGATCTCCCGCGTCGATCGCGGCCCGCACCCACGCGTCGAAGGCCGCGTACCCCGGCCGCGCGGCGACGTAGCGCGCGTAGCGGACGCCGAGCGCGTCGAGCGCGCGCGGGATGTCGTTGGAGTAGAGATCGGGGTGCGAGGGGTGACCCGCGCGGTTGACGCGCGCTTGGCTGGCCCACACGCCGAAATAGAGGAGGCTCTCTTGGATGGCGGTCTCGCCGCACCAACCCTCGGGGGGCGCGCCCGGCGCGTGCGATCGGGCGGGGATGGGGAGGACGCGCGCGGCGTCGGCCGAGAGGGCGTCGTCGGGATCGCGCGGCGTCGTCGCGTCGGGTGCGTCGTGCGCGTCGGGTGCGGGCGCGAGCGGGCCTGCGTCGTGTGCGCCACCCGGGACGATCGCCGCCGTCGACGTGGGACCGGCGCGCGGACGGTCGCACGCGACCAGGGCGAGGGCCGCGACGAGCACCGGTCCGAGGGCGCGCGAGATCATGACGCTTGGGCGCACGAAGGAGCGTCGTCCTTGGGTCGACGAGTGTGACGCGCGCCTGCGCGGTCGCGCGGTCAGTGAGGCTTGGCCAGCGCCTCGACGAGCTCGGCGGCCTGCCGGTGCAGGTCCTCGGCGCGCTTCTGCGGCGCGCCGTTCAACTTGGACGACGCGCGCGCGAAACGATCGCGCACGTCCTTGAAGTGTGCCGTCGTCTCGGCGCCGCCGCAGCAGGGAGGCGTCGAAATCCATAGCAGGTACGCGGCGTTGAACGTGGCGTACGCGTCGTGCGGTGCGCCCGCGCCCCCGAGCGCGTCGAGCGCCTCGACGTGCATGAGCTCGAGCTCGGGCGTGGGCGAGCACTTGGCCGCGGCGTCGCCCCACCCGTCGCTGGTGCACCGCGCGCGCGACGCCATCATCGCCGCCGCGCCGTCGGGCCCGCGCCCCAACGCGAGCGCCGTGGCGAGGACGAGCCGCGCGTCGGGGCTCGCGGCGCCGTGCGCGACCCGGGCCGCCTGATCGAAGTCGACGCCGCGCCAAGACCGCATGCCCAGGGCGAGGCGCGCGCGCGCGTACGCGATCGCCGTCGTGCCGTCCTTGGTCACGGGCGCGTCGCCCTTGCCGAACGCCGAGACGAGCGCGGCGGGCGCCCCGCGCGTGAGGGCGCGTCGGGCCGCCTCGGGGGACTGCGTGAGGGCGTCGGCAAGGAGCGCGTCGGCGAAGAACGTCGGCAACGTTCCGGCGAGCGCTTCGGTCGGCGTGCCCGCGGCCGGGCTCGCGGTCACGGGAGGGAGCAGCAACTGCGTGAGCGCGTCGATGCGTCGCCCCGCGAACATCTTGCCGAGCAGCGCGTGGGCCCGGTCGAGGCGCGCGTCGACGGTGACGCCCTCGGCGGCGAGGGCGGTGAGCCCCGCGAGCGCCGCAGAGCGTCCGCGCACCTTGCGCGGCTCGAGCGCCTGATCGAGCGCCGCGTAGTAGACGGTCTTGATCTCTTCGTCCTTCCAATCCTCGGGGATGACGCCCTCGCGCGCGACCTCGACGAGCCGCATGTCGGCGAGCCCCGCCTCGACCGCCGCGACGCCCAGGCCGAAGCCGCGCAGGCGCGCCCCGACCTTCGAGAGGCGCTCGATCGCCGTCGCCTCGGCCGTCATCCACGCGGCGAACGGACCGCCCACGAACTTGAGCACGGTGGCCTTGTCCTTTTTGCCCGTGAGCTTCGGGGGCTTGTGGCCGGCGCGCGCGAGCTTGCCTGCGATGGCGTAGCCGACGAGCGCATGACCCATCGCCCCGGGCGTCGCGGTCTTCGTGAGCCACGGCTCCACGATCGCGTCGCCGCACTCGGCGGGGGCGAGCTCGGCGCGGAGGGCGCGCGTCGCGCCGGGGACGGTCTCGCACGCCTCGGCGCGCGCGAGCTCGGCGTCGCGCTTGGCCGCGTCTTTGTCGTCGAGCGCGGTTCGGAGCGCCGCGAGGTACGCGCCGCGGTCGCCGCGCTTGCACGCCGGGCCCGCGGGCGCGCGCTTGGCGTAGGCCTGACACGACGGTGCAGGCGCCGGGCCGCCGCGCACCGTGGAGAGCTCGGCCCACGCGTCCATGGCGGTGTCGGGCGGAGCCTCGCGCGGGGCGTCGGCGCGGACGCTGGCCGGGAGGGCGAAGGGATCGCGTGGGGCCGCCGGAGGGCGCGCGGCGTTCGGCGTGGGCGCGTCGACGCTGGTGGGCGTCGAGCTCTTCGGGGCGGTCGCGGCGGGAGCGCCGCAGCCGACGACGAGGGCGAGGACGGCGAACGTGGGGCGGCTCATCTGCGCGCGAGTATAGGCGGCTGGAGCGCCGCGCGCACCGCCCTCACTTCCCGAGCGCGTCGAGCATCGCGAGCAGGTTGCCCGCGTTCGAGGCCATCTCGTCGGTCGACATGAGCGCGGCGTCCTTGACCTCGAACTCTTCGACGAGATCGCTGGGGATGTCGCTCAAGAAGCGGCAGGGCGTGCGCGGCGCGGGCTTGCCTCGCACCATGCGCGCGCGCGCGCGGAGCATCACCAGGAGCTGGCGGGCCCGCGTCACGCCCACGTAGAAGAGGCGGCGCTCTTCTTCGATGTCTTGCGGGGCCGTCTCGGACGCTCGCGGGTCGAGCGTGCGCGAGTGGGGCAAGAGGCCCTCTTCGAGGCCGACCAGGAACACGACGTCGAACTCGAGGCCCTTGCTGCCGTGGAGCGTCGAGAGCGTGACGACGTTGCCCGGGTCTTCTTCTTCTTCTTGCGAGTTGAGCGTGAGCGAGTGGAGGAAGGTCATCAGCTCGCGCTCGGCGCTCGCGTCGCGGCCCGCGGCGTCCTCGCGAGACTCGCGGCGGCTGAGCAGGCCGAAGAGCCCGTCGACGTTGGCCCAGCGTCGCGCGGCCGCCTGCGGCGACGGAGAGGTGGCGGTGATCTCCTTCTGCAGGCCGAGCTGCTCGCAGAGCTCGCGGGCGACGACGCTGCCCTTGGCGCGCTCGATGAGCAGCCTCTTGCGCGCGTGGGCGATGGTCTTCTCGAGGGCGCGGCAGCCGTCGCGCGCGACGCTCGGGATGTCGTCGAGCGCGTCGACACGCTCGATGGTCTCCCAGAGCGTCCAGCCGCGCGCGAGCGCGTACGTGCCGAGGCGCTCCAGGCTCGTCTCGCCGATGCCCCGCGGCGGGTAGTTGGCGATGCGCCGCAGGGAGATCTCGTCGGAGCGGTTGAGCGAGAGCTTGAGGTACGCGAGGACGTCCTTGACCTCCTTGCGCTCGAAGAACTGCGTGCCGCCGACGACGCGGTACGCGACGCCCTGCTCGCGCAAGACCTCCTCGAAGAGCTTTGCCTGGCCGTTGGAGCGGTAGAGGATGGCGAAGTCCTTGGGCTTGCGGCCCTCGTCGGAGATCATCCGGCGGATCTCGCGACCGACGTACGCGGCCTCGGCCTCGGGCGACGGCGCCTGACCGAGGCGCACCTTCTCGCCGCCGAGCTTCGACGTGAACAGGGTCTTCTTGTACTTGGCGTCGGTGCGCTTCTCGATGACGGCGTTGGCGACGGCGAGGACAGGCGCGCACGAGCGGTAGTTCTGCTCGAGCTTGACGATCTTGGCGCCGGGGAAGTGCTCCTCGAACTCGAGGATGTTGCGCACGTCGGCGCCGCGCCACGCGTAGATCGACTGGTCGTCGTCGCCGACGACGCAGATGTTGCGGTGCTCGCCGGCGAGCAGGCGCAGGAGCTCGAGCTGCGCGCGGTTGGTGTCTTGGTACTCGTCGACCATCACGTAGCGGAACTGCTTCTGCCAGCGCGACAGCACGTCCTCTCGCGTCTTCCAGATGCGGGCGACCTCGCACACGAGATCGTCGAAGTCGTACGCGTGGAAGTTGCGGAGCGCCGCCTGGTAACGCGGGTAGACGATCTTGGTGATCTCGTCGTAGTCGTCGCCCTCGCGCTCGCGCAGCTCTTCGGGCGCGATGAACGCGTTCTTGGCGTTGGAGATGCGTGTCATCACCTCGGTCGCGTCGAAGCGGCGGTCGACGCCCACGCGGCTCAAGAGCTCCTTGATGGCGCCGAGGCAGTCACCCTGGTCGAAGATCGTGAACGTGCCGCCCGTGACCTTGCGCTCGCGCGAGAGCACCGAGAGGCCGAAGGAGTGGAACGTCGAGATCGACATCTGCTTGACGCTCTGACCCCTGTGCCCGCCCTCCTTGAGGATCACGGCGACGCGCTCGGCCATCTCGGCCGCGGCCTTGTTGGTGAAGGTGAGCGAGCAGATCGCCGACGCCGGGACGCCGCGCTCGAGCATGCGCGCGATGCGCTGCGTGATGACGCGCGTCTTGCCCGAGCCGGCCCCCGCGAGCACGAGCATCGGCCCGTTCTGGTGCTCCACGGCCTCTTGCTGCGCGGGATTGAGCGGGAACTTCACGGCGGGGGCACGATCGTTGCCACGCGCGCCACGCGGAGACAAGGGGCCGCGCGCGCCGAGGTCGGACGAAACGGCGAGGGGAGCAGCGCCGGCCGACGTTTTGTCACGCGCGGCCCGCGGCGCGCGCCCCGATCGCCGCGCGATCTCGGCAGATCGGCGCGGCATCGCTGTTGCAACCGCGTCACGCATGAGCGATCCCCCGCGCACGACGCCCGAGCCGAGCGGCCCCTACCTGCACCGCCTCTTGTACCGGTGGTTCGTCGAGTACAACCCGCTCTACTTGGTGAGCGCCGCGCTCGTGCTCGGGGGCGGCTTCGCCATGTCGCGTGAGCTGTCGGGGCGGGCCGGCGTCGCAGGGCCGCTCGGCGTCGCGGCGACCTCCGAGGTGTACGCGCTGGCGCTCATCGGAGGCGCCGCCTTGCTGAGGCGCCTCGAGCTCCGTCGACCCGCCGTCATGCTCGCCGTGCTCGCCGCGCTCTACCAAGGCGATCTCACGCTCCACACAGAAGCATGTGTATACATGGGTGTGGCGGGGCTCGTCGCGAGCGCCGCGTGGGTCGCCCTCTTCGCCGCCAAGCTCGCGGCTCTCGCGTGGGCGATGGGGCTCCGGCTCTCGCGCTCGGCCCTCGTGGTGCCGTCGCTCGCCGCGGCGGGCATGGCCGCGCTCCCGCACCTGTTCGACACCGCCGACGCCGCGCGGACGACGACGCTCGTCGCCGCGTGGGTCTTCGGCGTCGCGGCCGCCGTGGCGTGGACGCCGCGCCGCGTGGAGAGCCGCGCCGTGCTCTCGCCGTGGCAGTCGATCGTCTTCGTGCGCGCGCTCCGGGTCACGTGGGCGCTTTGGGCCGTGCTCGCGGCGCTCCACGTGGTCTTCTGGTCGACGGCGTACCCGGTGCAGCTCTCGGCGCTCCTCCCGGTGCCCATCCTCGTCGCCACGAGCCGGATGCGGAGCGAGCGGTCCGTGTGGCTCTCGGTGGCGGCGTCGCTCGCGCTGTCGGGGGCCGTCGCGCCGGGCTTCTTCTACCTGACCGCCGCGATGGCGTGTGCGTCGCTCCTGCTCCGCGCGCTCCGGGCGCCGCGGTGGAGCGCCGGGCAGGTGAGCGCGACGCCGGCCGCGGTCGGGCCTTATCGCGTCGACGGCTCCGACGTCGCCGCGCCCGGATCTCGTCCGCCCGAGCCCGTGCTCACGTTCGGTCCCGACGAGCCCGCCGTGCGCGCGCGCCTCTGCACGGGTGCGCTCGCGTCGGGCTACCTCGCCGCGTGGACGCTCGGGTGGGCCGGTGGGCCTTGGCCCGAGCACCTGCTCTGGCTCGACCTCGCGCTCGCGGCGATCGTCGGGCTGCTCTTCGTCCGTCGTCGTGTGCGCGGCCCGTTCGTGCCCCTGTCGGCCTCCGCGCTCCACGCGGCGTGGCGAGCGCACCTCGTGCCCGCTCCGGCCACCGCGCTCGGCTGGGGCGCGCTCTCCGTGGCGCTCGGGTTCGCGCTGCTCGTCGGATCGCTCGCGGTGGCGTGGCAGCTCCGCAGGCACGCGCCGCGTTTGTCGTCGACCTCGTGATCGATGATCGACCCGCGCTCGGTCACACGCACCATGGACCCCGGGGCTGCTTCGGATATTCTCCCGCGTCATGACCCGAGCTCGACTCGCACCCTTCGCCCTCGTCACCGTGACGCTCATCGCTTGCGGAGGGGAGAACCCGTCGCCGCAGACGCCGAACAAGACGCCGAAGGCCGTCGCCGTGACGCCGCCCGCGCCGCCGCCCGATCTGACGCAGGTGCCGGAGCCGAAGTCGCTCTTCATCATCGGCCGCGTCAAGAAGCCCGAGGACATCCTCAAGACCGCCGGCGCCTGGACGCGCCTGCCTCTGCCCAGCTCGTCCGAGCTCGTGCGCCTCGTGTCCGACGAGGGCATGGGCGACATCGTCGACCTGTCGCAGCCCGTCGACGGGGCCATCGCCATCCTCGGGCGTGGCAACGACCCGCAGCCCGCCGTGGCCGTGAGCGTCGCGCTCAAGGGCCTCGAGCAGACCAAGACGGCGCTCGCCCGCTCGGGGCGCAAGACGCGCCCGGGACCCAACGGCCAGGTGTTCGTCGAGATGCGCCCGCACGGGGACGACGAGGACGAGTCCGACGAGATCTGCTCGATCGCGCCGGCCGTCGGTCCGGGCGGTGGCCGCATGGTGTGCGGCGATCGCAGCGCGGTCGAAGCGCTCACGCCGTACCTCACCCGCACCGCCCCGCGCCTCGAGTGGCCCGCCGACGTGCACGCCGAGGTGAGACTGTCGGCGGTTCGTGACGCGCTCGAGCAGTTCAAGTCGAGCGTCTCGGCCATCCAGCGCGGCCTGCTCCGCGGCGCGCCGCCGTCGATGCGCGCCATCGCGGACGCAGCGCTCACCGACGTCGTCGACCTCTCCGAGGACGTCTCGAAGCTCACGCTCGACGCGCAGATCAGCCCACCCGGGGCCACGGCCACCGTCAACGTCGAGTACGCGCGCAAGCAGAGCTTCGTCGCGAAGGTCGCCACCGCGAACGCCGACAAGGTCGACGTGCCCCCCGCCGCGTTCTGGCACCTGCCGCAGGAGACCGACCTGGCGTTCTTCACGCGCGGCTCCGACCCCAAGGCGTTCGAGCGGCCCAAGGCGCTGCTCGGCGATCTGCTCCAAGACGCCATCACCCAGACCGGGATGCCGTCGGCCGAGGGCGACAAGCTCCGCTCGCTGCTCATGGAGAAGGCCATGCCCCTGCTCATCGGGCCGGTCGTCTACGGCAAGGGGCACAACCAAGCGGCGCTCGAGAAGGCGCTCGCCGCGCACAAGGCGCTCCGCGACAAGGACGGCAAAGAAGATCTGCTCGCCGAGGACGCGGCGCGCACGGCGGTCGGCACGCAGATCGTCGGGTGGCACGTCGCGCGCGTCGAGGAGCCCATCGCGCGCACGGGCCCGATGCTCAAGGAGTGGGCGCAGCTCGTGTCGCGCCCGGGCTTCGTCAAGTGGGCCAAGGAGCGCGTCGGCATGAAGACCATGCCCACCGTCAAGGCGGCGCGGTTGCCGGCCGCGGTCGTGCTCCCCAAGGACACGGTGCACATCGAGATCACGATCCCGCGCACCGACCTCAGCGACTGGTCGGCGCCCGTCCCCAAGGGCGGCAAGCGCAAGACGTTCGCGCGCAAGCCGATCGTGCTCCACGTGTACGGTGCGCCCGACGCGGGCGCGACGTGGCTCGGCTTCGGGCTCGACAACAACCTCGTCGCGCACAAGGTCTCGGAGTCGCTCAGCACGTCGCCCGAGCTCACGAGCCTGGGGCGCAAGGCCGGCGGGCTCGAGCCGCTGCGCGCGCAGAAGGTGAGCGGCGCGCTCTTCGGCACCATGCGCGGCCTGTTCGTCGTGGCGTCCGACAGCCGTCGACGCCGCAACCCCTACGAGGGCCTGGCTGGGCTCCCCGGCAAGGGCAACGTGCCCATCTGGACGACCTACACCGCGAAGGCGCCGTCCCCCGGCGCCGCGGGCGGCACCGGGAGCATGACGCTCACGCTCTCGCGCGAGGCGATCGAGGACATCGTCAAGTTCGCGATGATGGCCCGCTGATCCTCACGCCGCCGCGCGCGAAGGCCGCGCGTCGCACAAGAGCGACGAGAGCTTGCGGACCGCGGCTGCGCGCGCCGCGGCCCACGCCTCGGTCTCGAGCCGTTGGCCCTGGACACCCCACGCCTCCCACGCGCCGTCGCTCGCGGCCGCCGGCGCGTCTCCCGTCATCACCGGGGGCAGCGCGCGCAGCGTCTCGGCGAGCGCGCGGTGGACGGGCGCGCCGCCCTCGCGCAAGCAGAACTCGATGACCCGCCACGAGTGCGCGGCGTGCCGTGACTCGTCGGCGGCCATCGCGCGAAGGTGTGCGCCCAGCTCGGGGGACGCGCACCTCGGCGCGAGCCGCGCGAGCACGCGACCGGCGACGCCCTCGTTGAGCGCGCCGTCGATGACGGCCTCGCGCGCCAGTCGGACGAGCGCGTCGGTGCGCGACGTGGTCCGCGCGACGGCGTGGCGCGCCTCGGGGAACGCCGCGGGCTCCTCGTCGCGGCCGTCCAGGGCCCGCGCGATCGAGAAGCACGTGCGCGTGTGGCGGACCTCGTCGAGCGCGGCGGCGTGCGCGTCCGCGACGAGCTCCGGCGGCGCGCCGACCGCGATGAGCTCGAGCGCGACCTGCCCGAAGGCGGCGATCGCGGCGTGCTCGTTGCGCGCGGCCCTCCGCCACTCGTCCGCGAGCTCCTCGCGGAGCGCGTCCGGCGCGTCGAGGCGAGCGATGTCACGCTCACCAGTCTCGGCCCACCGCGCGCCGACGGCGCCCGCGGGCGAGAGGAGGCGCTTTCCCGAGCGGAGGCGACGACCCATCACGAACGTCGTCGGCGGCAGCGTCCACATGTACGCGATGTACGACACGATCACGCCGACGACGCCGAGCGGCAACGTCGCGCCGAGCACCTCGAGCCCGCGCGGTCGCGTCTCCGGGCTCATGGTCCAGTACTGCCAAGTGGCGAAGGCGAGCGTGATGCCGCAGCCGATCGCCGTCACGCACCCGATCGCGATCCCGGCGCGGCCCGAGAAGTAGGCGTCGATGCCGAGGTCGCTGGGCAAGCTCGGCCAACACGAGACCACGAAGAGCGCCTGCACGCCGAAGCCGACGAGCAGGATCGCGGCGAGCGCCGCGCGCGACACGGGCGGGAGCTTCGGGAGCACGGCCTCGGGGGCGGTCCGGTAGGGGTGGCGGTCGTTCGCGGTGTCGATCATCTCGGCCATGGTCTTGCTCGCGCCGCAGGCTCGCGCGTCCTCTGCGCTTCGTTCTAGGGGGCTGCGCCGACCGCGCCACGCGCCGGAGGCCCATTTCACCGACGTTTCATGGCCGTTCACGCCCCGTTCACCGCGCCGCGTCCCGCCGTCCACGCGCGGGGGCGTCGCCCCCCGGAATGTTCGATAACTGGCCGTTCTTTTCGCGCTTTCGTAGGTTGGCGCCCATGGGCGCAAACCTCGTGGGTCGCAAGATCGCAGACCGCTACCAAATCGACGCGTTCGTCGGCGCCGGCGCGATGGGCGAGGTCTACCGCGCGCGCCAGCTCGCGCTCGGCACCACGGTCGCGATCAAGGTCATGCATCCGCACCTCGCCAACGAGCCGACGTTCGCGGCGCGCTTTCTCCGCGAGGCCAAGGCCGCGTCGCGCATCGATCATCCGAGCTCGATCCGCGTGCTCGACTTCGGCGAAGAAGAGGGCGGGCTCTTCTACATGGTGATGGAGATGCTCGAGGGCACCACGCTCGACGCCGTCCTCGAGAAGGAGGGCACGTTGCCCGTCGCGCGCATCGTGCGCATCGCCTCGCAGGTGCTGGCCGCGCTCGCCGTCGCGCACGACAAGGGCGTCATCCACCGCGACCTCAAGCCCGCCAACATCATGCTCCTCGACGGGGACGACGACGACGGCGAGGCAGTGCGTGATCGGGTCAAGGTCTGCGACTTCGGCGTCGCGCGCCTGACGGACGTGCAAGGTGAGCGCAGCGTCACGGCCGAAGGCCTCGTGATCGGCACGCCCGAGTACATGTCACCCGAGCAGGCGCGCGGCGAGTCGCTCGACGCCCGCAGCGACATCTACGCGATGGGCGTCCTGCTCTTCCAGCTCATGACCGGCAGCGTGCCGTTCGATTCGGAGACGCCCCTCGGCACCGCGCTCATGCACGTCAACGACGAGCCGACGCGCCCCACGATGCTCAACCCGCGCGTCGACGCGCGGCTCGAGGAGATCTGCCTCAAGGCGATGAAGAAGCGCCCCGAGGAGCGCTACGCGTCGGCGCGCGAGCTCCGCGCGGCCTTGCTCGGGCTGCTGGGCGACGACGCGCCGGTGTCGGGCTTGCGCGCGCAGCTCGCGCCGCGCCGGCAACGCCTCGGCTGGGCCGTGTGGGCGGTGGGGCTCGGGGCGGTCGCGATCTCGGGCTCCGTGATCCTGCGCGATCGTGACGCGAGGCCCGTCGCCGACGCGCCCGTCGGTGTGGCGACGTTGACGAGCGCGGCAGCGCCACCGGCGATGCCCAAGACCGCAGAGCCCGCGGGGGCGATCCCGGCCCCTGAGCCGACGACCGCGGCCGCCGCCGAGCCCGAGCCCGCCGCCACGCCCGACGAGAGCGCGCCGCCGGTGCGTCACGCGCGCAAGAGCCCCCAGCCGCGTCCGCGCCGCCCGCACGCGCCGCCGCGGGGTGGAGCGAGCGCGCGCGACGTCGCCGATCCGGCGGGGCCCGACGCGCCCAAGGTCGACGGCAAGTCGGCCGCGCCCAACGCTCCCAAGTCGCCCGCGGGCAAGGTCGACGCGCCCAAGGCCGACGCGCCGAAGGCCGA
>JAGQJA010000075.1:0-24221 GCA_020430845.1 Myxococcales bacterium
ACCTCGTCGATGTGCTCCGCGACCCACGCCGGGTCGATCTCGGGGATGCCGGCGTAGCTGATCGTGACGGGCCCCCACGTGGGCCGCGACGGCAGCTCGGTGACCTCGGGCTCGCCGCAGCGCAGGTTGGCCGGGACCGCGATGTCCATCAGCTTGGGGTGCGGCAGTCCGAGGTTCTCCATGTACCCGACGAAGTCGCGCTCGTTCGCGGCGCCCCCGACGCGAGGGTTCCACGCCTTCTCCTCGCCCACCGTCGTCACCGTGCGACCGCTGTAGTCGTGGCCCGGGTACACGAGGCACGTGTCGGGGAGCGCGAAGAGCTCTCGCGTGATGGACCCGTAGAGCTCCGCCGCGTCGCCCTGCTGGAAGTCGGTGCGCCCGGCGCCGCGGATGAGCAGCGCGTCTCCGGTGAACACCATCACGCCGTCGTCGAGCACGAACGACGTGCAGCCGTCGGTGTGGCCGGGCGTGGCCCGCACGTGGAGCACGTGGGCGCCGAACCGCACCTCGTCGCCATGATCGAGCAAGACGTCGGCGCCCGAGACTCCGGCGCGCTTCGACACGGCGATCTTGCTCCCCAGCTCCTGGCGACACAGCCACGCGCCCGTGACGTGGTCGGCGTGCACGTGCGTCTCGAGGGTGAAGAGCAGCTTGATCCCGAGCTCGCGCACGAGCGCGGCGTCACGCGTGTGCTGCTCGAACACCGTGTCGATGAGCACGCCCTCGCGCGTCGCCTCGTCGGCGAGGAGGTAGGTGTAGGTAGAGGAGCGAGCGTCGAAGAGCTGCCGGAGGAGCACGGGGCGAGGGTACCGCATTCGCGCCCCCACGCGCGGACGTGTGTTGCGACGCGCGCCGATGTAGGCACCTCTCCCCCAAAAAGCGGACCGCGTGCGTTCTTGAGACGTGGAACTTTTCCACACCGCGCTAGGGTTCTTAGGCTGACGGTCGCGCTCGCCGCCTCATGTGCGGCGCGTGCTCGCGAACCAGCGGAGGCTACCGACATGAGCAGGAATTTTCGTTCCGTGGGGTTGATTCGCACGCTCGGCGTCGTGGGCATCACCATGCTCGGCGCCGTCGTGGGCTGCGGCAGCTCCTCCAACTCGGGCTTCCCCGACGGCTCGTCCTCGAGCGGGTCGAGTGGGTCGAGCGGATCGAGCGGATCGAGCGGGTTCGGCAGCTCGAGCTCGGGCACGAGCGGGTCGAGCAGCGGCGACGATCTCAAGGCGTGCGCCACCGCCGAGGCGGAGGCCAAGCGCTCGCCGGCATACATGCTCATCGTCATCGACGGCTCGGGCAGCATGAACAACGACGCCGTGACCGACCCGCTCGGCGGCAGGCGTGGCAAGAAGTGGATCGCCGTGCGCGACGCGCTCGTGGCCTTCTACGACAAGCTCGCGGCGGCGCCCGACAACGCGCTCGGCGTCGGCATGTTCCTCTTCGAGAGCAGCGTGAAGAAGAGCCCCAGCACGATCGACGTGCCCATCAAGGTCGTCGACGCGGCCCACGCGCAGGCGCTCAAGGCCCGCATCCTGCCGCCGATCGATCCGACCGGCGGCACGCCCCTCCGCGAGACGATGGAAGGGCAGATGCCACTCCTCAAGAACTTCGTCCCGGCGGCTCCCCTCGAGGCGGGCGGCAAGTACGTCATGGTCGTGATGACCGACGGCGTGCCCAACGCCGGCGCAAGTGACCAGACCACGTGCATCAACCTCGCGCAGTCGTCGCAGACGCCCGCCAACGGCAAACCGGGCGTCATCACGTTCGCCGTCGGCGTGGGCGATCCCACGGCCTCGACGAGCAACTACGACGAGACCTTCTTGAGCAAGCTCGGCAACGCGGGCGGCGCGGCCCCCGCCGGCTGCGATCCCAACTGGGCCGGCGGCGCCACCACGCCCTGTCACTTCCAGGTCACGCCCGGCGCCAAGCCCGCCGCCACGATCCGCGACGAGTTCCTCGCGGCGATCGAGAACATCCGCGACAAGGTCGCGTCGTGCGAGTTCCTCCTGCAGAAGCCCGCCGACGGCAGCGTGCTCGACCCCAACAAGGTCAACGTCGTCTACACGCCCCCGGGCGGCGCCGACGGCCCGATCCCCAAGGATCCGGCGAACGGCTGGAGCTACGACGACGAGGGCAACCCGACCAAGGTGGTGCTCCACGGCTCTGCCTGCGATCAAGCCAAGGCGCAGAACGGCGGCAAGGTGAAGATCGTCATCGGCTGCAAGACCATCGTGAAGTGACCCTCCCCGAGGTCGTGCTTCGCCAGCCCCCGGGTCGACCGTGGGGCTCGGCGAACGTGAGCCCGTTCTGCGCCAAGCTCGAGACGTACCTGCGCATGGCGGGCGTGCCGTTTCGCGCCGAGCCGGGCGATCCCTTTCGGTCGCCGAGCGGCAAGATGCCGTTCGCAGAGATCGGAGGGGAGACGATCGCCGACTCGCAGGTGGTCATCGAGCGCCTCGAGGCGGAGCACCCCACGCCGCTCGACGCGTGGCTCGACGACGCGCAGGCCGCCCGCGCGCGGCTCGTGCGGCGCATGCTCGAGGAGGCGTACTACTTCGTGGCGCTCTGGCTACGCTGGGGTGACGACGAGGGGTACGCGACGGTGGCGCCGGCGTTCCGCGCCCTCTTGCCGGCCGCCGTGGGTTGGCTCGCCGTGCCCATGATCCGCCGCGGCATCGTCAAGAGCCTCCACGCCCAGGGCACGGGACGCCACACGCGCGAGCGCATCCACGAGATGGGCAAGCGCGACATCGACGCCCTGGCGCACGCGTTCGAGGGGCCGTTCGTGCTCGGGGCGCGACCGTCGACGTGCGACGCCACGGTGTTCGCGTTCGTGGAGATCACGCTCGGCTTCCCCTGCCCGTCGCCCGTGCGCGCCCACATGGCGTCGATCACGCCGCTCGCGACCTACCACGCGATGATGCGCGAGACGTACTGGGCCGACGCTGGGCTCGGGCCCCTGCCCTCCTGAGGCGATGTCTCGACGAAGTTGGCGCGCCGACGCGCGGTCGTCACGCGACCTGTGCAGGATGCACTCATGCGATGGCTTGCCGCGACCCTCGGGGCGCTGGTCTCGTTGGTGCTCAGCTGCGCCGGGGGCGAGGGCGCCGCGCCGAGGACGGCGCCGAGGGCCTTCACCGAGCCGCCGGTGACGCAACCGGTCGACGCTCCTACGCCGCGGAGCCCGCTCGTGCTCGTGACGATCGACGGCGTGCGGTGGCAAGACGTGTTCGCCGAGGGGGACGTCGTGGCGCGCGGCGCGTGGCCGGAGACCGACGCGTGGCTCCGCGACGAGGGCGCCGCGGTCGGCGCGCCGGGCCGCGGGGAGATCCGCGCGAGCGGGCCACACTTCGTGTCGCTGCCGGGCTACGCGGAGATCCTCACGGGTCGCGCAGGCCAGTGCGCCGACAACGACTGCAAGCGGGTCGAGCACGCGACGTTGCTCGAAGAGGTGCGCGACGCCGGCGGTAAGGCGGCGCTCGTGAGCTCGTGGGACCGCCTGGGGCGCATCGCGACGCGCGCCTCGAAGCACAACGACGTGATCGTGAGCGCGGGCAGGCATGGAGATCCGGGTGTGTCGCCCTTTCCCGGAGAGGGTGACTTCAGGCCCGATCGCCACACCGCCGAGGTGGGCCTCGAGCTGCTCGAGCGCGAGCGCCCAGACCTCCTCTTTCTGGGGTTGGGCGAGCCCGACGAGTACGCGCACCACGGAGACCGCGCGGGCTACGCGAGATCGTTGCGCTACGCCGACGCGGTGCTGGGTCGGCTGCGGCGGGCGCTCTCGCGCATGGGACCGCGCGGGGCCGACACCACGGTCCTCGTCGTCGCCGACCACGGGCGAAGCGCCGGCTTCAACGATCACGGCGGGCACGCCCCCGAGTCAGCCCGCGTGTGGCTCCTCGCGTTCGGTGCGCGCGTGACGGCCCGGGGGCGCGTCGCCTCTCCGCGCCCGCGAAGCCTGTCCGACGTCGCGCCCACGGCGCGCGAGCTCCTCGGTCTCACGCGCACGCGGTCCGCGGACGGGTTGACCGAGCTCTTCGGCGCCGACGGTGCCCCGCGCTGAGCGGAGACCTCGCGCCACCGCGCGGACACGAGGCGCGATCTGCGCGGAACGTCGACACCCCCTCGGTCATCGAAGGCGCGTGGAGATCGACGCGACGCTTCGCGAACGGTGGAAGGCGGTCGACGGCGCGCACGAGCTCGAGCTGCCGGCCGGCTGGATGCAGGGGCGTTCGGTCTTCGGCGGGCTCACCGGCGCGGCCTGCGTCGCGCTCGGCGCGCGGCACGTCTCGCCAGAGCGCGTCCTGCGGACCGTGTCGACGCAGCTCATCGCGCCCGTGGCCGCCGGTCCCGTGCGAGGTCGCGCCGTCGTCGTCCGGGAGGGCAAGGGCGTGAGCTTCGTCGACGTGCGGCTCTCGCAGGACGAGCGCGACGTCGCGTCGGCGTCGATGGTGTTCGTCACGCCGCGCCATGGCTCGCTCGTCGTCCCGGCCGCCGCCGCGCCCGACGGCCCGGGCCCCGAGACCCTGGTCGACCTCCCCTACATTCCGGGCTTCGTCCCCGAGTTCACCCAGAACGTGCAGATGCGGTGGGCAAGCGGGAGCGTCCCGTTCAGCGGCGGCACCTCACCGCGCTTTCATGGGTACTGCCGCTTCCGTGATCACGCCGGTGACGCCGAGGGCATCGTCGCCATGCTCGACGTATGGCCTTCTCCCACGCTCGGCATGCTCACCAAGCCGGCGTTCGCGAGCACCGTCAGCTGGACCGCGCACGTGCACCACGTGCCCCGGTCGTTCGACGGTTGGTTCACGTTCGAGTACGAGACCGTCGCGGGCGCCGACGGCTTCCACACGGTCGCGGGGCGCCTCTTCGCACCCGACGGCGCGTTCGCCGGCTGGACGGAGCAGCTCGTGGCCCTGTTCGACTGAACGGCGCCCCCGACGCCGAGAACGGTGGCGTCGAGCGACCCGCTCGACCGAGCCGCGCCTACGGTCCGCACGCCGGCGCGAACACATGGATGAGCAACTTGCCCGGATCGGGATCGACCGGCGCGATCTGCTCCACCACGTACGCGTAGCCGCGCGCGGACAGCGTGGCGACGACGGCCGAAGGGCCGCTCCCGAGCGTCCGCTCGGCGCCCGTGAGCGACCACGCGCCCCCGTCGAGCCGCACGCCGCGAACGCGCGCGCCCGACGTGCTCTCGTCGAACGCGACGCCGACCGCCTTGTCCTCACCCACCATCGCGCCGGGCGCGGTCGCGACCGTGCCCAGGGCGACGCTGTCGGCGGCGTAGGTCGCGAGGTCCACACCGGGCAAGCCCCCGTCGAGCCCGCTCGCGCTGCCCTCGACGAGCAAGCGGAGGGTGACCCGCGACACCGACGCGTCGGCCTCCGACGTCGCCGCGCTCCACAGGACGCGCCCACCGCTCGCCGGCGCGAAGAAGCTGTTGCCCTCGATCGGAGCGCGGCCCGCGAGCCGCCGCACCGAGCCCGAGCTCGAGATGGTGTCGAGGCCGGGCTTGCGCACGAGAAAGAACGTGTCCGCCGAGCCCGTGGCGACGAGCACACGATCTCCCGTCGACGCGACGGGCACCCGCGGAGGGACGCCGCCACCGGCCGCCGGCGACGCGATGACGAACGCGTTGTCGGCGCGCACCGGCGCGCGCATCCCGGCGTAATACTGCGTGGAGCCGTTCGTCAGCACGACGCCGAGGTAGAGGCCCTCGTTGGGGGCCGCAAATGCTCGGAACGCAAGGGGATTCGGGTCGGGGAAGCTCGACGGCGTGCTCGCGGCGACGAACGACGTGTTGAACGGCTCGCGCGGAGACTCGAGCCAGCCGATGCGAATGCCCGGCGTCGCCGCCAAGAAGGGCCGGCCGACGAAGTAGGTGTAACGGCCGCTGACGACGATGCTCGCGGGGCTGAAGTCGACGCCCGCGATCGCCTGCACCGGCGGCGACGGATCGGCGGGGTTCGAGATGTCCACGGCCGAGGGCACGCCGTCGATCGAGACGTACAGGAACGGATACGCGATCGCGAGGCACTGCGAGGGAAGGTCGCAGTAGACGTTGCCGTCGACCGAGAGCGTCCCCACATGAAACCCGGTCGAGTCGGGCGGGCCGCACGTCTCAGCCACGGCGTCGCACGCGCGTAGCTCGCACGGTCCGCCGCCGCACACCGTGTACTCGCAGCGGCCGCGCGACGTGTCGCAGCGCCCGGTGAGGCAGCCGTGCGTCGTCGGACAGTCTCCGTCGCGTGTGCACTCGGGCGGCTCCCCCGCGTCCCCACCGTCCCCGGCGTCGGCGTCGGCCCGCCCGGCCTCGACCGGCACGACGGGCGGCGCGTCGCTCTCCGCGTCGGGGCCATCCGACGCACCGAGCGGCGGGTCGAGATCGATCGCGCACGCGACAAACGCGCCGAAGGCGGCGAACCCGAGCCAGACGACGCGCGCGACCCGTCGCACTAGAAGGCGCCTCCGAGCCCGACCGCGCCCGCCGACGCGCGGACCTCGAGGCGTGCGGACGCCGGTGCACCGGGGGTCTGCGGTGCGCGCGGCGCGGGCCAGAGCACGAGCGCCACGCCACCCGCGACGAGGAGCGCGGCGCCCACCCACGCGACGTTCGTCGCGCCCTGGAGCAAGCGAACGTGGTCGTAGCCCTCTTGGGTGCGCGAGACGCGGTAGGCGTCGCGCGCGTCGAGCGCGGTCGCGCCAAGGGTGACGGCCGCGATCGCAGAGGCGACACCGAGCCCCAGCACGCCGACGCCCACGGTGCGCCGCAACGCGCCGGGCGGCGCCTCCGTGCGCACGACGATCCTCTCGACCGTCGGAGCTGGTGGAGGCGGCTCGACGATCCCGTCGGAGTCGACGAGCGCGATCTGGGTGACGGTCCCGATGCGCACGGTGACCGGGCGCAGGAACGCCGCGC
Organism: Myxococcales bacterium; assembly: GCA_020430845.1. Taxonomy (GTDB): domain Bacteria; phylum Myxococcota_A; class Polyangia; order Polyangiales; family Polyangiaceae; genus Labilithrix. The sequence goes on from JAGQJA010000075.1 coordinate 6,923, forward strand.
GATCGGCGGGCGCGATGCGGAGCGCGTGCGTGCCACCGAACGTGTGCAGGCGCGCGGGCGTCGGGACCTCGGTGTCGTTGTCGACCTGGACATGCCAGCCGTCCGGAGCGGTCACCGACAGCGTCGCGAGGGAGGTCTCGAGCGTCGCGAGCCGCGCCGTCGCCCGTTCACGGGTGAGGTCGTCGAGCTCGGGGCTGCCGAGGGCGCGAGAGAGCGCGTCGGCGGCGCGCTCCGGGCGAAAGGCTTCTTCCCACGCCACGGCGGCCATGTACCAGCTCGCCGCGTGAGGGTGCAGCGAGCCCGCGGCCTCGAAGTGGAGCGCGGCCTCGCCGTACCGCTTGCCCTTGAGCGCCTCCACGCCCGCGTCGTAACGGGCGCGCGCCGTGGAGATGATCGACGGCGGGACGAGCGGCTCGTCCGCGGTGACGGCGGGCGCTTCGGCCGCAGGCGCGGCGGGTGCGTCGTCGCCGCGCGCGGCGCGCGACGCAAGCAGCACGAGGAGCGCCGCGACACCGGCGCGCCACTTTCGCAACGGATCGTTCACTCTGCGTAAGGGTTGGGAAGCGAAGGAATGCTCGCGGCGGGCGCGACGGACGCGCTCGACGCGGGTGGGGCCGAGGACGAAGCAGACGGCGCCGGAGCGCTGGCAGAGGTCGACACGCGTGGCGGCGCCGCGCGAGGTGCCGCCGTGACGGCCATCCCGGCGGCGCTGGCCGTGGACGCGGTCTCCGCCGACGGCGTCGCGCTCACCGTGGGAGGCGCGGGCGTGGGGCCCGCGGTCACCTCGGCCTTGGGAGGATCGGGGGGCTGGAGCGTGGCGGACGGCTCGCCGACGGCTGTCGGCTGGCGCGATCCCAGCGCGAGGAGCGCGAGCGCGGTGGCCACGGCGACGCCCGCGACGGCGATGCGCGCCCCGCTCGGCGTCGGCGGCCGCCCATGCGCCGGGAGGGGCGAGAGGTGCACGGCGGAGGGGGTGTCGAGCGGGGTGATGCCGCTGTGCCTCGAGATACGCCGAGGGAAGGACGGCTCCTCGAGCCCCATCGCCTCGCGGTCGGCGCGCTCCGCGGCTCGAACGATCGTCGCCTGCAGCTCGTCGATGCGCTCGCCCCGGCGCTCTCGCAAGAAGGCGGCGATCTCGCTCGCGGAGACCGGCCCGCCAGAGTGCTCCAGGAACCGGTCGAGCGCCTCGCCGAGCTCTTCAGCGGTCGAGAACCTGGCGTCGGGGGACTGCGCGAGAGCCTTGAGGATGATCGTCTCGAGCTCCTCGGGGAGGTCGGGATCGATCTCGCGCGGCGCCGGGAGCTCGCCGAGCAGCATCTTGGCGATCACCTGGGGCTCGCCGTCACCCGGAAACGGATGTTGGCCCGTCGCCGCTTCGTACATGACGCAACCGGCCGAGAAGATGTCGGCCCGCCGGTCGACGTTCTCGCCCATGAGCTGCTCGGGCGCCATGAACCCCACCTTGCCCTTCGGTCGGGAGGCGCGGGTGATCTGCAGGCGGCCGAGCGCCTTCACGAGCCCGAAGTCGGTCACCTTCACCTCTCCGGCGACGGAGAGCAGGATGTTCTGCGGAGACACGTCCCGGTGCACCGTGTCGAGGGGCGTGCCGTGCTCGTCGACCAGCTCGTGGGCGACGTGGAGCCCGCGGCAGACCTCGCGCACGATCCCCGCCACGATCCGCGGCGAGGCCGGCGCGATGCCCTTGCCGTCGGGACCGCGTAGGGCCGCGCGCAGCGAGTCTCCCTCGACCCACTCCATCACCATGAAGAGGACGTGGCCCTCCTCGCCGAGCTCGCGGATGCGACAGACGCGCGGATCGTCGATGAGCGACGCGATGCGCGCCTCGTCGAGGAACATCTTCTGGACCTCGGCGTCCGACATGAGCACCGGCAGGATCGTCTTCACCGCGACGACCTCGAGGGGCGAGCGTTCACGTACGCGCGCTGCCCACACCTGCCCCATGCCGCCGGCGGCGACCGGCATGAGCAGCTCGTAGTCCCCGAGGACCGAGCCTCGCCCGAGGGAGCTCGCCGCCTCGAAGGCATCGAGATCGCTGGTCGCAGACGCCGAGCCCATGATCGGATCATCGTATGACAGGGCTTCCGGGCCGCCAAACGACTTCTAGGGGACGTAGGAGCATCACGCACGTGTCCGCACTTCGTCGTCCCGGATGAGCGCTTTGGCGCGCGCACGCAGGGCGGTCATCGCTGGTAGAGTCGCCGCATGCGCACGCCTGTCGCCCTGCTCGCCGCGGCCACCCTCTCGGCCGCCACGCTCGTGACCCCCGCCACGCACGCCTTCTGCGGCTTCTATGTAGGTGGGGCGGACGCGCAGCTCTTCAACAACGCGACGCAGGTCGTGTTGATGCGCGAGGGCACGCGGACCGTGCTCTCGATGCAGAACAACTACCAAGGCCCGCCGAGCAACTTCGCGATGGTGGTCCCGGTGCCCGTCGTCCTGCAGAAAGAGAACGTCAAGACGCTGCCGCGCGAGATCTTCGCCCGGGTCGACAAGCTCGATGCGCCTCGCCTCGTCGAGTACTGGGAGCAGGACCCCTGCATGCCGGACGTCGACGAGGAGGACGGGATGGCCGACAAGTCCGCCGCCTCTCCCCGCAAGAAGGGGTCGAAGGCGGAGAGCGCCAAGGACGACCTCGGCGTGACGGTGGAGGCGCAGTTCGTCGTCGGCGAATACGAGATCGTCATCTTGAGCGCCAAGGACTCGAGCGGGCTCGACACGTGGCTCAAGCGCGAGGGGTACAAGATCCCGGCCGGGAGCGAGCCGTACCTCCGCGCGTACGTGGCCGCGGGCAGCAAGTTCTTCGTCGCGCGGGTCGACGCGTCCAAGGTCAAGTTCGACAAGGGGATGGCCACGCTCTCCCCCTTGCGCTTTCACTACGATTCGCCCGACTTCCGACTGCCCGTGCGCCTGGGGCTCGCGAACGCGAACGGACCGCAGGACCTCATCGTGCACGTGCTCGCGCGTGGGCAACGCTACGACGTCGCGAACTACCCCAACGTGACCATCCCCACGAACTTCGACGTCGCGGACACGGCCACGTCGAAGTTCGGCACGTTCTACGCGACGCTCTTCGACCGCACGCTCGTGGTGAACCCCAAGGCCGTCGTCACCGAGTACTCGTGGGACGCGGGCAGCTGCGACCCCTGCCCGTCGCCGGCGCTCGACGGCAGCGAGCTCAGCACGCTGGGCGCCGACGTCCTCACGGGAGGGGACGCGGACGGCGTCGGGGGTCCGCGCAGGCGCGGCAAGGGGTGGCGCGGCGGCTCGGGCTTCGTGCTGACCCGATTGCACGCGCGCTACACCAAGGAGTCCCTCGGCGAAGACCTCGTGTTCAAAGCCGCGCCTCCGATCGTGGGCGGCCGGGAGATCCGCGGCGAGGGCGGCGCGCTCGAGCACGGCGCGACGCCGTCGAGCGTCAACAACTTCCAGGGCCGCTACGCGATCCGCCACGCATGGACAGGCCCCATCGCCTGCGCCAACCCACGACGCGGCATCTGGGGCGGCCCGCCCGCGGGAGCTCCGCCGCCACGCCCGCAAGCGGCGCTCGACCTCGCGTTCGTCGCGCGAGAGTCGGCGAGCCTCCCGTCGTTCGTCAAAGAAGAGGTCCCCGAGATCGGCGTCAAGCCGGGCGTACCGCTGCCCGCCGCACCGGCCGAGCCCGCCGCGACGACGCCCGCGGCGCCTCCCCCGGCCCCCAAGAAGGGCGGCTGCGCGGGCTGTGCCACCATCCCCTCCACCGGCGCGTCCGGCGCGGCGGCCGCGGCGATCGGGCTCGGTCTCGCCGCGCTGTGGACGCGGCGACGGCGTGTGACGAGCCGGGATCGGCGCGACTGAGCTGCGCCTCGGCGCGAGCGCTACTTGCGGAGCAGCTTGAACGCGTGGTTCCACGACCCCGAGCGGGCACCGTGCAGCACCCACACGAGGCACATCGGCTCGAGGTGACGCGAGGCCTCGATGCCGCCGAGGTCGACGACGCCCCAGCCGAAGCCCTCGACGAGCAGCGCGCTCACCTTCTTCTTGGCCTCCTCGTCGTTCCCGCAGATGAACATGTCGGGCGGTCCGCCCTCGAACGCGGGCTTGAACATGTGCGCGTTGCCGACCGTGTTGAACGCCTTGACCACGTGAGCCTTCGGCGCGAGCCGCTGCACGGCCTCGCCGCCCGAGTCGGTGTGGCCGACCGAGAGCGACGGCGGGAAGCCCTTCGACATGTCGAGCGGGTTCGTGGTGTCGATGAGGATCTTGCCGGCGAGGTTGTCGGGGCCTACGGCCTCGAGCACAGCTTGGTTGGCGGCGCCGAGCGTCGCGAGCACGACGAGCTCCGCGAACGCCGCGGCGTCGGCGAAGGTCCCGTGGGACGCCTTGTCGCCCATCTCCTTGCACCACGCGGCGGCCTTCTCGTTGGTCGCCTCGCGCGCGCCCATCTTCACTTCGTGGCCGAGCGCGATGAACGCCTTGCCGAGCGTCTTGCCCACATCTCCCGTCCCGAGCACTGCCACCTTCATGAAGAACCTCCAACGTTCGTGTCGCGGCCGCAGCCTGCGAGGCAGTGATGCTCGTGCTCGACGCGCGGTTTCGTCAAGCTACGATGGCGAGATGGATACGCGCCGTGTGTCGTGGGCAAAGGTCATGGCAGCGCTCACCGTGGTGGGGGCCGCGGGCTGCGCAAAGAGCGCCGCGCCCGCCGCGGCCGACAAAGACCCCGCGGCTGCCGCGCCGGTCGCACCTCCCGCCGCGAGCGCGCCCGCCGCGACCGAAGCACCTCCCGTCGCAGAGCCCGCGCCGAGCGCGTCCGGTGCGAGCGAGCCCACGAAGTCGAGCGAGAGCTTCCCCAAGCCGAGACCGGGCGCAGCGCCGACGGCCGCGGCGCCGCGCGTCTCTGCGGATGAGGTCGACGCGGGCGTCCGCCTCAAGGAGAAGAAGCCCAGCCCTGGCGGCTCGATGAGCTGCGGGGCAGGCACGTGCGGCGCCGACATGGACAAGAAGAAGAAGTAACGCCAGAGAGGGTTTCGACGCGCGCCGAGGTCGGCTCTAATGCCGGCATGCGACGTCTCCTCTCTTCGTGCGCCCTCGCGCTCGCGCTCGTCGGCCCTTCTCATGCGAGCGCCGACGGCGCGCCGCCTGCTCCCACGGGCTCTGTCGGTCTCGCCGCCACCAAGACGCGCCTGCCCAACGGGCTCGAGGTCATCTTGCACGAGGATCACCGGACGCCGATCGTCACGGTCAACCTCTGGTACCACGTCGGCTCGAAGGACGAGCCGCCGCACCGCAACGGCTTCGCCCACCTCTTCGAGCACGTCATGTTCCAGGGGAGCAAGCACGTGCCCGAGGACACGTACTTTCGCTACCTCGAGCAGGCAGGCGCGACGGCCATCAACGGCACGACGAACAGCGATCGTACGAACTACTTCGAGACCGTCCCCAAGAATCGTCTCGAGCTGGCGCTCTGGCTCGAGAGCGACCGCATGGGCTTCTTGCTCGACCACGCCGACGAGGCCACGTTCAAGAGCCAGCGCGAGGTCGTCAAGAACGAGCGCCGACAGAACTACGAGAACGCGCCGTACGGGCTCGTGAGCGAGGTGATCCGCGCCGAGGTGTTCCCCGCCGGGCACCCGTACCACCTGCTCACGATCGGCACGCCCGAGGACCTCGACCGCGCCACGCTCGACGACGTCCGCGCCTTCTTCCGTCAGTGGTACGTGCCCAACAACGCCACGATCGTCATCGCGGGCGACATCGAGCCCGCGCGGACGCAGGCGCTCGTCGAGAAATACTTCGGCCCCATCCCGCGCGGCCCCGAGCCCAAGCGCGCCCCGGCGCCCGAGGTCAAGCTCACGGGCGAGACGCGCATCGAGATGGAGGCCGACGTCGAGCTCCCGCGGGTCTACCTGTCGTGGCCGTCGCCCAAGTTCTTCGCCCCCGGCGACGGAGAGCTCGACCTCGTGGGGCGCGCGCTGTCGAGCGGCAAGACGAGCCGCCTCTACAAGCGGCTCGTGTACGACGATCAGACCGCCCAGAGCGTGTCGGCCGGCCAGGCGTCGATGGAGCTCGTCAGCATGTTCCAGATCGCGGCCACGGTGAAGCCCGGCAAGACGACCACCGAGGTGCTCGCCGCGATCGACGACGAGATCGCCAAGCTGCAATCGGGCGGCGTCGAGGCCGCCGAGCTGTCCCGCGCGCAGACGTCGATGCTCAGCGAGATGGTCTTCGGCCTCGAGCGCAGCTCTTCGCGCGGCAACCAGCTCAACATGTACAACCACTACGTCCACTCACCGCAGTACTTCGAGCGCGACATGGCCCGCGTGAAGAACGCGACGGCGGCCGCCGTGCAAGGCGCGGCCAAGACGTGGCTGTCCAAGGACAAGCGCGTCGTCACCATCGTCACGCCCTCGAAGTCGGCCCCCATCGCGGGCCGCGTCACCAAGATCACCCGCCCAGGAGCCGGCCGATGAGCCCCACCTCGCTGTCGACGACCGCGCGCGTGATCGCTGCGCTCGCGCTCTCGTCTCTGGCCGCGGCGTGCGGCCCCGACGCTCCGCCTCTCGCGCCGCTGCCCAAGCCACCTCCGTCGGCGTCTGCGGCCATCGCGCCGCCCGCGCCGACCGTGCGCGTGACGCCCGACGCGCCGTTCCGTGCGAAGGCGCCCGAGCCGAACGGCGAGGTCACGTTCGTCGCCCCCAAGGTCGTGAGCTTCACGCTCAAGAACGGCGTCAAGGTGCTGCTGACGGAGCGCCACGATCTCCCGGTCGTCGCCGTGCGCTTCGTGGTCAAGCTCGGCGCCGGCGACGTGCCCGACGCGCGGCCCGGCGCGCTGAGCATGCTCGGCTCGATGCTCGAGCAGGGCACCAAGACGCGGAGCGCGCTCGCGGTCTCCGACGACTTCGACGCCATCGGCGCGGCGCACGGGGCGTGGTTCGACTGGGACGCGGGGGGCACGAGCATCCACGTGCTGAGCGACAAGCTCGATCGCGCGCTCGAGATCATGAGCGACGTCACGCTCGCGCCCACCTTCCCCGCGGCGGAGCTCGAGCGACTCCGCAGCCGACGCATCGCGGCGCTGTCCGAGGACAAGAGTCACCCGAGCACGATGGCGCACAACGCGGGCGCTGCCGCCATCTTCGGCCCCAAGCACCCGTACGGGACGTCGCTCTACGGCCGCGAGGCCGACGCAAAGGCGCTCACGCGCGCCGAGCTCGTGCGCCTCTACGACCGCCTCGTCACGCCGTCGAACGTCGCGATCGTCGCGTGCGGCGACGTGACCCCCGCCGCGCTCGAAGACAAGCTCGGTCGCGCGTTCGGCGCGTGGCGCGGCAAGCCGGGCGGCGCGAAGCGTCAGAGCCCCAAGGCCCCCGCCAAGCCCGGCAGCGACAAACGTCTCGTCTTCGTCGACAAGGACGGCGCGCAGTCGCAGGTCTGGCTCACCCACCTCGGCGTGCCGTTCGACAACCCCGACCGCGAGGCGCTGCGCGTGATGAACGCCATCCTCGGCGGCATGTTCTCGAGCCGCATCAACCTCAACCTGCGCGAGCGCAACGCCTTCACGTACGGCGCTCGTTCGTACTTCACGATGCGGCACGGCGCGGGCCCGTTCATGGCCGGCGCGAGCGTCTTCGCCGACAAGACCGGCCCGGCGATCCAAGAAATCATGAGTGAAATCGAAAAGATGCGAGCCGATGGCCCGTCCGACGACGAGCTGTCGCTCGCGAAGGAGAGCATCCTCCTGGGCATGCCGGGGCGCTTCGAGGGGGCCGGCGACGTGACCTGGGCGCTCGCGGACCTCGTCGCGTACGACCTGCCGCTCGATCACTTCGAGACCCGGCCCAAGGCCGTGGCGGCCGTGACCAAGGCCGACGTCCTGCGCGTCGCGCAGCGCTACCTCACGCCCGACAAGCTCAAGGTGGTCGTCGTCGGGGGCCGGGCCAAGGTCATGCCCCAGCTCGAGCCGCTCAAGCTCGGGCCGCCCGACGAGCGTGACGCGTGGGGCACACCTGTCCCTACACCGAAGCACTGACGAACCGCGCTCGCCTTGCGCGAGACAAGCTCAGGGGTACACTCTCGCCCGCACGCCCCTACGGGGACGCGCTGGAGGAGAGCTTATTATGAGGAGGAGCATCTGGCCGGGGATCGCGTCTGCGATCTCCGTGGCGGCCGTGGCCATGGCGTGCGGCAGCACGCGCGATTCGAACTTCGTCGACGAGACCGACGGGGGCGGCTCCTCGAGCGGATCGAGCGGGTCGAGCGGATCGAGCGGATCGAGCGGAATCATCGGCTCGAGCGGCGGCACCGACGGCGGCGACTCCGGCTTGGGCACGTGCGCGGCCGAGACGCAGAAGGCGGCGCAGCTCCCGCTCGACCTCTACCTGATGATCGACACCTCCGGCTCGATGCTCGACAAGACGGGCGCCGGCGGCAACGGCCCGACCAAGTGGGACGCCGTGCGCACCGCGCTCGTCAACTTCGTCAAGGATCCCAAGTCGGCGGGCATCGGCGTCGGCCTCCAGTACTTCCCGATCGAGCACGCGGGGGCGCCCACGTCGTGCTCGTCGAACGCCCAGTGCAACGTGGCCGGCACCGACTACGGCCGCTGCGTCCTCAAGGCGTGCACGCCGCCCAACGCGCAGACGCCCCTCCAGAGCTGTGACACCGCGGCCGACTGCCCCGGCAACGTCGCGTGCCGCGAGCTCGGCGAGTGCCGCACCGGCATCTTCGTGTTCGGCAGCTGCCTCGTGAACGATCCCACGTACGGGAGCTGCCTCGTGGGTAGCTGCAAGGCGATCACGTCGAGCACGTGCGAGGGCTCGGCGTGCTTCGACACCGACTACTCCGCCGCGGCGGTCGGCATCGCGACCCTCCCGGGCAACGCGACGCTGCTCGAGAACTCGCTCGTGGGCCACCCTGCCCCCGCCGGCGGCACGCCCACGGCGGCGGCGCTCAAGGGCGGCATCGCGCACGCCAAGCAGTTCGCGACGGCCAACCCCAAGCACGCGGTCGTGCAGGTCATGGCGACCGACGGCTTCCCCACGCGCTGCACGCCGCAAGACATCCCGGGCGTCGCAGGCGTCGCGGCAGCAGGCGTCGCGGGCACGCCGAGCATCAAGACGTTCGTGATCGGCGTCTTCTCCGACGCCGAGAAGGCGGCCGCCACCGCCAACCTCAACACCATCGCGACCTCGGGCGGGACGAGCACGGCGTTCATCGTCACGACGAGCGGCAACGTCACGGCCCAGTTCCAGGCTGCGCTCGACGCCATCCGAGGTCAGGCGCTCCCGTGCGAGTACGACATCCCGGTCCCCGAGGCCGGTACGCCCGACTACGACAAGCTCAACGTGCAGCACACGTCGGGCTCCGGCGCGCAGAAGGTCCTGCCGTACAAGAAGACCGCCGGCGCGTGTGATCCGGCGGGCGGCTGGTACTACGACGTCGACCCGGCCGCGGGCACGCCCACCAAGATCAACCTCTGCCCTGCCTCGTGTGACGAGGTCAAGGCAGACGCGGGCAAGGCGCAGATCGACGTCGTGCTCGGCTGCAAGACGATCGTGAAGTAGCGCGTCAGTCGGCGCGGAAGTTCATCCAGCCGACGCCGAAGCGCTTGGGCTTCTCGTAGTGGAGGTGCGGCACCGTCGAGGGGCGCCCGTGCATGGTGCAGTGCGCGTGCGGGTCCTTGGTCTCCTGCCGGGCGCGCTCGCACTCCGGGCAGCCCGGCTCGATCAGCTCCTCGGCGCGCGGCTCGCGCGGGCGGACCACGACGACCGAGCACTCGGCCTCGCGCACGACCTTCTCGGCAACCGAGCCGAACAGCATGCGGTCGAGGCCTTTGCGGCCGTGCGTGCCCAAGAAGATGATGTCGGCGCCGATCTCTTTGGCGTACGCCGCGATCTCGCGGTTCGCTGTGCCGAAGCGCGTGATCGTGGTGACCTTGACCCCCTCGGGGATCGTCAGGCTCGCGAGCTCCTTCTGCAGCTGCTCGTTCGACGCCGAGGAGAGCGCCTCGGCGAACTGGCGCGTCGGGCCGACGTCCATCGCCGCGCCTTCGGGCGCGACCACGTGCAGCAGGTGGACCTGCGGAGTGACGCCGGTGGAGAGCGCGGCGCCTTGGGCGAGGTCGACGGCGGCCTTGAACGCGCCGGACGACAGCGTAGAAAAGTCGGTTCCGACCACGGCGATGAAGGGGCTGGTAGTCATGATGACAGAGTGCACTGCAAGCGGTAGGCCAGTCTAGAGCGCCCCGCCGACGCGTGATGTCCCGAGAATCCTGGAGCATGGTCGGCTTGCTCACGGCGCGCGACGCGTGAGCTGCGCCGCCGCGCAACCGTTGCGCGACGCGCGGCGCGAGCCTTTCGCGACCGACCGAGCAGACCCGCATCTACCCGCCATCGAGGTGTCAGGGCACGAGATCCGGCGCGGCCCGCGCGTTGCAGAAGGGAACGAGGGTCACGGGCTCCAAGAAGAAGAAGGAGGTCCTCATGGCAAAGCCGAAGTACAAGCACGCGCACGTCTCCTCGCTCCACGACGACGACGGAGACGCCTTCCTCCCGGATCCGTCACGCCACCGGGGCGGCGGGCGTAGGTGGGCCGAGAGCGACGCAGAGGAGCTCGCCGAGGAGTTCTTGGCGTCGGCGACATCGGCCGAGTACGCCTTCGAAGAGGCGCGCAACGAGCTGTCCGACGACGAGCTCGGTGGCCCGTTCGTGGGGCTCACCGACAGCGACCGCTTCGACCGCGACTTCTATCTCGCCGCCTTCGACGAAACAAACCCGGAGCAAGCGGATACACTGCACTGACGATGGGACTGCGTGAAGATCTGCTGCGGCCCGAGGCGTACCCGGCGCCGTCTACGGCGTCGGTCGAGCTGCGAGAGACGCACGCGTCGTGGGTGTATCTGACCGAGGGCGACGTCTACAAGGTCAAGCGCCCCGTCGACCTCGGCTTCCTCGACTTCCACACCGTCGAGCTCCGTCGCGCCGCGTGCGAGGCGGAGCTCATGCTCAACCGGCGGCTCGCCGCCAGCGTGTACCTCGGCGTCGTCCCCGTCCGCCTCGGCCCGGACGGGAGGCACCACTTCGGCCCCGAGGGCGAGGTCGTCGACTGGGCGGTGCACATGCTTCGCCTCGACGATCACCGCACGGCGGACGCGCTGCTCGCCGCGCGTGCGCTCACCGAGCGCCACGTCGATCGCCTCGCCGCCCACCTCGCCGCGTTCCACGGACGCTGCCGCGCCGACGAGGCCACGCGCGCCTTCGGCTCTCCGGCGGCCGTACGGGCGCACGTCGTGCAGAACTTCGAGCAGACGCGCGGTCACGCGTCGCGCCTGATGGGCGAGGCGCAGGCGCGCGAGGTCGAGGCGTGGCAGCTCGGCTTCCTCGACAAGCACGGCGCGCGCATCCAGGCCCGCGCCGACGCCGGCAAGTCGGTCGACGGCCACGGCGACCTGCGCCTCGAGCACGTCTACATCGACGAGCGCGGTGACATCACCGTCCTCGACTGCGTCGAGTTCTCGGACGCGCTGCGCGCGGGCGACACGGCGAGCGACGTGTCGTTCCTCTCGATGGACCTCGCGGCGCACGGTCGTGTCGACCTCGCCGAGCGCCTGCTCGCCCGGTACGCGCGCGAGACCGACGACTTCGACCTCTACGGCGTCGTCGACTTCTACGAGAGCTACCGAGCGTGGGTGCGCGCCAAGGTCGCCACGATGCTGTCTCGCGACCCGGGCGTCGACACGCGCGTGTCGAGCGGCGCCGAGGCCGTGGCCCGCAGACACTACCTGCTCGCGCTCGCGGCCGAGCGCAAGAGCCTCATCTCGCCTCGCGTCGTCGCCGTCGGCGGGGTCATCGCGTCGGGCAAGAGCACGCTCGGCCAGATCGTGGGCGACGATCTGGGCGCGCCTGTCGTCGACGCCGACCGCGCGCGCAAGAGCATGCTGGGCGTGGAGCACACGGCGCGCCTCGAGGAGGGCGCTTTCAGCGGCGCCTACTCCAAGGACCTCACCGCGCGTGTCTACGACGAGGTCCTACGTCGCGCGTCGGTCGTGCTCGACTCGGGGCGTCCCGTCGTCGTCGACGCGTCGTTCCGCTCCGCCGAGATGCGCGCCAAGGCCCGAGCGCTCGCCACGCGCCACGGCGTCCCCTTCTTGCTGGTCGAGTGCACCGCGCCGGCCGAAGTCTGCCGTGAGCGCCTGCGCGAGCGCGCCAAGACCGCGAGCGTGTCGGACGGCCGGCTCGAGGTGTTCGACGCGTTCTGCGCCTCGTGGGAGCCCATCACCGAGCTGTCGGCCGAAGAGCACCTCCGGGTCGACACGTCGCGGCCCACCGCCGCCTCTGTCGCCGACGTCGAGGCGCGTGTTCCCACCTGGCCCAAGGGCCTCGACGCCTGATCGCGAGCTCGGCCCGCGCGACGCGTCGGCCCGCGCCGCGCCTCAGCGCTCGCGCGAGCGGCGAGACGCGACCCGACGCGTGAGCGCGAGCCCGAGCGCCGCGAGCCCCGCGAAGAGCCCATACGAGGCGCTCGCCGGTGTCGTCGTGCAGCCAGCGCATCCCCCCGACTTGGGCGGGGGCGGCGGGAGCGATCCGCCCCCCGCGTCGCTCTCCGGCGCGGATGCGGACGTCGCGCCGGCGTCTTCGGCCGCTGCCGCGCCGGCGTCGTCGCCGCCCGCGGGCATCGCGGCGAGCGCAGGGATGACGAGCTTGGGCGTCGGTCCGGCAGCTCCGAGCACGGTCTCTGGCGCGAGCGCTCCGCTCACCACCGACGCGAGCTGATACGACGCGGGCTTGGCGAAGCCGAGGCGCGCCGCCGGTGTCGGGCGGGGATCCCGTCCGCCGGGCGGTCCTCCCCAGACGCCGCGCTGCGGGTGGGCGCACTTGATCGCTCCCGTCCACGGGTGCCGGATGATGTAACGCGCCTGGAAGTTGTTCACGCTCGACGGCAGCGCGCCGCGCTCGAGCTTGCCGTCCTTCTGCAGCATCTCGCGGCCCCCGACGATCGGCGCCGCCGCCTTGAAGAACAGGTCCTCCCCGCTCGCGTCCTTGGTGTAGCGCGCGTGCAGCCTGGTGAGCACGAAGTCGCTGCCACCGCCGAAGAACGGCCGGCGACCGGGCGGCCGCGGGCGCGGGCCGACGGGACCCATCTGCGGAGGCGGAGGCATGGGCCCGCCCCCCGGACCTTCGAGCGCCATGCTCGGGATCACGTCCGAGCCGAGCAGCGCGAGCTCCGTCGGTGAGAGCGGCGGCGTCGGACACGGGTCGCAGCTCGTCGCCTGCCAGGAGTACTCGGTGACGACGCTCTTGGGGTGCTTGCGCACGGTGTCGTCGAAGAGCTTCATGTAGAACGAGCCGAAGTCGCGCCGGACCGCGTCCTTGACGTCGATGTTCGTGGGGACGCCGATGTTGTCGTAGTTGGCGACCTCGTAGCGCTGGTTGCGCGCGAGGATGTTGACGATGACGTCCTGCGATCCGTTCGAGTTGATGAGCCCGAGGCGGATCGGCAGGTGGAACTGCTCGGAGTCGTAGTGGAAGCGCAGCGGCGAGAGCACGGCCTTGCCGCCCTCGAACTTCACCTTGGTCACGTCGACCTTGGCGACGAAGAACTTCATCCCCTGCTGCACGTACGGGCGCAGGTAGGGCTCGGCGCCGTCGGGGATCTTGTACTTGTTGTCGCGCAGCCAGGTGTCGAGCGCCGTCGCGTCAGTGGCCGAGAGGATGACGATGTCGTACTCGCCCACGACGAACTGCGCCTCGATGCGCACCTTGGGCGGCGCGCCGGGAGCTGCCGCAGACGGCGGCGCAGGGCGCGGGACCGGGGCGCCCGCCTTCATCCGCATCTCGCGGGGCATCGGGGGCGGGCACGGGTCCTGCTCCCAGTACTCGACGAGCCGCGGCGACGTGAGCTGGTCGACGCGCTCGAACACGGCGCTCGGGAGGGTCTTGACGTTCTCCTTCTGCAGGACGACCGGGACGGGGACGACCATCGCGAAGTTCTCGGGCGGTCCTTGATACGTGTTCTGCATCGACAGCACGGTCCGCGTCCCGTCGCGCATCATCACGACCTGGGTCGCGTCGTTGAAGAGCTTCCCGTCGGCGCCGCTGACGTAGAACCCGCAGAACGCGTCGGCGGTCATCGGTGCGAGGACGAGGCCCGCGGTCGCGAGCGCGTTGAGGTACCAGCGCATCTGTCTTCCTCCGTTGGGGTCGCGCGAGCGTACCACGCGCGCGCGCTCGTGCGTCGGTCGCCGCCGGCCACCGAGCACGGAGCACGTCCGGTTGCGCCACGCGCCGGCGCCAGCCGTATGATGTGCGCATGCTCACGCTCCACGGATTTCCGATGTCTCCCAACACGCGTCGCGTGCTCTTCATGCTCGCGGAGTGCGACGCCCCCCACCAGCTCGTGACGGTCGACCTGATGGCCGCCGAGCACCGCGCCGACGCCTATCTCGCGCTCAACGCCTCGGGCAGGGTGCCCACGCTCGTCGACGGAGAGCTCGTGCTGTGGGAGTCGAACGCCATCCTGGGCTACCTCGCGGAGAAGTTCGCCGACAAGCGCCTCGGGGGAGAGAGCGCCGGCGAGCGCGCCGAGATCGCGCGCTGGATGTTCATGAACGCCGCGCACCTGTCGCCGTCACTCGCGCGCGTCTTCGCCCACACGATCCGCCTGCCCGAAGATCAGCGACTCCCGCGCATCGTCGAAGAGGCGCGCGCTGACATCGAACGCAGCCTGCGGGCCCTGGATCGACGGCTCGAGGGTCGGGAGCACCTCGGCGAGCGCTTCTCGATCGCGGAGGTGTCGATCGCGCCCAGCCTCGGCATCGCGCCCATGCTCGGCGTGGACCTGACGCCACACCCGTCTGTCGCGGCGTGGATAGAGCGCATCACGGCCCGACCCGCGTGGAAGAAGGTCTACGGCTGAAGGTCAGAAGCGGAGCAGCGGGGCCGGGATGGTGCCCGGTGCGATCGACCCCGCCTCGGGATCTCGCTCGGGCTGGATGATGAGGATCGAGACCGTCGTGGCTGCGCCCACGACGAGCACGCCGACGCCAGCCCAGAACCACCACCGGCTGGTGATGGGCTGCTTCTGCTGCAGCTCGATGCGCACGTCGCGCGTCTTGCCCGCCTCGACGACCACCGGGACAGAGGCCGCGTCGTAGCCGTCGCGTGTGGCCGTGACGACGTGGTCGCCGGCGGAGAGCGACAGGTCGAGCGGAGGGTTGCCCCGCGCCTCACCGTCGACGGCGACCGTCGCGCCGCTCGGCACGGTCTCCACGTGGAGCGTACCGGACACGGCCTTGAGCAGGAGCGCGAGCTTGACCGGGAACGGGGCCCCGCCGCCGACGGGCGCGGCGCGCACGCGCTCGGGCTGGAACTGATCGCCCACCGCTTGGACCTCGAACGTCGCGCCCGCGCGCAGCACGCTGACGCGCACCAGCTTCGCACGCGGCCCGCAGCCCGTGACCGAGACCTTCTCGCTCACCTGCACGCGCACCGACGCGTCCTCGACGCGGCACGAGAGCGCGATGACGCCGACCTTGGACTTGGTGTCCCGCAGGATCTCGTCGAGCTGCGGGACACGCTCCTTGAGCTCGGGGCTCGCGCGTCGGGCGAACGCCTCGAACGCGTCGAGCGCCGCGGGGTAGTCCTCGCGCGCTTGGTGCACCCGCCCCACGTTGTAGTAGAGGGCGGCGTCGTCGGGCGTGAGCGTGAGCGCCTTCTCGTAGGCCGCGAGCGCGGCCGCGAGGTCGAGCTGCAGCATCGCCTCGTTGCCGACCTTCTTGAGCGACTCCGCTTCGGCCCGCGCCTCGGCCGTCGGGGTGGCGGCGGGCTCGGCCGCCTCGGCCCGTCCCGACCACGTCAGCGCGCACGTACCCGATGCGATGGCCACTGCGAGCACGAGGCCCGCCCTGCACACCTTGCTCATCGCGCCCGAGGTTACACCGCGCCGCTTGCGTTCGCACGCGCGGAAGCGCGCGTCAGTCGAACGTCGTGCGGAAGACGCGCTTGCTCGGCGTGGGGGCGGTGGGGGGCCGCGCCGCGCTGGCCGGCGCCGCGGTCGTAGCGGTCGTCGTCGGGGGCGCCTTGACCGCGACCGACGGTGTTCGCCCGCCGTGCGGGCGCGTGCCCGCGGTGCTGGCCGCGCTCGACGGCGGATCGGGCGTGGTGGGTGCGGCGCTCGCCGACGCGACGGCGCTCGCGGACGCGGGCGGATCGGCCGGCGCGGTGCTCGCCGAAACCGGCGGCACGTCGGTCGCGGCGGGCGGCGCGATCGACGTGGGAGGAGACTCCGTGCTCGCGGCGCCGCGGCTGTGAGCCGAGGGGATCACGACGGCGGCGATGCCCCCGCCGACGAGCAAGAACCCGACGGCCACAGCGCCGATGAGGGCGCCTCGGCGCGAAGGGGCAGGCGGCGCGGGAGCCGGCACCGGCTCTCCGTAGGGCGTCGACGGCGCGATCTGGGTGGCGGCCTTCTCGAGCGACTCGCCCGACGGCAGCTCTTTGGCCGCCGGCTGGCTCCCGGACGGCGGGCGATCACCGACCCACGACGTCTGCGTGCGTGCGACCGCAGAGCCCGTCGCCGGGGTGTTCGGGCCGCCGTGGAGCGGCGAGAGGATCGGCGTCGCGGGCGTCGACATCGCGGCGGCGACGGCCATCCCTGACATCGACCCCATCGAGAGCAGCTGCAGGCTCACGGGCGCGTTCGAGCGAGCCCACCCCGCAATGGCCTCGTGGAAGTCGCGCGCCGTGGCCCAGCGGTCGTCGGGCTTCTTGGCGAGGCCCTTCATGATGATCTCGGCGAGCACGGGATCGACGTCCGGGCACAGCTCCTGGATCGGCGTGGGGGCCTCGAGCGCGATCTTGAAGAGCAGATCGTGGAAGTTCTCGCCCAAGAGCGGGTAGTGCCCCGTCAGCGCGCGGTACATGATGGCCGCCGCCGAGTAGAGGTCGGACCGACCGTCGATCTCCTTGGCGCCCCGCGCCTGCTCCGGCGACATGAACAGCGGCGTGCCCATGACCGCGCCCGTCTGGGTCACGTTGGCAGAGTCGGTGTCGCCCACCGGCAGGAACTTCGACACGCCGAAGTCGAGGATCTTCACGACCTCGCCGCGGCCGCGCGGCGTCTTCGACAAGAAGAGGTTCGCCGGCTTCAGGTCTCTGTGGACGATACCTGCATCATGCACAGAAGCGAGACCGGCGAGGAGCTCGAACGCGATCGTCGCCACGTCGACCTGGCTGATGCGCCCCACCTTCTCGAGGCGCTCCTCGAGGTTGTCCCCCTCGAGATATTCCATGACGATGAAACG
>JAGQJA010000075.1:24283-24884 GCA_020430845.1 Myxococcales bacterium
CGCGCCGCGGCCCGCGCCTCGCGCTCGAAGCGAGACACAAGCTCGGGCGTCTTGGGGAGCTCGCCGTGCAGCACCTTGATCGCGATCTTGCGACCGATGCGGACGTTCTCGCCCTCGTACACGCTCCCCATGCCACCGTCTCCGATGTGGCGCGTGACCTTGTACTTGCCGTCGATGACGGAGCCGGGTTGGAACAGCTGATACACCACCACAAGAGGTAGCACGACGCGGCCGATTTCGCCCCGTCTCTTCTTCGCGGCGCGTGAAGCGCCACAGGCGGCCGTGGTCCGTGCCGCGAGAGTCCCGTCGTGAGCCGCGCGGACGCGAGCGCGGGCAGCTCAGGGCGGGGCGAGGTTCGACGCGGACGGGAACGTGGCCGGGTCGAAGTCCACGGTGAGCCCCGTCGCCACGCTGTCCTTCTCGATGCGCCACTCGCGGACCGAGCCCGCCCCGGCCTGCCCGTCGTCGGAGTAGACCTCGACGGCGTAGCCGACCGACGGCTCGATCATGCCCGCGACCGTGCCGTCGAACGCCGGCTGGGTGATCGCCGGGTTGCGGAAGAGCGCCACGACGCGTCCGCTGCTCGCGTCGGCGACGCGCA
>JAGQJA010000715.1 GCA_020430845.1 Myxococcales bacterium
GCGCCGCGCTCGTGCCCGAACAGCTCGCTGTCGGCCAACGTGTCACCGAGCGTCGCGCAGTTCTGTGCGACGAACGTCTGCTTTGCGCGTCCCGAGCGGTGGTGGATGAAGCGCGCGAGCACGTCCTTGCCGACGCCGGTCTCTCCGAGGATGAGCACCGGAAGCGACATCGGCGCGATGCGCGCGGCTTCTTCGTAGACGCGCCGCACGGCGGGGTCGATCACGATCGCGTCGAATCCCTCGAGCCATGCGTCCGCCGCGGCGTCTGCGTCGCCACCCGCGCCCCCGGTGCGGGCTTCGTCGGCCGCGCGCCGCACGACGAACACCGCCGCGCCGATGTGCACCGTGTCGCCCTCGCCGAGCTGCGCGCGCTCGGACTGCACGGGAACGCGGCGCTGGTCGGCCGTCGTCTTGTCGCGAGCCTCGGGGCGCCGCGCCGTGCGCGCGACGTACGTGCCGTTCGCGCTGCCCAGGTCCTCGATCTCCACAGGTGGCCCGCCGTGGAAGATGGCGTGCCGCCGCGACACGGCGTCGTCGTCGAGCGTCACGTCGGCGTCTGGACCTCGGCCGACGCTGAGCGAGCGACCCGCAGGTAGCGCGTACACGGTCGCGCCGCGAGACGAGTACACGACGAGCTCCGCGTTCCATGCCACGCACGGAGAATACCCGCACCCCGGCGTGTCCCCACCTAGGGATCGCTACATCCGGTGAGCGCCCGCACCCAAGCCTCGATGAGGAGCCGACCGCCCTCGTCGGTCACCAGGCTCCCGAGGGGCGGCATCGCCTTGGCGTCGCGCGTCGCCATGCGTCGGTGCACGATCGACGCGGCGGGATCGCCCGGCTTGATGAGCAGCCCTTCGGCTGTGCCCACCCGGTCGAGCGCCGTCGCCACGCCGCACGCCTGCGTCTGGCCGAGCGGTGTCGAGGCGCGCAGATCCATCGCGGCGCGGCCCTGCTCCGCGCCCGTCCGGTGGCACCCGGCACAGTTCGCGTGCAGGTACGCACGCGCGCGCGGCGCGACGGGGCCCGCGCCGGCGGGGTCGGCGAGCCGAGGCAGGGCGTCGGGTGGGGCCGCGAGCGGCGCGGCGAAGAGCCCGATGTGCTCGAGCGTCGCGAGCTGATTCGAGATCCGATTCGTCGCGGCGTAGACGAGATCGCCGTTGAGCTGCGCGAGCTCGAGCCCGAGCGTGCGGCCCGCGCCCTTCGTGTGGCACCGCATGCACTCCGACCGGCTGGGAAAGTGCCACGGCGCGCCCCCGGCCTGCCTCCGCTCGCCGCCCGTGAGAAGCACGGCGTCGGTCCCGTCGTCGAGCCACGCGTACGTGTAGCCGGCCCACTCGCCGTCGTCGTGGCGCACGAGCAGGCGCGTCTCGATGGGCCGCCCGCCGCGCTCGAACTGCTTGAGCACCACGCTGCCGATCGGCAGGTCGAAGTCTCCCTCGGGCGTGACGCCGATCGTCGCGCCGTCGGGAAGGGCGAGACCGCGCGACTTGCTGGCGCCGTCGCTCCAGAACGATGCCTGGACCGTGTAGGGGACGACCCCCGACGCAAACCGCGCCGGCGCGGCCGGCTCGACGCAGCCCGTCTTGCTCAAACGGTCTGGGAACGACGAGGGCGCGCCGGGCGCCGCCGCCACGAGCTTGTAGACGTCGTTCGTCAGCGTGCCGAGCGCATAGATCTCGCCGTCGTCGTCCTCCGCGAGACCGCCGAACGCGCCGTTGGGGCCGCTCGGGTTGACGAGCGTGGAGCGGAGCGCGCCCGTGGCGTCGGTCGCGAGCGTCCACACCTCTTGCTGGATATAATCTGCATATACATACGTTCCCTGGAGCCCGGGAATGGCGGCGCCGCGGTACACGTAGCCGCCGACCATCGCCCGCGTGTTCGGGGTCGCGTGCCGGACCTCGAAGTACGGGTCGGTGAGCCCGAGGGGGCTCGGGCACTTGACGAGATCCTGCGAGAGGTAGTCGTGCGCGCCCTCCCTGCACGGCCACCCGTAGTTGCCGCCTCGCTCGACGCGGTTGATCTCCTCCCACTGGTTCTCGCCGACGTCGCCCACCCAGATGTCGCCCGTGGCGCGATCGACCGTCAGCCGGAACGGGTTGCGGAAGCCCCACGCGAAGACCTCGGGCGCGCCGCCCACGCCCAGCGCGAACGGGTTGTCGCTCGGGATGCCGTACGGCTTGCCGGCGGAGGTCTTGTCGACGTCGATGCGCAGGACCTTGGCGTGGAAGCCCGAGGTCGTCTGCCCGTTCGCGAAGCTGTCGTCGCCGACGTCGGCCCCGTCGCCGAAGCTGGCGTAGAGGTAGCCGTCGTTGCCGAACGCGAGGCCGCCGCCGAGGTGGAACGGGGAGCCGCGCACGAACGCCAGGATCTCCCTGTACGTGTCGAACGTGGCGCCGCCGTTCGTC
>JAGQJA010000076.1 GCA_020430845.1 Myxococcales bacterium
CTCGACGGCGGCGCGTCGCACGTGGGCCGCACGGTCACGCGCCTGCACGAGCTGCGCCCCGACATCCTGGTCGAGACGTTGCTCGGCGACTTCGGCGGACACATGGACTACGTCGACACGACCGTCGACGCCGCCCCCGACGTGTGGGCGCACAACATCGAGGTCGTGCGCCGCCTCCAGCGCTCGATCCGCGACGTGCGTTGTTCGTACGAGCGCTCGCTCGCGGTGCTCGAGCGCGTGAAGCAGCGCGACCCGTCCCGCATCACCAAGAGCTCCATCATGGTGGGGATCGGCGAGCGCGACGAAGAGGTCGTCGAGACGATGCGCGATCTGCGCGCCGTCGGCGTCGACATCGTCACGCTCGGCCAGTACCTGCGCCCGACGCCCAAGCACACCGCCGTGGATCGTTTCGTCACGCCCGAGCAGTTCGAGGCCTACGCCGTCGCCGCGCGCGAGATGGGCTTCGCTTACGTCGCGAGCGCGCCGCTCGTCCGCAGCTCGTACAAGGCCGCAGAGGTCTTCGTGCGCAGCGTGCTGCGTCCCGGCGATCCCGAGGGCGCCAAGGTCGAGCTCGAGCGGCGCCTCGCCGAGGCCCAAGAGGCCGCGGCCCGCATCTCCGGGGAGGACGGCCCGCGCACGACCAGCCAGCTCGCGGCGCGCGACGGCGCGGCGCTCCTGCCCGCGACGAGCCTCGTCCGACGCTGAGCTGTTGCGTGCGTACGCGTGAGCACGTCTTGGTTCTACGGGTAGGTCTGGCGGCGGCGCTCGCGGCGCTCGCGGTCGCGCTGCCGGCGTGCACGTCCAAGCAGCGGGCGGCGCACGACGCGCTCGCCACGTCGTTGCGCGAGCCTGTGCGCAAGCTATGCCGCGGCGACACCAAAGAGGGGGGCGGCTGCAATGGCGACTGCCTCACGTGGAACGCCGCGGCAGATGCCCGCGACGCGCTCGAGGCGGCCGAGGCGCTCGAACGTCTGCAGATCGACGCGGCGGCCGGGCTCGGCCCCGAGCTCGACGCCGTGCGCGCGTCCTCTCGCGCGGTCCTCGCGAAGCTGTCGGCCGCGTGTCCCGAGCACGTCGAGCGCTTCGGGCCGCTGACTCCCGGCGTGAGCGCGTGCGCCGCGAGAGGGCGCGACGCGGCCGTGGAGCTGCGCGCGCTGCGGGAGGCGGTCACCGCGCTCGACGCCGGGGCCGAGCGCGCGTCGGGCGCGTCGCTGCTCGGCAAGAGAGCCGCGTGCCGTTGACCGCTGACGATCGCGGCGATAGTCCAAGCGCATGCGTGTCTCGCTCCTCGCCGGCGTCGCCGTCGCCGCCCTCTCCGCGACCCTGTCTTGCGCGCGCAAAGAGCCCCCCGCCGCCGTCCCTCCGCTGACGACCAGCGCGCTGCCTGGCGCGACGCCCGCGCCGCGCGATCCTGCGGAGGCGCTCGCGGCTGCGCCCGAGGACGTCTCGCCGTCACCTGCGCCCGCCGCCGTCCAGCCGCCCGACGTGAAGATCGCCGATCTCCCCGCCAAGATCGACGCGCCGCTTTGTTCGCGCGTCATGGTCGCCCTCGCCAGCGGCAAGGCGACGGTCGCGGGGAATTCGTTGGCGCCGGGCGACGTGGTCGTGGTGACGCACCCGGATCCGTTCGAGGTGCGAGGCCAGGGCGTCGTCGCCATCGCGCGCTACGATCTGTCGCCCGGCACGTGCGCGGTGAAGGATCGGCCCGCGCAGCGCACGGTCGTCGTCGCGGCGGGCAAGGCGCCGGCGCTGACGTGGGCCAAGGGTCAGATGACGGCGCACCTCGACGTGGGCACCGACGTGTCCCCCGAGGTCTACCTCGGCCGCCTCGAGGGCACGGCCGGCGTGCCCGAGCACACCCACGACGGCTCGTGGGAGATCCTCGTGGCGATCGACGCGGCCGGCACGTTCACGCTCGACGGTCGCCCCGCGCGGCTCGGCAAGCGTCAGATCGTGCGCGTCCCGCCGGGCACCAAGCACGCGTGGGCGCCGGATCCGGGCCACCGCCTGGTCGCGCTCCAGCTGTACGCGCCGCCGGGGCCCGAGCAGCGCTTCAAGAAGCTCGCCGCGGGGCCGTGATCTCGGCGCGAAACGACCGAGAACGCTCCGACGGGCGCGTGTGGGGTGAGATAGCTACCTACGTTATCCCCCCTCATTCGACGGTCGCGCTGGGCCTGCCCCGCCGGCATGCTTAGCTTTTCAGGCAGTCGCTTGCTCGGAGCGGGAAACGTTTCGCCCGCTCGCCCGTCCATGGGACGACGCGTCCGCGCTCGAGCCGGACGCCCACGTCGAGAACCTACAGAGAGATCCCTACGCATGCGAAACCGCGCTCTGCTCCTCGCCTCCGTCGTCGCCGCCGCCGCTTTCGGCGTGGCGACCCCAGCGCACGCGGACTTCCCGCCGTACATGCCCGACGCCGTCGCCACCGACGCCCCCACCTTCGCGGCCGAGGCCGGAGAGGACGTGCTGGGCGAGATCGCGGTCGACGTGAAGGACGACCTGAGCGAGGAGGCGATCGCGCAGCTCGGCCGCGACTACGGGATCACGCTCGAGGACAACAGCCCCGACATCAAAGACGACGGCAAGGTCGAGCTCGCTCACGTCGCCCCGGGCATGGTCGCGTCGCTCGTGGCGCGCCTCTCCGCCGACCCTCGCGTCGAGGCGGCCGAGCCGATGCACATCGTGCGGGCGTCGTTCATGCCCAACGATCCCAAGTTCAAAGAGCAGTGGCACATGTCGCGCGTCAACGCGACGCGCGCGTGGGACTACGCGTGCGGCAAGGGCGTGACGGTGGCCGTCATCGACACCGGCGTGGCCTGCTACGACGGCAACGGCTTCATGAAGGGGTCCGACCTCCGCGGCACGAGCTGCGTCCCGGGCTACAACTTCGTGGGCAAGAACGCGTTCGCGGCCGACGATCAGGGTCACGGCACCCACGTCGCGGGCACCATCGCGCAGACGACCAACAACGGCGTCGGCGTCGCCGGCCTCGCGCACTGCGCCAACCTCATGCCGGTCAAGGTGCTGAGCGCGCGCGGCTGGGGCACGTCGGCCGACGTCGCCGAGGGCATCCGCTGGGCCGCCGACCACGGCGCCCACGTCATCAACATGTCGCTCGGCAGCCCGCAGCGCAGCGGCGTCATCGAGAACGCCGTCAAGCACGCCGTGAAGAAGGGCGTCATCATCGTCGCCGCCGCGGGCAACAACGGGCGCGCCGTGGGCTTCCCGGCCGCGTACGACGGTGTCATCGCCGTCAGCGCCACCGATCGCAACGACGCCATCGCGTGGTTCTCGTCGCGCGGCCCGCAGATCGCCATCGGCGCGCCGGGCGTCGCCGTCACGCAGCAGACCATCTGCGAGAGCGGCAAGAACAAGTGCGAGCAGTGGGGCGTGTTCAACGGGACCAGCATGGCCTCGCCGCACGTCGCCGGTGCCGCGGCGCTCCTCGTGGGGCAGGGCATCACCGACGCCGACGCGGTCAAGTCCGTGCTCCAGGCCACCGCCAAGCCCAAGAGCGAGAAGAACCTCTTCGGTGCGGGCATCCTCGACGCCGGCAACGCCGTCGCGCGCACGCACTGGTCGCACATCGGGCTCCGTCTCTCGGCGCTCGCCACGCTCGCCTTCGTCGTCTTCCGCCGCATCAAGAAGCGCGGCGGCAAGCTCGCGCCAGGCGCGGGCAAGGTGCTCGGCGCGCTCTTCGGCGCGGTCGGTCTGCTGCCGTTCCTGCCCCTCCTCGGCATCGCGGGCCCGTCGGGGCCCCTCGGTGCAGCGTCCGAGCTGCTCATGCGCCCGCTCGGCGAGTGGGACCTGGTGCTCGGCGTCGACCTCCACAAGTGGCTGCTGCTCGCGAGCGCGCTTCCTGCCTTCGCCGGCACGGCCGTGTTCTTCGGCGCCAAGCGCCTGCGGCCGATGGTGGGCGGCTTTGCGCTCGGCACCGCGGCGCTCCTCACGCAGATCGCGGCGTCGGGCGAGGTCGCGTACATCGGCGGTCCGGTGCTGCTCCGCGTATGGGCGGCGGCCAACATCGCCGTCTGCCTCTTCCTCGCGCGCATGTCGCTCGACACCAAGGGGTGATCGCCCTGGCGCCCCGGTGGGCGGATGTAGGCACGTTGCGGTAACGCACCGGCCGCTCCCGCTCGGGCTGGTCTGCGCTCCTCTTCGCGCGGTTGGTGGGCCGAACAGCATCGGATTGGTCTATGATCACGATGATGGCAGTCGTGCGCGCCGCGTCGCCTGGCTCGATGGTCGCGGGCAAGTATCAGGTCGAGAGGGTGCTCGCCCACGGCGGGATGAGCGTCGTGGTGGCGGCCCGTCACGCCGCGCTCGACAAGGCCGTCGCCATCAAGTTCCTCGTGCTGCCGCCCGACTTCGATCGCGACGAGGCGGTCACGCGGTTCCTCCGCGAGGCCCGCACGGCGGCGAAGATCGAGTCGGATCACGTCTGCCGCGTGTTCGACGTCGGCATCGAGGACGACACGCCATTCATGGTGATGGAGCACCTCGAGGGCCTCGATCTCGAGGTCGAGCTCGAGGCGCGGGGACGGCTCCCCGTCGACGAGGCCGTCGACATCGCGATGCAGGCGCTCGAGGGTGTGGGCGCGGCGCACGCGCTCGGGGTCGTGCACCGGGACCTCAAGCCCGGGAACCTCTTCCTCGCCGCGCGCGCCGACGGGGTGCGCCGCGTGAAGATCGTCGACTTCGGCATCTCGAAGGTCGAGGGGCGGGAGGCGAAGCTCACCGACACCCAAGGGTCGTTCGGGACGCCGAGCTACATGTCGCCCGAGCAGATCAAGAACACCAAGAAGACCGACCTCCGCACCGACATCTGGGCGGTCGGCGCGATCCTCTACGAGATGGTGACCGGTCGGCCGCCGTTCGAGGGCGAGACGTCGGGGGAGATCCTCGCCGCGGTGCTCGAAGGCACGCCGCCTCCCGTGCGCTCGCTCGCGCCGCACGTGCCCGAGGCGCTCGAAGCCGCGATCCACAGGTGTCTGCGACGTGACCGGGACCAGCGGTTCGCGAGCGCGGCGGCTCTCGCCGAGGCGCTGGCTCCGTTCGCGCCGGCACCCGGTCCCGGGAGCGAACGCTTGCTCCTCGCAGGGGCGGCGCCCCGCGCTCCGTCGAGCGCCGCGATCCGCGTGCGCGAGCCCGAGGTGACGCGCATGGCGTCCGAGCCCGACGTGCGCACGTCGGTCACGGCGTGGACGGCGAGCCCGCCGCGGACCTCACGCCTCGCGGTGCGGGCCATCGTCGGCACCGCCCTCGTCGCCGTCCTCCTCGTGGGGGCGCTCTCATGGCGCGCGTGGACCGCGCGCGGCGGCACGGTGACCGGCGTGTCGGCCGCGTCCATCCCTCCCCCCGCGGCCCCTTCCGCCGCGATCGCCGAGCCCCCGGACGAGCCGAGCCCGCCGTCGTCCGCGTCGGCCGTGGCCGTGACCCCCGCGGCCTCTTCGGCAGAGCCCGCGCCCCCGCCCATGGCCAAGCACAACAGCCCCAAGGCGGCCGTCGTCGCCAAGCCGACCACTGCGCCCGCGCCACGGCCCGCCGCGCGCAAGGCGAAGGACCTGCTGCGAGACTCCTATTGAGATGAGACGCACACGGACCGCTCTCGCCGCGCTTGCGCTCACAATCCTCCCCGCGACCGTCCACGCGCAGATCAGCGCGGCCGACAAGGCCGCCGCGGACGCGCTCTTCAAGGAGGGCAAAGAGCTGCTCGACGCGGGCCGCGCCGCCGAGGCGTGCGGCAAGCTTGCCGAGAGTCAGCGCATCGACGCGCGCCTGGGGACGCTCCTCAACCTCGCGACGTGCCACGAGACGCTCGGAAAGACGGCTTCGGCGTGGGCCGCGTACAACGAAGCCGCGGCCCAGGCCGCCGCCACCCGGCAAGGGGAGCGAGAGCGCTTCGCGCGCGGCAAGCTCGCCGAGCTCGAGGCCAAGCTGTCCAAGCTGACGCTCGTCGTCGCCGAACCGCCGCCCGGGCTCGTCGTCGATCTCGACGGGAGCGAGCTGCGCGCCGCGGCGCTCGGGACGGCGATCCCCGTCGACCCGGGGCCGCACGTCATCGAGGCGCGCGCGCCTGGGCGTGTCGCGTGGTCGATCAAGGTCGAGGCCGAGCCCGGACCGACGGAGAAGCGAATCGACGTGCCGAAGCTCGCGCCCGAGGCCGTCGCGTCACCGGTCGCGCCGACGCAGCCCGCGCCACCGCCGGCGTCGGCCGGCGAGCCGTCGAAGGCTCGCGTCGCCGGGGGGCTCGGGGCCTTCGCGGCGGGCTCCGCCGTGCTCGGCGCCGGGGTGTTCTTCGGGCTGCGCACGTTCGCGCTCCGCGACGACGCCGAGCGCGACTGTGTCGGCGATCGGTGCACGCAGGCCGGGCTCGACCGCTACGACGACGCGCGCGCGTCGGCGACGCTGTCCACGATCGCCATCCCGCTCGGCGTCGTGCTCATGGCGGCGGGCGCGTACTTCGTGCTCGTGCGCCCGTCGGGCGACGGGTCGTCGGTCGCGTTGTCTCCCACGGGGGCCTACGGGACATGGTAGGCCGGCGCTTGTTCTGCGCGTGGGGCCTCGCGAGCGCGACCGGCGCGTGCGCGCTCGTCGCGGGTCTCGAGGACAAGTCGCTCTCGGACGTCTCCCCCGACGGCGCGTCGGCGGTCGAGGCGGGGGCGTTGGACGCCGGCGGCGACTCGGCCGCGACCTCCGAGGTGATCGTGAGCGGCCTGTCCCGACCGCTCGCTCTCGCCGCCGATCCGACGAGCCTCTACTTCTCCGAGGCCACCGGCGCGATCAAGAAGCTGCGCAAGGGCGAGCGCGTCCCGGTGCTCATGGCGAGCGAACAGTACGTCCCGAGCCAGATCGTCCTCGACGCCGAATTCGTCTACTGGCGCAACGCCAACTCGCCGCGCGTCAAGCCGAACGGCCCCGAGTTCCAGGCGGTCGCGCGCATGGAAAAGGTGCGCGACGCCGACTCGGGCGCGCCGATGGGGCTCTTTCGTCGCAACGCGAACGACGAGGAGCCGGTCCGATCGATCGCGCTCTTCGATCCGGTCACGGGCGCCGCCGAGGACACGATGTTCTACACCGAGTCCGACCGGGTCGGGCGCAAGGCCCGAACGTTCGAGGGCGGCTTCAACACGGTCGTGAACAACCAGAAGTCGCCCGGCGCCATCGCCGTCGGCGCGCAGCATTTCTACTGGGCCACGGCGGGCGACTACTCGATCCGCCGGCAGCTCAAGAACCCGATGGGCGTCGACGGCGGACCCCCGCCCGGTCCCGAGCTGGTGCACGCGAGCCCCGACCGCGTCTCGGCGCTCGAGCTCGCGCTCGACGACACGCACGTCTACTGGCTCGACCAGCTCGGTCGCGTGTTTCGGCGGGTCCAAGACGGCTCGGCCGAGGCCGAGCTCCTCGGGACGTCAGAGGCGACATCGGGCGGAGCGCTCGTCGTCGGTCCGGCGCGGGTCTTCTGGACGAACACGGATCGCGGGACCGTGACCGTGGTGCCCAAGGACGGCGACCCCGCCGCGCAGCGCGTGCTCGCGACGGGCCAGAAGCGCCCCACCGGCGTCGCGCTCGACCCCTTTGCCACGCCGCCTCGCTTGTACTGGCTCACCGAGGACACGCTGTCCACGACCGCGGTCCCTTGACGACGGCGCCGATGCGCGAGCGCCGCGCGGACCTGTGGGCCCGTGATACGCTCGGTGGACGATGTCGCTGAAGATCGACCAGGACCACTCCCGCTTCCGCGCGATCGTGCGCGGCAAGATCCGCGAGAACCTCAGGCGCTACATCTCCCAGGGCGAGCTGATCGGTCGCAAGGGCAAGGACCTCGTGTCGATCCCGCTGCCGCAGATCGACATCCCGCGCTTCCGCTTCGGAGACAAACAGCAGGGCGGTACGGGGCAGGGCGACGGCGATCCCGGCGACCCGATGGGCGGTGAGCAGGGCGAGGAGGGCGGCGACGGCAAGCAGGCGGGCGAGGGCGCCGGCGAGCACGTGCTCGAGGTCGACGTCACCCTCGACGAGCTCGCGGCGATCCTCGGCGAAGAGCTCGAGCTCCCCGACATCCAAGACAAGGGCAAGAGCAAGATCATCAGCGCCAAGGACCGCTACACCGGCATCCGGCGCGTCGGGCCCGAGTCGCTCCGACACTTTCGGCGGACCTATCGCGAGGCGCTCAAGCGCCAGATCACGATGGGCACGTACTCGCCCGACATCCCCATCGTCGTCCCCATCCCCGACGACCGCCGCTATCGCAGCTGGAAGACCGAGGCCGAGCCCGTCGCCAACGCCGTCATCATCTACATGATGGACGTGTCGGGCTCCATGGGTGACGAGCAGAAGGAGATCGTGCGCATCGAGAGCTTCTGGATCGATACGTGGCTCCAGCGTCAGTACAAGGGCCTCGAGAGCCGCTACATCATCCACGACGCCGTCGCGCGCGAGGTCGATCGCGAGACGTTCTTCCACACGCGCGAGAGCGGCGGCACCATGATCTCGAGCGCGTACAAGCTCTGCGCGCAGCTCATGGACGACCACTACCCGGCCGACGAGTGGAACATCTACCCGTTCCA
>JAGQJA010000716.1 GCA_020430845.1 Myxococcales bacterium
GCAAGACCTATCGCTGGTCGATGCGTGACGGCTCCGCCTTGCCACCGCTCGCGCACGCGCCACCCGTGGGCGGCTCCCGTGACCACCGCGCGCCCACCGTCGCTCGCTCGGGCGCGCAGATCGCAGTGGCGCACGAGAACGTCGTGGTGTTGCACGACGCCACCTCGGGCGCCGTCCTGCGCCGTTTCCCGTTCGCCGCCGGAGGCGTCCGCGGCGTGGCGCTCTCCCCCAAGGGGCTCGTCGCCGTCGCGGCGGGCGACGCCATTTCGATCTTCGGCACACGCGGCGCGCCGATCGCGCGCGTGCCCTGCAGCGGCGACCCGTGGTTCTCGCGAGACGGCCGCGTCCTGTCGTGCGAGCGTGCGCACGCGCCGCGATCGCACGCGACGCGTCCGTCGGTCGAGGGGATCTGGGGCGTCCGCGCGCGCTGAGTTGCGCGCCTGCGGTCACTCGTCGTCTTCGTGCTTGCCCGTCGCGAGGGCGAAGAGCGCGGCGCCGGACGTCGCGTCGTGCACCACGAGGAACTCGCCCACCGTTACGTACGCGCGCGTGGGCGAGAGGCTCACGCCGTGGATGAAGCCGGGACCTTCGAGCGGATGCTTCCACAGCGGCTTGCCCGTCTTGGCGTCGAACGCGGCGAAGCCCTTGGTCGCGCCGGGCATCACCAGGTAGCTCACGAGCACGCGGCCCGAGGCGAGGTCGACGGTCCGGATGTTGGCGCCGAGCCCTTCGACCTTGGCGCTCCACGCCGGCGTCGTGCTGCCCTTGGCGTAGCCGTGGAGCGTCGCGACCTTGGCCTCGAGCGCCACGCCGACGGTGTCGTCGCCCTCGGAGATCGCCCACATGACGCGACCGTCGCCCGTCAGCTCCTTGGCGTCGGTGGTGCGCGCGCGCGACATGGTGCGCTCGCACGGGCGCCGACCCTCGAGCTTTGCGACGCTGGGGCCTTTGAGGTCGACCTCGAGCAGCTCTTCGACCCGCATCGTCTCCACGACGAGCGGACCGCCGAACGCCGGGCCGCCGCACACCACACGACCACTCTGGAGCGGCACCGTCCCCGCGGGCTTGCCGTCGCGGAGCGAGAGGAGCGTGCCCGTTCCTTTCTGGTGGACGAGGACGCGGTCACCCTGCACGCCGAACTGCGGCAGACCGCCGTTCATGGGGCGCTCGACGTTGATCGGTCCGTGCCGCCAGAGGAGCTTGCCGTCGCGTCCGTCGAAGGCGCCGATGTACACCGTGTCGGCGGTGTAGATGCCGACGAGGTCCTCGGTTCCGTCGCCGTTGACGTCGACGGGGACGGGGGGATCGCCGCCCCACGTCGTGACGACCATCTCTTTGTCGGACTTGCCGCCGCGCGCGACGCGGACGCGTTCGCCCACGTAGTACGCGGCGAAGCCGAGCCCGACGATCGCCACGATGCCGAACGTCAAGACGAGGTGTTGTGCGCCCTGCGGCACGCCGAGCTTGCGCAAGAAGGCGAAGCCCCGGCCGTCGTCGTCGTCGTCGCTCTCGTAGTCGTCGGACATCGTCCGCGATGCTACCGCCGCAGGGCGCCCGAGCGGGCGCTCAATCCACGCGCACGGCTTTGCGCGCGATCACCGCGTGCCCGCGCGCCGGGTAGAGATCGTGCAGACGGATCTCGAAGTCCCCGGTCTCGGGCGTCTCGAGCTCGTCGAGCTTGGCGCCGTTCTTCACGAAGTGCCACTTGCCCCAGTCGCCGTCCTCCGAGCCCGCGGGCGCCAGCGTGATCCAGTACTGTTGACCGGTCGGCGCGCGCATCGCCTCGCTGTAGGCGATCTTGATCTTCTCTCCCGACGCGAACGCCTCGCGACCGTCGGCGATCGAGAAGGTGGGGCGGCCTGCCGTGG
>JAGQJA010000717.1 GCA_020430845.1 Myxococcales bacterium
CTGGTCGGCGCCGTCCTTCGACGCGAGGAAGCCCGCGGCGATCGCGGTGATCTTCGCGTCCTTGGGCACGGTCACGCCCTCGACGGAGAACGCGATCGGGTCGGTCGCCTTGGACGGCGCCGCACGGAGCTCGATCGTGTACGTGCCCTCGGGCACGTCGATGTACGGCGACGCGTCGCCGTACTTGGCGCCGGAGACGATCGGGGCATCGATGCCCTTGACCCAGACGTCGACGGCCGGCGCGTCGGGAGACGCGTGCACGACGCGGAGCTTGGCTCCGCCCGCCGCGGGCGGCGTGTTGGTCGGTGCGGTGGTCGGCGCGGGCGTGGGCGACGGGTTCGAGGTGGTGTCGTCATCCGAGCAGGCGGCGGCGCCCGCGACGAGTCCGAAGGTCGAGGCAACGGCGATCAAGCGCATAAAGGTTCGCATAAGGTTCTCCCTGGTCGTTCCGAGTGAATTGCAGAGCTTTCCCCGCGGGCCCCAGCCATCGGGTACAGGGATACTTAGTCTCTGCATAATCTTTGTCAACTCTTGCTTCGGCCTACGGACAAAGTCTGTTCATGCTTGCGCGAAAACGCTCGAAAACCCTGAGGGCGCACGCCGAGCGGACCTGCCGCGCAGTCCGGCGCGTGCGGCGCGCCGCCGCATCCCGGGCGCCCGACCCCATGCGAGTCACCGAAACGTCACGGAAAATCCCGACAAATGTGTGCGGAGGTACGAGCGCTTCGCAAATCGCGGGCTATAGTGCGCGACTTTCGGTCGCTAGCTCACCCGGCCGATGCGAGGTGTCGATGAATCTCAAGTCGCTTGCCGTCGCCGTCCCGGCGCTCCTTCTCCTCAAGCTCGTCGCGTGCTCCAGCAATGGCAACGCCGTCGACCCAGGCGCCGACGCCGCGACCGACGGCAACCCGAACGACACGGACGGTGGCCTCGGCGACGGGGCCGTGCCCCCGGGCACCCCAGGCAAGTGCACGCCGACCAAGACCGGCACCGGCGGCCTCGTCATCAAGGGTCGCCTGCTCCTCCCCGAGACGATCGTCGACGGCGAGCTCTTCATCGACAAGGACGGCTTCATCGCGTGCGCCGGAGCCGACTGCACGACAGCGCCCGCGACCTACACCGACAAGGCCGGCTACGCCGCCGCCTACGGCGCTGCGAGCCGCATCGAGTGCACCGACGCCGTCGTCTCGCCGGGCCTCATCAACCCGCACGACCACATCACGTTCTCGAACAACCCGCCCAAGCCGCACGGCACCGAGCGCTACGAGCACCGCCACGAGTGGCGCAAGGGCGCCAACGGTCACACCAAGATCACCACCTCGGGCGGCGCCAACGCCGACCACGTGCGCGCGGCCGAGCTTCGCTTCGTGATGTCGGGCGTCACGGCGATCGCGGGCGCGGGCGGCCAGCCGGGCCTCGCGCGCAACGTCGACGGCAGCCCCTCGCAGTTCGAGGCCGGACTGCGGATGAAGAGCGCCGACAGCGACACGTTCCCGCTCAGCGACGCGAGCTTCTGCTCGAACAACCAGAACCCGTGCGCGCTCCCCACGACGTGCGCCGGCTACAGCGCGTCTCGCAAGAAGGCGAGCGGCATCGTCAACCTCGACGCGTACCTGCCCCACATCTCCGAGGGCATCGACACGGCGGCCCACACCGAGTTCATCTGCCAGAGCGACAACGTCGGCGACGCGGAGCACGATCTCATCGAGGCCAAGACGGCCGTCGTGCACGGCATGGCGGTCAACGCGCCCGACGTGGCCAAGTACCGCTCCGATCAGGCCGCCCTCATCTGGTCGCCGCGCTCCAACATCGACCTCTACGGCAACACCGCGCCCGTCGCGCTCTACGAGAACCTGGGCGTGCCCATCGCGCTCGGCACCGACTGGCTCCCCAGCGGGTCGATGAACATGTCGCGTGAGCTGCGCTGCGCCGACGAGCTCAACCAGAAGTATTTCGGCAAGCGCCTCTCCGACAAGACGCTGTGGAAGGCCGTCACGCTCAACGCCGCGTTCGCGATCGGCGCCAAGAGCTCGCTCGGCGCGCTCAAGCCCGGCTTCTTGGGTGACATCGCCATCTTCAACGCGGGCACGTCCAAGGACTACCGCGCCGTCATCGACGCGGGCGTCGAGGACGTGCTGCTCGTGCTCCGCGGCGGCAAGCCGCTCTACGGCGACGCGGCTCTCGTCAAGGACGGCGCCGTCGGCGGCGCGGAGTGCGAGGACCTCGACGTGTGCGGCAACGCCAAGGTCGCGTGCGTCAAGGCCGACATCGGCGGCACGGCCACGCTCGCGGGCGTCAAGAGCACGGGCGAGGCGATCTACCCGCTCTTCTACTGCAAGGGACAGACGCCCAAGGACGAGCCGAGCTGCACGCCGTACCGCGAGGCCACCGCCGTGAGCCCCACGTCGACGGTCTACACCGCCGGCATCACGCCCGGCGACAAGGACGGCGACGGCATCCCCGACGCGCAGGACAACTGCCCCGAGGTGTTCAACCCGATCCGCCCGATGGACAACGGCAAGCAGGCCGACAGCGACGGCGACGGCATCGGCGACGCGTGCGACAAGTGCCCGCTCGAGGCCGGTGAGTCGTGCACGCAGCCCAAGTCCGACGACATCGACGGCGACGGCATCCCCGACGGCGACGACAACTGCCCCGAGGTGCCCAACCCCGGCCAAGAAGATCAGGACAAGGACGGCCACGGCGACGCGTGCGACGCGTGCCCCGCCGACCCGAACCCCGGCTCGCTCGGCTGCACGCTCACGCTCACGGTGCCCGAGGTGCGCGACCCCGCGAACCCCAACCACCCCGCCCCCGGCAGCGTGCGCGCTCGCGTCAAAGACCTGTACGTCACCGGCATCAAGACGGTGGGCAACGCGCGCGGCTTCTTTGCGCAGATCAACTCGACGGCGCCCTTCTC
>JAGQJA010000718.1 GCA_020430845.1 Myxococcales bacterium
CGAGCGCGCGAGCGCGCTCGCGCTCCTTCGCGACGCGAAGGAACGGGCTCTGCGCTCGGCGCCCGCTCGTCCGTCGGCGCCCAGCCCGTCGCGGTGATCAGGCGCGCGCCGCGGCGGTACGAGAAGTACGACCACGCCCACGTGAAGAGCACCACGAAGCGGTTGCGAAAGCCGATGAGGTACCAGATGTGCACGAACAGCCACGCGAGCCAGGCCAAGAAGCCGCTCATGTGGATGCCGCGCGCCTCGGCGATCGCGCGCGATCGCCCGATGGTCGCCATCGTGCCCTTGTCGAAGTAGCGAAACGGCTTGCGCTCGGTGGGTGTGCGGTCGTCGTCGAGCTTCGACTCTCTCTCGATGATCTTGGCGACGTAGCGCGCCTGTTGCATCGCCACGGGGCTCACGCCTGGTAGCGGCGCGCCGTCCTGCTCGAGGTGCGCCATGTCGCCGATGCAGAACACCTCGGGGTGACCCGGCAGCGACGTGTCGGGCTCGACCTGGACCCGTCCCGAGCGATCGAGCGGGACGCCGAGCGCCTCACCCAGCGGCGCGGCCCGCACGCCCGCGCCCCACACGACGGTGTCGGCGAACACGCGCACGGTGTCCCGCCCCGCGCCCAGGCCCGGGACGTCGTCGGCGCTGTCGCCGATGAGCTCGACGCCGTGCTCGTCGATGGCCGTGACGCGCGAGCCCGTGCGGACCTCGACCCCGAGCTCCGCGAGCTGCTCGATGGCGCGCCCCGCGAGCGACTCCGGGTACGAGGCGAGGATGCGCGGCCCGGCCTCGAGCAAGATCACCTTGGCCTCGCGCGGGTCGATCGAGCGAAAGTCTTGTGCCAGCACGAAGCGCGACAGCTCGGCGATGGAGCCCGCGAGCTCGATGCCGGTCGGCCCGCCGCCGATGACCACGAACGTGAGCAGCCTCGAGCGCTCGCGAGGGTCGTCGATGGCCTCGGCGCGCTCGAACGCCAAGAGGACGCGTCTGCGGATCTCGAGCGCGTCCTCGAGCGTCTTGAGGCTCGGGGCGCTCTTCTCCCAGCCGTCGTGCCCGAAGTAGCTCGTCCGCGCGCCGGCGGCGAGCACGAGGTAGTCGTAGTCGAGCACGTCGCCCGTCGCGAGCTCGACGCAGCGTCCGTCGAAGTCGACGCCCGACACCTCGCCGAGGAGCACGCGCGCGTTGGACTGCCCCGCGAGGATGCCGCGGATGGGCGACGCGATCTCGGCGGGCGACAGGCCGGCGATGGCCACCTGGTAGAGGAGCGGCTGGAACAGGTGGTAGTTGGTCTTGTCGACGAGCGTGACGTCCACGGCCGCTCCGTCGAGCGCTTGCGCTGCCGTCAGACCTCCGAACCCGCCTCCGACGATGACGACGCGAGGTCGCTCCCGTCGCATGATGAACACCCCTTCGTGTGAGAGGCGACGCGCGCCTCGTTCGCCGACGAAGATAGGGGCAACCGGGGCGAAAAGAAGGGGGGATCGCCCCCCGTGCTCCCGACGCCGAAAAAATGGGCTCGGGGCGCGCTCACGGCCGCACGGGCCGCGGCGCCTGCCCGGGGCGCGCTCACCGGGGCGCGGCGACCCGCGACCACATCACCAGCATGTTCCGCACCACCGCGCCGTCGGGGGCACGCCCGGCGGCGGGCAGATCGAGCTTCACCCCGAGCGCCGTGTGCCGCTCGAACGGTCCGCTGCCGTCGGCGGTGCGCACGGGCACGCTCGGGTCGGCCGGGCGAAAGCCCCACGTGCGCGCGCTCTCTTGCACTTCGCGGCTGCCCAGGTGCGCGAGCCAGAGGCGCGCCGCGGCGCGCTGCTCCGGCGTCACCCAGTCGCCGTTGAGGATCGCGGCCGGGTGGTCGCTCCAGACGGTGCGCTTGGGGTAGTAGATGCGGAGCGCGCCCCAGCGGCCCTGGGCGGCGTCGATCTGCGAGAGCGCGAGGTTCTCGTACACCAGCGCGACGTCGAACTTCGACGGGCCGAAGCGGATCATCTCCGTCATGAACGTGCCGGTCGACGCCTCGAGCTGCGGCACGCCCCGCTCGAGGTCCCTCGTGAACTGCTGGTACGGCGCGGACAAGAGGTCTCCGACCTCGACGTTGTCCTTGTCGTGGAACGTGAGGGCCATCATGTAGAGCGCCTCGAGACCGCTGTTGCTGCGCGTCGGGTCGGTGTGACCGATCTTGACGAAGCCCCACTCGGGCTTTCCGCCCACCGACACCCACCCGTTGGGCGCTGTGACCGCCTTGTGCAGCGTGCGCCAAGACACCTCGCCGCCGGACTTGGTGAGCGCCTCGGCCCGGTCTTCCCACATGACGAAGACCATGGGCGTCACCACGAGCGGTCGCGGCGCGTCCTCGCCGGTCTGCGCGGTGAGCGGCGGTCGTCCCTTGGTCTTCCAGTCGCTCGCGAGCATGTTGAGCACGAGCGAGTCGGCCGGGCTGAGCACCGTGGGCTTCTCGGTCCCGTCGAGCACCGCGCGCGCCGCGTCGAGCGAGCCCCGCGGCCGCAGCGTCACGCGGATCTCGGGGTGCGCGGCGGCGAACGTCTTCTGCGCGGCCTCGAGCCAGTCGGCCTTCTCGCTGCTGTAGAGCATCGAGATCTCCACGGGGCGGTCGCTCGCGCCGCCGGTCGGGCCTGCGCCCTTGGTCGCCGCGCGGCTGCTCTCGTCGGGGCCCCGCGCGTGCAGC
>JAGQJA010000719.1 GCA_020430845.1 Myxococcales bacterium
TCGACGCGGGCAGCTCGTACGATCGATTCGTCCAGGGTGACGCGACGGCGCTCTCCGCCTCGCAGCGACGCGGGATGGCCGTGTTCGAGCGCGGCGGCTGCGCGACCTGCCACTCGGGGCCCATGTTCTCGGACTACAAGCTGCATCGGCTGGGCGTTCCCGATCCGCCCGGCGCCGCGCGAGACCTCGGCGCGGGCGGCGGGACCTTCCGCACCCCGTCGCTCCGCAACGTGACGCGCACGGCGCCATACATGCACAACGGCGCGCTCGTCGATCTCGACCAGGTCTTCGGCTTCTACGCTCGCGTCGATCGCCGTCTCGACCCTGACCTGGCCCGCGTGCGCGCGCCGACCCCGCAAGAGGCCGCGGACGTGAAGGCGTTCCTCGGTGCCCTCAGCGACGGCACGTTCGACACCACCGTGCCCACGTCGGTCCCGAGCGGCCTCACCCCGGGGGGCGCGCTCTAGAGTCGAGGCCCCGTCGCGCGGTACAAGGACGGAATGGTCGATGCGCGACACGGTCCTGCGTCCGACGAAGCCTCGCCGCACACCGTCCCCGAGCTGGCGACGCCTCGACTCTTGCTGCGCGCGTGGCGCGACGAAGACCTCGCGCCGTTCGCGGCGATCAACGCCGACGCGCGCGTGGCGAGGCACCTGCCCAGGACGCTGACGCGCGACGAGAGCGACACGCTCGCGGGTCTCATCCGTCAGAGCTTTGCGCGTCACGGGGTCGGACTCTGGGCCGTAGAGCGCACCGACCTCGACGCGCGGCCCTTCATCGGGTTCATCGGGCTGTCGATCCCGCGCTTCGAGGCGCACTTCACGCCGTGCGTCGAGCTCGGCTGGAGGCTGGCGCCCGAGCACTGGGGGCTCGGTCTCGCGACCGAGGGCGCGCGCGTGGCGGCACGTCACGCGTTCGAAGGGGTCGGCCTCGACGCAGTCGTGGCGTTCACCGTGCCTGCCAACGCGCCGTCACGGCGCGTGATGGAGAAGATCGGCATGCGGCACGACCCGTCCGAGGACTTCGACCACCCCGCGCTGCCCGAGGGCGACGCGCTCCGCCGTCACGTGCTCTACCGGCTCGATCGCGCCCGCGCCCGTGCCGCTGCGCTCATCGGTTGAAGAGGACGAACACACCTTCATGTGAGCTCAGCCGCAGAGCTGCTTGTGCTCCGGGCACTCGCGCAACACGAAGTCACTCTCGACGACCCGCCCGTCGCCGAGGCGAGCGCGCAGGTGCGGCGCGCCGGTATCGAGCCCCGTCAGCTCGACCTCGGAGAGCGCGACGCAGCCACCCCGCTCCTGCACGCACGTCTCGGCCTGCCCGTGCTCGCCGCTCGCGATGCGGATCGAGCCGCGAGCGCGCCGCTCGCCCCAGTAGGTGACGACGAGGACCTCGTCGCCGTCCCGCGCAGCACAGCCGCGGTCGACGCGCGTGAAGACATAGACGTCCGCGAGCCCGTCGGTGGGAGAGCACCCCTGCCCGAGCTGCGCATACCCGAAGCCCCCACCCGCACCCGCAGACGCACCCCCACCGGCACCCGCAGGCGCAACCGCAACCGCAGGCGCAGACGCA
>JAGQJA010000077.1 GCA_020430845.1 Myxococcales bacterium
GCGTCTGCGTCTGCGTTTGCGTTTGTGTCTGCGTCTGCGTCTGTGTCTGCGTCTGCGTCTGCGTCCTTGTCTGTCGCGGGCTTGGGCGCGCCGTCGATCTCCTCGGCCTCGGGGTGGCGCGCGAGGGAGCGGGCGGTGACGCCGACGAGCAAGTTCACGAGGGCCGCAGACCAGAGGGTGAGGCGGGTGCCGAGCACCTCGAGCAAGAAGAAGTTCGCGGCGACGGTCCCCGCCACCGCGCCGAAGGTGTTGACGCCGTAGAGCGTGGCGACGCGCCGGCGCCCCGCGTCGGAGCTCACCTCGACGGCGCGCGCTGCGGCGGGCATCGTGCCGCCCATGAGGAACGTCGACGGGAGGAGCACGATGACGCTGAGCAGGAGGCGCAGCACGGTCGCCCCCGCGTTGCCGAGCGTGGACGCACCGCCGATGCCGAGATACGCCGACCGCGCGAGCCACACGAGCGCCGGCGTGAGCGCAGCGGTCGTCGCCACGCCGAGCTCGAGCATGGCGTACATGTGCAGCGGGTTCTTCTCTCGGTCGGCGCGCCGGCCGAGGATGGCGCCGCCCGCGCCGAGGCCTCCCATGAAGACCGCGAGCACGGCCGCCGACGCCGCCGTCGACGCGCCGAAGATGAGGCGCAGCTCGCGGAACCACGCGACCTGATAGATGAGCGCGCACGCGCCCGAGAGGAAGAGGAGCGCGGTCACACGCGAAGGTCGGAACGTCACGCCGGTATCAGACTCCAAGGGGGGTACGCGGGCAAGTTGATGCGACGGCGCCGAAGGCGCGCGGGCACACAAAACAACGACGCCCCGCCGCGGGTGCGACAGGGCGTCGTGAGACCGAGGTCTCTCGCGAGGATCACTCCTCCGGCGAGACCTCGCCGATCGAGGGAGCCAGCGTGAGGCGGCTGTTCTGGATCTGGCCGATGAGCGTGAACGTCGACAGGACCGTGTCGCCGTTGAGGTCGCCGTTGGCGGTCGCGAGGAAGCTGTCGCCGTTGGCCGCGGAACCGAACGACTGGTAGCTGTACTGGTAGTACTGCGGCGCAGTCATCTCGTACTTGAGGCAGGGCCAGCCCTTGTTGGCGGTGACGTCGGCCGTGTTCGACCAGTCGGCCTTGGACGACTGGTACTTCTGGCCCTTGATGGAGTTGGCCGAGGCCGGGATCGACTTGGTCGTGCCCGTCTCGCACATCTGACGGACGACGCCGGCCGTGCCGCCCTCTGCGAGGACCGCGGCCGTCATACGCTCGCCTTCGAACGCCGTCACGGCGTCCTTGCCGATCTGACCGAGCGAGTTGCGGGCCTCCGTCGTCTTCGAGTTCGCGATGTACTTACGTACGCCGTAGACCGCGAGCACGGCGAGCACGCCGACGATCGCGACGACGATCATGAGCTCGACGAGCGTGAAGCCTCCCTTCAATCTCTTGCGTATGGCCATTCTCCCAACCTCTCTTTCTATTCCCTGACTCTCGACCGCGCGGTCATCCCCGCGGTGCACGACTTGCTCAGTAGCCTTCGTTTCGCGTCACGACCTGATTGAACAGGTTGCTCCCCACAGCCTCCGTGAGGAGCGGCTCTGCCGGGTCCAGGTCGGACGCGGCATAGACGATGAACCACGGGCGGTTCGCGGGGGCCTTGGACCAGTCGACCCACGTGGCCGCGCCCGCGGACACCGGCGTGGTCGTGCCGGACCACGTCTTGTACCCGAAGTGCACGGCGCCATCGACGTGGACCGGCAGGCGCGCCCACGTCGTGGTCCCGCCGTTGCAGTTCGGGTCCCACTGCGTGATCACCTTGCCGTTGGGCGCCGTGTTCGGGCAGTAGGTGCTCGTGCCGATGTCGGCGTACACGCCCGTCTCGGCGCGGAAGGCCTCTTGCGCGACGCGGATGGACTGCACCACGTTCTGCGCCTCGGTGACCTTCGACGAGTTGATCAGCTTGCGATACCCGACGACCGCGACCACCGCGAGGATGCCGACGATGACCACGACGACCGCGAGCTCCACGAGCGTGAAGCCACGAGCCGTGCGCAGTCGTCGTCGGATGGGCAGCATGGTCCTCTCCGACTCAAGCAGTTCGCGTGCCATGACCCAGCCTCCTGACCCCCGTGGGATGATACCGTTATTGCCGCGAATTCCGCCACATTCGCGCGGGCCCTCGGGCGGCGAGTGACCATTTTCGTCACCCTCGGTCCGGATACCGACGATCTTCGTCAAGCGACACGCGCGGCGGGTGGACTACCTTTGACTACCTTCGGTCGTGTCGCTCTCGGGTCCGGACTCCGCGGCATCCTCTTCTGTCTGCATGGCGTGCTTCTGCATGCGATAGCGGAGGCTGCGAAACGTCACGCCCAGCAGCTTGGCCGCGTGGGTGCGCACGCCCTGGGCGCGGTCGAGCGCCTGCAGGATGAGTCGGCGCTCGAGCTCGCCGACGACCGCGTCGAGATCGCAGCCCTCCTCGGGGAGCACGCCGAGCCCAGGGCTCGGGCTCGACGCCGTGCCGCTGACCTCGCGCGGGAGATCTCCGAGCCCCAGGATGGGGCCGCTCGACAACGCGACCGCGCGCTCGACGATGTTCTCGAGCTCACGCACGTTCCCCGGGAAGGCGTAGCCGTCGAGCGCCCGCGCGGCGTCGGGTGACAGGCCGCGCACCTGCTTGCCGTGCTCGCGCCCCGCACGCTCGAGGAAGTGCGCGGTGAGCTCGGCGATGTCCTCGCGGCGCTCGCGCAGCGGCGGGACCTCGATGCGGATGACGTTCAGGCGGTAGTAGAGGTCTTGGCGGAACTTGCCCTCTTTGACGTCGCGCTCCACGTCGCGGTTGGTCGCCGCGATGACGCGCACGTCGATGTCGGTCTCCGCCGTCTCGCCCACGCCGCGCACCTTGCGCTCCTGGAGGACGCGCAGCAGCTTGACCTGGACGGCCGCCGGCAGCTCACCGACCTCGTCGAGCAGGACCGTCCCGCCGTCCGCCTCGCGAAAGATGCCGCGCGTGCGCGTGGACGCCCCGGTGAACGCGCCGCGCTCGTGGCCGAACAGCTCGCTCTCGACGAGCGCCTCGGGGATCGCCCCGCAGTTGACGACCAAGAACGGCCCGTCGCGTCGCTCGGAGCCCTCGTGCACGGCCCGGGCGATGCGCTCCTTGCCCGTGCCGCTCTCGCCCGTGATGAGGACGGTCGACCGGCTCGACGCGATCTTCTGCGTCAGCTCGAGGATCTTGCGCATCGCCTCGGAGTGGCCGATGACGTCGCCCGTGCCGCGACCCTCGA
The DNA here is from genome assembly GCA_020430845.1 of Myxococcales bacterium. Taxonomy (GTDB): domain Bacteria; phylum Myxococcota_A; class Polyangia; order Polyangiales; family Polyangiaceae; genus Labilithrix. The sequence goes on from JAGQJA010000077.1 coordinate 3,271, forward strand.
CCTGCGCGCGCAGACGCGCGTTCTCCGCGACGATCGTGCGCTTCTCGAGCGCCTTGTGGACCAGCGCCTTGAGCTCGGCGTTGGTGAACGGCTTCGTGATGAAGTCGTACGCGCCGCGCTTCATCGCCTCGATCGCCGTCTCGACCGTCGAGTGCGCGGTCATGACGATGACCTCGGTCTCGTCGCTGCGGCTCTTGGCCTCCGTCAGCACGTCGAGGCCCGAGCCGTCGGGCATCATGAGGTCGGTGAGCACGAGGTCCCACGGCGTGGGGGCGTTGAGCGCCGCCTCCCTCGCCGACACGAACCCCGGGCACGCGAGGACGTCGTAGCCCTCGCGACGCAGCAAGATCCCGAGCATCTCCCGCAGACTCGGCTCGTCGTCGACGAGCAGGACGCGCGGCTTGGGAGGCACGCTCAGTCGCGCAGCTTCGTGAACGCGGCCTTCGTCTCGCCGGCGCCGACGCTGACGTTGATCGACTTCTTCAGCTTGAGCTCCGAGTTCACGAACATGATCGTGTGGTTGCCGGCAGAGACCGGGACCTTGAGCTTGGGCGTGGGGCCGAGCGGCTTGCCGTCGAGCACGACGGTGGACGCGGGCAGCGAGTTGATGTTGAGGAACGCCTCGCCACCGGCGGCGGGCTTCTTCGTCGTCGTCGCGGCGGCCGGCTTGGCCGTCTCGGCGGGCGGCGTGGTCGTGGCCGGGGCGGCCGTCGTCGCCGGCGGCGTCGTCGTCGGCGGCTTCCACGCCGGCGTCGCCGGGGGCGGCGCGGTCACGGCGGCGGCGCCCTTGGCGGGCACGAGCACCGTGAACGTCTTCTCCGCCTGACCGTCCTCGAAGCTGATCTCCTCGCGGAAGTCGCCCATGCCGAGCTTGGTCGCCTCGAGCGCCCACGACTTGGACGTGTCGATGTCGACCGAGATCGGCAGGGTAGGCAGCTCGCGTCGGTCGGTGCCCGAGACGAGGTAGACCTTGGCGCCGGGCGTGGCGAGCGAGATGGTCGCCTTGCCCTTGAGCACCTTGAGCACGATGTTGCCGAGGTCCTGGACCTCGTCCTGCTTGACCGTGACGGTCTTCTCGAGCGCGGCGTAGCGCTCGCTCGCGGCGAACTTCACCGTGTGCTCGCCGGCCGTGAGCTCGCGGAGGTCCTGCGGCAGCGGCCCGATCTCCTTGCCGTCGACCCAGAGCTTTACGCCCGGCTGCGTGCCCGCGACCTTGAAGCCGGTGCCGCCCATGCGCGACGCGGCGACGAGAGAGAAGTCGGTGGTCGCGTCTTGGCGGGCGCTGACCGTGACCGCGCGCGGCGCGGCGGGATCGTAGCCCTGCGCGACGACCTTGACCTCGTGCACGCCAGCGCTGATCTCACGCACGATGCACGGCGCGCTGTCGCAGCGCTTGGTGCCGTCGACCCAGACCTCCATCTTGCTCACCGCGCCGCCCTTGGAGTCGGCGACGTTGATGACGAGGTTGCCGGCGCGCGGCATGAGGAGGAAGACCGCAGCGCCCGCGACGAGCGCGACGAGCAGCACGAGCGCCACGTACAGGCCCGCGCGGCTCTGCTGCTGGCGCGGCACCATGGCCGTCGCTTCCATCGCGCGGCTCACCGGAGGGAGCTGCGGCGGCGGCACGGACGCCGCGGGCGGCGCGGAGGGGTGCACCGAGTGCGGCGGCACGCTCGCCGGGTGCTGAGGAGGCGGCGCGGACGGAGATCCGCCCGGCATCACCATGGGCGCCGTGCGCGTCTGCCCCGGGGGCGGCGGCGGCGGCGTCTGCATCGGGCCCTGCTCGGCGGGCGCGCCCGACGCGCGCGCGAAGGCCATGCCCGCGCTCGGGCGGTCGGACGTCTTGATGGACGCCGGCGGCGGCGGAGGCGCGGAGCGCATCGACTGAGAGGGCGGGGGACCGGAGCGGAGCTGTCCGAGCGGCGACGAGCCGTTCACGCCACTGCCCGCGGCCGGCGGCGGCGGCGGACGCGAGAGGATCTCGTCCATGCTCGCGCGCTCGGGCACGGCCGGCTCGGCGGCCTTCTCGCGGTCGCGGCTCTCCTTGTCGAAGACGTGCGTCGCCTCGTCGTCGTCGTCCCAGTCCATGTCGAGCTGGCGTGACGACGAGGGCGTGTTGCTCGAAGGGGCGGCGGCGGGGATCGCCTTGCCGCTCACCGGCGGCGGCGCGCTGCGCACCGTGGCGCTGGGGGTCGCGGCCTGTTGCGGCGGCTGAGACGTGGGGCCGTTGGCCAGCGCGGGGAGCGATCCGCGCCCAGGCGGCGGCGGCGGCTTGGACGCCGACACGGCGCGCATGGATCCCGACGTGGGAGGCGCGGGCGGCGCGGAGGCGCCGGGAGGTGCCGACGCGGACGCCGAGACCGGAAGGGGCGGAGGCACGCTCGCTGCGGGCGGCGGGAGCGGAGGCGCCGACGCACCCGGAGGCGGAGGCGGCGCGGCCGAGCCGGTGGGCGTGGTGGGCGGCGCGGGCGGGACGGGGACGGCCATGGGCGGCATGCCCATGAGCGTCTTCTTCATCTCGGCGCCGGGAGGAGCCGGCGGCGCGGCGTGTTGGCCCGAGCCAGGCGGAGGCGGAGGAGCGGCGGAGCTCTGCTGTGAGGGCGGCCCCTTCTTGCCGAGGCCCTCGAAGATGTCGAGGTCCGATCCCTTGTTCTCGTCTGACATCCGACGTGTCTCCTGAAGCTGCATGATACCGCCCTGAGTGCTTTTTGTCGGTCCCGGTGGGCTCGACCCCGACGGGAAAGCCCTCCGCATGTACCGAGCGATCTCGTCGCGAGTGGCGTTGAGACCTGCGGTCTCGATGAACGCGTAGAGATCCCTATAAAATTCGCGCGCGGAACCGTACCGCTCGTCTGGGTTCTTGGCGAGCGCCTTGCGGGCTATCTCGTCAAGGTCGCTCGGGAGGCTCGGAACTAGCACTGACGGAGCCTCGGGCACATGGTTTTTCACCATGTCGAGGACCAGCAACTCGTGCCCCGCGGCGAAGAGCCGGCGGAGTGTGAGAAGCTCCCACATGCACACACCCAGCGAGAACACATCGGTGCGCTGGTCGACGCCGATTCCGCGCACCTGCTCCGGGCTCATGTAGCCGAACTTGCCCTTGAGCGTGCCCGCCCCGGTGCGCGCGATCTTGCCCGCCGCCTTGGCGATGCCGAAGTCGATGAGCTTCACGTCGCCGCTCATCGACACCAGGATGTTCTGCGGGCTCACGTCTCGATGAACGATCGAGCGCGGCGCGCCTTGGGCGTCCTTGCGCGCGTGCGCGTACGCGAGCCCCTCGGCCACACGCGCGAGCACGTGGAGCACGACCGAGAGGGGAGGGCGCTGCTCGCTCAGCACAGCGTGGTCGAAGAGCGTGCGCAGCTCCTTGCCCTCGACGAGCTCGAACGCGATGAAGAAGTGCCCCTCGGCCTCACCGAACTCGAGCAGGCGCGCGATGTGCGGGTGCTCCATCGAGGACGCGATGCGCGCCTCGTCGATGAACATCGCGACGAAGTCGTCGTCCTCGGCGATCGAAGGCAGGATGCGCTTGAGCGCGACGAGCGTGCCGCGACGCGTGTCGCGAGCGCGGAAGACCTCGGCCATGCCGCCGGCGCTCAGGCGCCCGAGGAGCTCGTAATGTCCGAAGGATTCCATCCCGATCGCGCGATCTCACTATGCCACGAAACGCGGCGTCGCCCCGGGGCGCCGCGCTTTTGTGCCGTCATGGATACGCGCGAGTGGCCCGACGGGTCTCACTTGTTGCCCGCGTCGGCGGGCGGAGCGACCTTGGGCTTGGGAAAGTACCGCACGCGCTGCGACATCAGCGGGTGCCACACCGACGGCCCGACGATCTCGGTCGACTCGAAGTAGGGCCGCCCGCCGGGCCCGGGAGATCGCGCGAGGCGCACGCCCTCGGCGCGAGCGGGCGCGAGCCCGATGTCGAGCGCGCCGCCGGGGTACGCGCGCGCGCCGTCGGGCAAGAGCCCACGGCTCGAGCAGCCCGCCCGCTCGAGGAGCGCGAGCATGGCCGCGGACGCCGCGCCGCTCGACGGCACCTCGGCCGGCAGCTCGACCCAGAGGAGCATCCCGTCGGCGTCGGCGATGCCCGCCGCACCGCGCGCGCGCGCGTTGGTGCCTTCGACGACCTGCGCGATCGCGCGTGAGCTCTCGGTCGGCGCCGCGCGCCCCATCGTCAGCGTGTGCGCGGTGAGCCAGATGGACCTCGCCGCGTCGGGCTGCTTGGGGCTGCCTGCGTCGCGGCGACCCGCTCCGCCGAGCACGCACACGGTCGGCGCGTCGTCGCCGTCTCGGGCGATGTGGAACATGCGCGGGTCGAGCTTGAGCACCTTCATCGCGACGGGCGGCGCGCCGTCGGCCGCGAAGCTCGTGTCACCCACGGCGAGCGCGTACGGGAACCCGTGCTGCGGCAGGCCCTTGACGCGCCACGCGGCCTTGCCGTCGCGCGACGGCAGCGGCGCCCCGGGCAGCACGTTGCGCGCGGTGAGGTAGAAGAAGTCGCGCGCGTCGCGCTGGACGTACCGCGGGAAGAACATGTGCCCCATCGACTTGATCATGCGCCGCGCGCGGTAGCGCAGGTCGGGCAGGTCCTTCATGCCGCCCTCGTACTCCCAGTCGTTCTGCAGCGGGCGCGAGAGCGGCGTGAACGTCGACGCAGGCTCGACGTGATAGAACTCGAAGCCCACGAGGCCCGGGTTCATGTCGAGGTGGATGCCGTACGTGCAGCGCGCGGCGAGCATGCCCTTGGCGAGCGGCTCGGCGCTGATGTCGTTGCCGAAGAAGTAGGCGACCCAGCCCTCTTTGGTCAGGCAGATGCCGCTGCGCGTGGTGTGCACGGCGTCCTTCCACCCCGGCGGCACGCCGCCCCACCACGTGCGCCCTCGCGGGTTGAACTTCCCGTTCTCGATGAGCGCCGTCATGTTCTGGCGAAAGCTCAGCACCTCCGCGGGGACGCTCGACCAGGGCCCCGGCGCCATCGTCGCCGGCTTCTCGGTGCCGTCGGCGCCCTTGACCACGCCCGGCCCGGGCCAGCTGCCGAACGCCGTCGACCCGTCGCGCAGCTGCATCACGGTCGCGGCGTAGGGCTTGGGCGGCAGATAGAGCACGCCGTTGGCCTGCATGCCGTACTCGCCGTGGGTCGCCTGGAAGCCTCCGTTGAAGCCGGCGACGAGGCGCGAGAACACCTCGGGCGTGCGCGGGACGATGCCGGGGCCGGGCTCGCCCGTGGCGCTGGTCGGCTCGACGGTGCCGGCCTCCATGTGGAGCTCGACGACGCGCGGGTCCCACATCGTGACGTAGATGCGGGTGTGCTGCGCGTTCTTGTCGGTGCGCACGAACGTCGTCATGAACGGCGCGGCCGCGTCTCCCGTGAGCGCGTCGTGGATGAAGGGATCGTTCGAGAGCGCGATCCACTGCCCCTCGCCCTTGAGCGACGGCTTGATGACCGGCTCGATGGGCTCGGGCGGCCAGCCCACCTCCGGGTCGCGGAACGTGGGCGGCGGCGCGGCGGCCGTGAGCGAGCCCAGGTCCGACGCGACGTCCTTCTCGCCGGTGTCGCCCGTGACGCGGCTCTTGGTCGTCTTGACCCACTCCATGGCCGTGAAGACGGCCATCTTGAGCAGCTGGTTCTTGTCGTCGCCGAACCACGACGCGCCGCGGAGTCGGTCGGAGGCCCACGCCGAGAGGCCCGGCGGCTTGGCGAGCAGACCCTCGGTGACGCGTACGCCCGCGCCCGACACCACGACCGCGCGCCTCGGGTCGATCACCTGCGTCGCGCCGTCTCCGCGCACCTCGAGCATGCCGTCGTCGTCGAACGCGAGCGTCACGCGCGTGGGCGCCGGGTCGAGCGTGAAGCTGTGGTGCACGACGCCGCGCGACTGCCCTGTGGTCTGCGCGTGCGTGATGCGCGTCTGCGCGCGCTCGACGCGCGAGAGGTCCTTGTACGCCGCGGCGGGGTAGCCGCCGAAGTCGAGGACGTGCACGGCGGTCGGCGCGCCGTCGAGCGACGTGACGTACGCGGCGATGTCCCCGCGCAGCAGCGGCCGCCCCTCGTCGACGCCGCTCGTCTTGGTGAGGTCGATCGGGTCGTCGACGTCGAGCACCTGTCCCTCGGGCGACACACGCGCGCCCACGAGGTAGAGGTCGGCCGGCTCGCCGTCGGCCGCGGCCCGCACGAGCGCGTTGCGGCGGGCGCCGGTGATCGTGCCCACGACGCCCGACGGGCCCTCGAGCCACGTGACGTCCTCGGCGGTCGCGGCGAGCCCCCGCGCGGCGATGGCCTTCGCGAGCGCCTCGGCCCCGCTCGCCGGCGCGCCGTCGACGTCGCTGCGCGCGGCGCACGCCCCCGCCACCGAGAGCGCGAGCGCGAACGGGAGCGGGCGGAGCCACGGATGCACAGCGATCGAACGCGCGAGGATGCTCATCGATTCGTGCCGCCTGACCCTCCGAGCAAATCGCACTCCCCGCGGGGCGAGGGAAGGGCGATCTGGGCTGGGCCTGCTCGATCCCGACCCGTCGCGCGCGCCCGCCGAGCGCGGGCAAGAGTGCCAACTGTGTTGGCTAACACAGCGAAAAGAATGACATTGCCCCGCTGGTGTCGCAACGCCGGTATGCTACAAAGTTGGTCATGGCACGCGGGCTCACGAGACGTTGGCTGATCGGTGCGTGCGCCGTGGGCGCCGCCGCGACGCTCGTCGGGTGCACCAGCCCCACGCTGCCGCTGCCGCCTCCCACGGCCCCCACGATCTCGGCCGGGACGGCGCCGGGCACCGTCACGCTCGCCAGCGCGGGCGGCGTGCAGCCCAACGCGCTCGTCATCGTCCTCAACCAGAACCCGGAGCTGGCGCGCAACGAGCGCGTGTCCGGCACGTTCGCCGACGAGACGGGCTCGTGGCAGCTCGAGGTGTTGGCCCGCCCTGGCGACGTGCTCGACGTGTTCCAGGAGTACGAGTCGACGCGCTCGCCGCCCGTCACGGTGCAGGTGCGCTGACGCTCAGGCGCCGGCGCCGAGCACGCGCAGCGACACCTTGGCCTTGCGCGCGCCCTTGGGCGGCGGGTCGATGACGGTGGCGACGAGGTCGTAGTCGCTCGCCTGCGTGACGCGCGCCTTGCGCAGCTGTCCGGCCTGGATGTTCGAGTCGAAGTCGGCGCGATCGTCGACCGAGAGGAACACCTTTCCGTCGACCTCGGGCGCCTGGCCCTCGTGGCGACCGGCCATCACGAAGTCGTGCTCCTCGCTCGGCCCCTCGACGAGCACGTCGAGCTCCTGGCCCACGAGCGCCTGGTTCTTCTTGCGCGAGATCTTGCGCTGGAGCGACATGAGCCGGCGGTAGCGGTTGGCCGTGGTGAGCGCGCGCACCTTGCCGTCGAGCTCGTGGCTCGCGCAGGTCTCTTCGTCCGAATAACGAAAGACGCCCACGCGCTCGAACTCGGCCCAGCGCACGAACGCGCAGAGCTCGTCGAACTCTTCGTCGGTCTCGCCCGGGTGGCCCACGATGAACGCGGTGCGGAACGTCACGCCGGGGATCATGCGACGCACCCGCTCGACCACCTGCCGCTGGCGATCGATGCCGTGGCCGCGCCGCATGCGCTTGAGCATCGCGTCGGCCGCGTGCTGCAGCGGCATGTCGACGTACTTCGCGACGCGCGGGTGCTGGGCGACGAGCTCGAGCAGGCGGTCGTCGAGCTTCTCGGGGTAGAGGTAGAAGAGCCGCGCCCAGCGCACGCCCTTCACGTCGGCGACGCGCTCGAGCAGATCGGCGAGCGGCTCCCGCTCGTCCTTGGGGAGATCGCGCCCGTACGACACCGTGTCCTGGGACACGAGGTTGATCTCTTTGACGCCGCCCGCCGCGAGCTGCTCGACCTCGCGCACGACGTCGTCGACCGAGCGCGAGCGCTGCTTGCCGCGGAACTGGGGGATGGTGCAGAACGCGCACTTGCGGTTGCAGCCCTCGGCGAGCTTGACGTAGGCGCTCGCCCGCGGGCCGGTGATGACGCGCGGGTCGGTGGCGCGGATGACCCAGTCGGCGGGGTTGCCCACGAGCATGCGGTCGGCCTTACCGCCGAGCACCTCTCCGAGGCGGAGCATGTCGCTCGAGCCCAAGAAGTGGTCGACCTCGGGCATCTGCGACGAGAGCTCCGTCGGGTAGCGCTGCGACAGGCACCCCGCGACCACGAGCTTCTCGAGGCCGCCCGTCTTCTTGAGCGTCGACAGCTCGAAGATCGTCTCGATCGACTCGCGCTTGGCCTCGCCGATGAAGCCGCACGTATTGACCACGACGATGCTCGCCTCGGTCGGATCGTCGACGAGCGCCCAGCCGCCCTTGTCGGCGACGCCGAGCATGACCTCGGTGTCGACGCGGTTCTTGGGGCAGCCGAGGCTGACGAAGTGGATCGTCTTCTTGGTCTTCTTCTTCGGGGTACGCAACGTGGCGGCCTTGTTACACGGCGCGGCCATGGAGGCCAGCGCGCGCCCTCAGAAACACGCGACGTCGTCGTTGTCGGTGTTGGGCGTGCCCTTGAAGCCCGGGCGCCACTCGTAGAACGTGAGGCTCCATCGCGGCCAGCTCGAGCGGTCGCTCCAGGCGCAGTCCACCGGGAAGCTCAGGGCGCGGCCGGGCGTGAGGTTGTTGAACGCGGGGTAGGTGAGCGTGTCGATGGCGACGCCGGCGGCGCTCTTGATGACGATCGTGTCGCCGTCGTTCTTGAGCACGTCGGTGTTGCCGAACGCGATCACGCGACCGGGGATGTTGTGGTTCTTGGCCGGGTCGAGCGAGTCGGCGACGACGAACGTGTCGTTCGGCGCGAGCTCGAAGTCGGTGGTGATCCTGGCGATGTCGGGGGCGGCCTGGCCGCGCGGGGACTCGATGGTCAGGCCCTTGAGGTCGAGCCAGCAGTCGCGCGTGCTCTGGATCTCGACCCACTCGCCGTCGTCTCCCGAGCCCGCCCGCGAGCTGATCATGATCTCGACGACCGCGAGATCGCCGGCCTTGAGCGGCCCGGCGCAGAACGTCTTGACCGTCGCGCCGTCGGCGCCGCCGTCGAGCAGCGGCGCGCCCGCGTCGGAGCGTCCGCCGCCGCCGCCGTCCTTGTCGGTCGCGGGGCGGCTTCCCGCGCCGAACGCGCCCGAGTCGGAGTTGACGAGGTCGGGGTTGAGCGGCTGCTCCTCTTCGCCGAAGAAGTCGTCGTCGAAGCCGAACTCGTCGGGGTTGACCGGAGACTTCTTCTTCTTGGCGGTCGTCTCGGCCGTGCACGCGGCGAGCGCGGCCGCCGCGCAGGCGAGGACGAAGACGGTGCGGAGGTTACGGCGCGACATGACGAGGGCCCTAGGTCTAGCAGCTGACCCGATGCGGACCAGACTGCATATGCCACATCGCGGTACACCCGCTACTGGATTCTCGCCAGAACGGATTATTTCATCATCGCTGTAAAGCGATCGAAGAGATACATGGAGTCGTGCGGCCCGCCGGCGGCCTCGGGGTGGTGTTGCACGCTGAACGCGCGGACGGCGTCGGCGCGGATGCCTTCGCTCGTCCCGTCGTTGAGGTGCACGTGCGTGGGCACGACGCCGGCCGGCAGCGTGTCGAGGTCGACGCAGAAGCCGTGGTTCTGCGTGGTGATCTCGACGCGGCCCGTGGCGAGGTCCTTGACGGGCTGGTTGACGCCGCGATGGCCGAACTTGAGCTTGAAGGTCTTGGCGCCGAGCGCGATCGACAGGAGCTGGTGGCCGAGGCAGATGCCGAAGATGGGCTTCTTGCCGAGCAGCTGACGGAGCGTGTCGACCGCGTACGACACCGCCGCGGGATCGCCCGGGCCGTTGGAGAGGAACACGCCGTCGGGCGAGAGCGCGAGGATCTCGGCGGCGGTCGTCTTGGCCGGCACGACCGTGACCTTGCACCCAGCGTCGACGAGGCACCGCAGGATGTTCTTCTTCACGCCGTAGTCGACGGCGACGACGTGGTGCTTGGCCTCACGCGCGGCCTCGCCCGCCGGACGCCACGCGCCGCGCCCCTCGGCGAACGTGTAGGGCTCCTTGGGCGTGACACGCGCCACGAGGTCGAGGCCGACCATGCTGGGCGCGCTGCGGGCGATCGCGAGAAGCTCGTCGCGAGAGCCCGTGCCGATGGCCGCGTTCTGCGCGCCGTGATCGCGCAGGTGGCGCGTGAGGCGGCGTGTGTCGACCTCGGCGATGCCGGGGACGCCGTGCCGCGCGAGGTACGCGTCGAGCGTCTCTTCGGACCGCCAGCACGACGCGACGGGGCTGAGCTCGCGCACGATGAACCCCGCGACGTGCGGGCGGCCGTCGATCGACTCGGCGTCGTCGGCGTTGACGCCGGTGTTGCCGATCTGCGGGCTCGTCATCGTGACGAGCTGCCCGGTGTACGAAGGGTCTGTGAGGACCTCTTGGTAGCCGGTCATCGCCGTGGTGAAGACGGCCTCGCCGGCGACGGCGACGCGCGCGCCGAACGGGCGGCCCTCGAACGTGGTGCCGTCGGCGAGGACGAGGAGCGCGTGCTCGGCCTTGGTCGCGTCGCTCATCGCGCCCCCTCGAAGACGACGTCGCCGTGGACGACGGTGGCCGTGACGAGCCCGCGCACGGTCTGCCCCATGAAGGGCGTGTTGTGGCTCTTCGAGCGCAGGCGCTCGGGCGCGATGGTCCACGCGTGCTCTGGGTCGACGAGCGTGAAGTCGGCGCGCGCGCCCTCCGCCAGGCGCGGGACGTCGAGCCCCGCGATCTTGGCCGGCGCCTGCGACAAGGCCTCGACCACGCGCGCGAGCGGCAGCTCTCCGTCGCGCACGAGCCCGAGGAGCAGCGGCACGCAGAGCTCGAGTCCGATCATCCCGGGCGAGGCCTCTTTGAACGTGCACTCCTTCTCGAGCACGCTGTGCGGCGCGTGGTCGGTGGCGATGCAGTCGATGGTCCCGTCGGCGAGCGCCTTGCGGAGCGCGGCCACGTCGGCCTCTTCGCGCAGGGGCGGGTTGACCTTGCACGCGGTGTCGTAGCCGATGACGCGCTCGTGCGTGAGGAGCAGGTGGTGGGGCGTGACCTCGGCCGTGGCGCGCACGCCGCGGGACTTGGCCTCGGCGAGGATGCGCGCCGCGCCGCGCGTCGAGACGTGGGCGAGGTGGTACTTGGCGCCGACGTGCTCGGCGAGGAGCACGTCTCGCGCGACGATGACGTCCTCGGCGACGGCCGGCCAGCCGCCGAGCCCGAGGCGCGTCGCGACCTCGCCCTCGTGCATCGACGCGCCTTCGGTGAGGGCGTGGTCCTCGGCGTGCTGGATGACGGGCAGGTCGAACGTGTGCGCGTACTCGAGCGCGCGCCGCATGACGACGCTCGACGTGACGCAGCGACCGTCGTCGCTCACGCCCACCGCGCCGGCGTCTTTGAGATCGGCCATCTCGGTGAGCTCCTCGCCGCGCTGGCCCATGGTGATGGCGGCGATGGGGTGCAGGCGAGAGCCGCCGATGTCGCGCGCCTTGCCGACGAGCATCTCGGTGATGGCGCGCGTGTCGTTGACGGGCTTGGTGTTGGGCATCACGCAGACGTCGGTGAACCCGCCCGCCGCGGCGGCGGCGAGGCCGCTGCGGATGTCTTCTTTGTACTCTTGGCCAGGCTCGCGCAGGTGCGCGTGCAGGTCCACGAGGCCGGGGAAGGCCCACTGACCGTCGCCGTCGATGACGCGCACACGATCGCTCGCGGGGATGTCGCGCGCGGCGTCCTTGCCCACGCGCGTGAAGCGGCCTCGCTCGATCACCAGATCGACGACGGCGTCGAGCTCCCCCTTGGGATCGATCGCGCGCACGCGGCGCACCACGAGGACGTCGTGCATGGCGCGCCGGAGTAGCACGCTCCGCGTCGAGGCGGAATAGTCGCGGAGCGCGATCGCGAGCGCGCCGCGTCCGCGGCCTGGATCAGAACCGCCCGGTGACGCCCGCCGAGCCCGGCCCGACGTACGGCGTGATCCAGCGATCGCTCTTGGCCGTCTTGGTCGTGGGCGCGAGCGCGCCGGTCGACTTGGGCGCGGTGAGCCAGAGCACGGCCCCGGCCGCGATGCCCACGCCGCCGACGATGAACCCGACGGTCGAGAGGGTCCCCATCGTGTTGTAGCTGTCGACCGTGTCCTGCGCGCTCGGCGGGCAGCGGCCGTCGGTGCACATCGAGTTGAGGTCGCTCTTCTTGCCGATCGCCACGAGCCCGGTGATCGTGCCGAGCACCAAGCCCACGCCGCCGACGCCGAACGCCGCGTACGCGAGCGTCTTGTTGGACCCGCCGCCGCGCCGGTCGTCGCCGCCAGGCGGGGGGAGCGTGTCGCCCGGGCCTTGCGGCGGCGGCGTGACGACCGCGTTCGGGTCCTTCTCCATCTTGAGCTTGGCCTCGGCCTTGCCGGCCTCGGCGACGGTGAAGCTCACCTCGGCGGGCAGGTAGCCGTCGGCGACCGCCTTGACGACGTGCTGCCCCGGGTCGACGGGACGACCGAGGCCGAGCGCCGCGTTGGGGATGCTGTCGCCGTCGATCGTGACCTTGGCGTTGGGCGGCGCGCCCTCGACGGAGATCGTCACGTTGGCGACGCGCGCGGAGACCGCGCCCACCTCGGCGCGCGCGGCGTCGAGCGCCTCTTTGAACGCCGGCGGCGGGCTCGGGTTGTCGCCCCACTCGCGGATGATCTTGTTGTAGTTCTCTTGCGCGGCGACGAGCTTGCCGAGCTTGACCTGCGTGCGCGCGAGGCCGAGCGTCAGCGTGGGCGCGACGGAGTAGAGCTTCTGCGCGGCGGCCCACTTCTTCTCGGAGTCGGCGAAGTTGCCCGCGTCGAAGGCCTCTTGGGCTTGCTGTCCGAGCTGTCGCGCCTGGGCGATGTCGGCCTCGGTCGGCTCGGCCCACGCCGTCCCCTCGAGGGGCGCGGTGAGGACGGCGACAGCGAACGCGGCAGAAGCGGCGAAAAAAGCGAGTCGGCGGGGACGCATGCCACATTCATATCAGCCTCAGCCGTGGTAGGTAAGATCGGAGAGATGGGACGTGTGCGCACATATCTTTTCGTGCTCGCTTCGGTCGCCCTCGCCGGGTGCGCGGCGCTTCTCGGCTTCGAGGACACGTCGGTCCGCGGCGACGACGTCGACGGCGCGGTCCCCGAGGCCTCCACGCCCGACAGCCCGACGGTGACCGAGGCGGGCGTCGACGCGCCGGCCTCGTCGCTCGCGATCGCGCCCGATCCGGCGCTCCTGCAGCGGGGACAGTCGGTCGACGTCGAGCTCACGCTCGCGCGCGGCGCGCGCACCGGCGCCGTGCCGTTCACCGTCAAGGGACTGCCCGCGGGCGTCACGGCGTCGGGCGACACGCAGATCGCCGACGGCGCGAGCAAGGCCACGATCAAGCTCACCGCGAGCGCGGTCGCGGCCCTCGGGTCGGCCGTGGTGAGCGTCGACCCCGGCGCCGAGATCGGGGTCGCGTCCTTCACGGTCACGGTCACGGCGGCGCCCGGCTCGCTCGACGAGACCTTCGACCGCGACGGCGTGGCGGCCGACGGCGCGCGCGGCAACGGCTCTACGTTCCTCGCGGTCTTTGCGCAGCCCGACGGCAAGGTGCTCGCGGGCGGCTTCGGCTCGCTCGGCGGCGCGTTCCCGCCCTCGGGGTGGCTGCTGCGTCGCTTCACCGCGGCGGGCGCGCTCGACGCCGCCTTCAACGCGGCCGTCACGGGCCTGCCCAACGACGGCGAGCTGCGGGGCTTCGCGCTCGACGGGGCGGGCAACGTCGTGTGCGTCGGCACCTCCAAGCCGGGCGGCGCGGGGCTCATCTCGCAGCTCACGGTGATGCGCTTCAAGACGAGCGGCGTGCTCGACACGACGTTCGGCACGGGCGGCACGTTCCGCATGCCCAACGCGGCGGCGCCTACCGGCTCCGAGGGCTACGGCGTGGCGCTCCAGCCGAGCGGCGCGATCGTCGTCGTGGGCTCGCGCACCGAGGTCGGCAGCGACAGCGCCCTCATGATCCGCCTCACGTCGGCCGGTCAGCTCGACGCGGGCTTCGCCGGCGGCGGCGTCGTCCTGCCCAAGTCGCGCTTCGTCGGCGTGAGCGTCGAGGCCAACGGGTCGGTCGTCGCGGGCGGAACCGACCTCGACACGAACGCGTTTCTCCTCGTCAAGCGAGGGGTCAACGGCGCGGTCGATCCGGCCTTCGGCGTGGGCGGCGTGTCCAAGGTCGGCGGGAGCGTCAAGGCCAACGGCTACGCCCGTCTCACCGACGGGTCGCTCGTCGCGGTCGGCGAGGGCACGGCCGCCAACCAGCTCACCGCCGCGCGCGCGTCGGCGACCGGGACGCAGATCTTCTCCGGCGTCGTCAAGACGTTGCCCGGCGGCCAGTATCACGGCGTAACTGCTGGGCTTTCAGGCACGCTGCTCGCGGCCGGGCACGCCAACGGCGGCATCAACGGCGCCGGTCTCGTCGACCGCATCCTGGGCGACGGCGGGCCCGACAAGGTCTTCGGAGACGGCGGCACCGCGGTCTTCGCCGACCCGTCGTCGCCCGACAACTTCCGCTTCTCGCTCTTCGCGATCGCCGCGCAGCGCGACGGGCGCATCCTCGCTGCCGGCAACGTGTCGAACGCGGGCGCGGTCGTGCTGCGGCTCTGGCCCTGAGCCGGCGCTACGCGTGCCCGTGGCCGTCGTCGGCGCGTATGCGCCTGTGCGTCAGAGCGTGCCGCCGAGCACGAGGCCGCCGCCGCCCGCCGTCATCGTGGGCGCGAGGCGTAGGCCGGTCTTCTGGCTCGGCGCCGTCAAGATGAGCACGGCGCCGAGGCCGGTGAGCGCGAGCCCCCCGATGACGAGGCCCGTCGAGAGCCCCGCCTTCGAGCGCGCCGAGTCGACCGAATCCTGACCCGCCTGTGAGCAGAGCTTCGTCCCCGCGTCGCACGCGCCGCTGTCGAACGCCTCGTCGTACGTGCTCTTGGCGCTGAGGCCGATGGCGCCGCCGACGACGGCGACGACGAGCCCGGCGCCGCCCACCACGAGGCCCGTGGGCTTCTGCCATCCGCCGCCGGAGCGTTCGTCGCGCGGCGGCTCGATCGGGATCACGGGCGGGGTCGGAGGAGGCGCGACCTGCGCGTCCATCGCGAGCACGACCTCGGTCTGCGCGAACGCGCCGTCGGCGAGCGTGACCTCGGCCACGAACGGCTTGCGACCGGGGGCGATGGCGCGAATGGTGTACTTGCCCGCGTCGACGGGGACGGCCGAGCCGAACGTGCGCGGGTCGATCGCGACGCCGTTCTTGCTGACGGTGAGGCCCGGCGCGCGCGCCGCGGGCGGCACGAGCACGCTCAGGTGAGCGAGCTTGGGCTCGAGCGCGATGGCGCGTTCTCGCGCGACGTCGGCGCGGACCTTGTCTTTTGCGTCCTTGGCGAGATCGGCGACGTCTTTGTAGAGCGCCCACGCGGTGGCGAGCTTGCCCCACTTCTCGTAACACTCGGCGAGCTTGCCGCGCGTGCCGATGCCGCTGAACGCCTGGTAGCTCTCCTCGAGCTTGGGGCAGCCCTTGGCGTAGTCGCCCTTGTTCATCAGCGCCACGCCCTCGTCGAAGAGCTTGCGGCCGAGGGTCTCGTCCTCGGCCTGGGCGGGCGTGCCGGTCGAGATCGCGGCGAGCGCGAGCGCGGTCGCCGTGGTCCAAGCGCGGATCTTCATGGGGCCGATGGTACGACGAGCGCGGCCGCGTTCCTAGAGCGCGTCGGGCGGCGGCTCACGGGATGGGCAGGTCGAACTGCACGCCCCAGTTGTGGAGGTCGTAGCCGTGCCGCGACGGCGTGTCGTCCGAGTCGCGCAGGTTGCCCCGCGCGCCCTGCGTCGGGCCCGGGCACGTCCCCGTCACCTGCCGCATCGCGTAGCGCAGGCGCTTGGCCGCGCCGGGCGCGGGGGCCGCCGAGAGCGTGATCGCCACGGCGTCGGGGCCCGCGAGCGCGACGCTCGTGATCGCGGGCGTGGCGCCGCTGTCGTCGACGAGCTCGAAGCCGTGGTGCCCCGGATCGGTCACGCGCGCCGTGTCGAGCACGAGCGGCGGTGAGGGCACGTGGTAGGTCACGGTCACGACGTTGCCCGCGAGCGAGATCTCTCGGGGACGCAGGGGCTCCCAGGCCTTGCCCGCGAGCACGACGCGCGCGTACGCCTTGGCGAAGTACTCGCCCAGTCGCCGCTGGCCTTCCCATGTAAAGTGCAGGCAATCGGCGGCGAAGGGGATCATGTACGCGGGCCCCACGAGGACGGCCTTCCCCGGCGCGTCCACGTGCGCCTGCAGCTGGTCCTGCGGGATGCGGCTGTAGGCGCGATCGTTCCATCCGCTGATCTGCGAGTAGAAGAGCGGGACGTCGATCGCTTGCCCCGTGATCGCCTTCACGCCCGCGTCGAGGTCGGCTTGCCACTCGAGGAGCGCGTCGCGATACGAAGCGATCTTGTTCGGGGTGCCGTCGGTGCCGCGGAGCGGGAAGTCGTACGTGTAGACGTTCCCCTCCTTGTAATAGTGGTTCGACTCGCCGTGGATCGTAGTGGCCGCGCGCACGACGTACGACTTGCCCGAGGCGGCGGCGAGGGCCATCGCGTCCGCGACCTGCCGCATCGCCTCGTCGAAGGGCCAGATGTAGTTGAACTGCGCGACGGGCCACCACTCGGGGCAGCCGCCCTTGCGTAGGCACCGGTAGACGTTACCGCTGCGACCGTGGAGGCTCACGAGCACGTCGTGGCTGTTCGTGCCCGCGGGTCGGCCGGCGAGGTAGACGTCGCGCGACTGCATCGCCACGAGGTTGGCGAGGCCGCTCGACATCGTCTCGACGCCGTACGCGAAGAACTTGTCGCCCTCGACGAGCGGCGAGAAGGTCGCGGGCGTCTGGTACTGGCGGCACCCGTCGCCGTTGCACTGCGCCGCGGTCATGACGCCCACGTCGAACATCACGTTGTCGTACGGCTGCGCGGTCGACAGGACGATCTGCGCGTTGTCGCCCTTGTTGGCCACGCAGTTGCTCTGTCCCGTCGAGAGGACGTGGTTGATGTCGTAGTGGACGTAGGTCGGGTCCAGCGGGCCTGCGTCTGCGCTTGCGTCTGCGTTTGCGTTTGCGTCTGCGTTTGCGTTTGCGTCTGCGCTTGCGCTTGCGTCTGCGTCTGCGTCTGCGTTTGCGTCTGCGGTGTTGCTCGGGTTGGGGGTGGCGCCGTCGTCGGCGGCGGCGGCGTCTTCGAGGGGGGCGAGGTCTGCGTCGCCGCTGCAGCCGTAGGCCGAGGACGCGCTCAGGCAGAGCGCGGCGCAGGCGGCGAGGGCGCGGCGGCGAGACATGGGCGTCGGTCTAGCACACCGCTCTCGGCGCGCTGGCGAACGGTCTGCGCGAATCGGGCGCTGCGGATCAGCAACCCGGGCGCGTCGCGTCGCCGGTCAGGCACTTGTCGAGGAAGCGCTCGAGGTCGGCGCGCTCGGGCAGCTTGCAGGTGCCGTCGCGGTTGGTCGCGCTCATCCACTTGATGAGGCTGCCGTTGTAGAGCCAGATGCGCTCCGAGCCGCGGCGGTCGGGGGGCGCGCCGTAGTAGTCGTTGTTCCAGTTGAAGAAGCTCGAGATGCCGTACTTCTGCTTCACCTGCGCGAGCTGCGGCGGCGGGTCGGAGAGGATGACCGCCAAGCGGCGCATGCCGGCCGCCATGCACAGCTGGGCCTCGTCGCTGCCTGACGTGCACCCCCACTGGATGTGATCCGGGTAGGGGCTCGCGCTCACCGCGTACGGCCAGTATTCGCACCCGCTGAACGAGTGACCGCCGATGTACTTGTTCTTGGGGAAGCCCTTCGCGTCGAGCTCGATGCCAGGCGCCTCGGCGGCCCACGTCGCGGCGGCGCCACCTTCGCCGCTGCCCGCGTCGGCCGCGGCGGCCGAAGGATCGTACGCGCTGTACGCGCCTTCTTGAGACGCGACGTCGTCGGTCTGCGCAGAGGAGCACGCGGCGACGGAGAGCGCGGCGATGAGGGTCGTGGTGAGGAGGGCTGCGGTGCTGCGGGTCGGCATGTCCCACACAAGTGCACATGTGGGGCCAAGTATCTTTTGAGTAATTTCAATTGGTTGGGTGAGCCCTCGTTCCGCTGTGGGCGGATCGTGAGGGTCGCGGGATCCGGTCGCGCGTCGCTCAGAAGCGGATGCGGATCTCGTCGAAGCGCGCCGTCGAGTTGCCGGCCCACGTGCCGCGGAAGGCGATGGCGTGGAGCATCTCTTTGGCCGCCTCGAAGTCGGCCCACGTCATGTCCTTGTTGTCGGACAGCTTGCGGAGCACGCGCAGGGGCACCTGCACCAGGCGCCAGCGGTCGGGGCCCGAGAACGTCCAGCCCTCCCACCGGTACCGGCACGCGTTGGCGCCGCCCGAGCAGGTGTCGTTGCCGAGCTGCAGCAGGACGTCGGAGTAGAAGTTGGGCACGGCCGAGTCGCCCGCGACGGCGAACTCGAGGAAGGCGTCGGAGAACGCGCCTTGCGTCATGGCCGACGCGTTGACGGCGATCTTGGAGCGCTCGGGCTTCTGGTAGCAGGAGGGCTCGGCGCCGCACCCGACCTTCAGCGCGTAGCAGTGCGTGCCGCGGTAGGGGCGGTCGGTCGAGCGCGAGAACGCGCCGGGCGTCGAGCTGCCGGCCATGTCGCCGTCGGAGAAGATGACGATGTTGCCCTTGGGCTTGGTCGTCTTGGCCTCCACGACGTCGGTGGTGGTCGCCGCGCCCGCCGTGTCGAACGCGCTCACCTGCGCGAAGAGCGTCGTGTCCTCGGCGTGCTCGTCGGTCGTCGTGAACGGGTCGAAGGGGTCGCCGTTGAGCGTGCGGTCGAGGCCGCGCATGTTGCCGAGCTCGGAGTTGTCGATCGGCCGCCACACCCGCGATCCGGGCGCTCGACCGCGCACGATCGCCTCGGTGGGGCCGGTGACGATCTCGTATCGCGCGAAGTCGGCGGGATCGCCCGCGACGTCCCAGCGCCAGTGGACGCTGTTGGCCGTCGTCCAGGCGGCGCGCAGCTTCGACACCATGATGCGCGCCGCAGGTATGGGCGTCACGTCTCCGCCCGCGTCGGCGTTCGACAGCGTGCCCGGGATGATGCACGTGCTCGTCGCGACGTCGCAGACGTACCCGTCGACGCACGGGCACGCCTTGCCGGTGATGTCGAGGCCCGTCACGGCGCACGAGGCCAGCGCGAGGGTCGCCCCGATCGCCCCGATCGCCCCGCCGCGGACGCGCGCCGTCACGGCCACTCCCACACGAGCCTCCCGCGCGACAGGGCCTTCTGTGACGGCCCGAGCCATCGCACACCGATCCACGTCGCGCCGACGATCGCGAGCGCCGCGCCGGCGACCAGCACCACGTTGGCCGCCGTCGCGAGCCCGCGCGCGCCGTCGTGCACGTCGACCGCCGTGGTCTGGACGGGCTCGGTCGCCGCCGCGTCTGCGCGCGACTGGGCGTAGACGCCGAGGCCCACGCCTGCGCCGATGGTGGCGAGCCCGACGCCGGCGACCACGAAGGGCAGGGGACCGATGGGCGCGGGCTCTGCCGGCGCGCGCTCCGGCTCCTTCGACGCGCGCAGGAGCGCCTCTCGCTCCTCTTCTTCGCGGCGCAGCGTGGCGATGCGTCCCTCGAGCGAGCCCCGATCGCGCGCTTGGGGCTCCTCGGCGAGGTACTGCGTGTAGGCCTCGGCGGCCTCGCGACGACGCCCGGCGGCCTCGTACGCGCGACCGAGGTTGTAGAGGAGCACCGGCTCGGGCTTGAGCGCGCGCGCCTCGCGGAGCAGCGCGATCGCGTCGTCGAACCGGCCCTCGCGGTACGCGACCGCGCTCTGCTCGAACAGATCGAGGGCGCGGCTCTGCGAGCCCTCCGCAGGATCCGCGGCGAGGGCGAGCGATACGATCACGCAGCCGAGCGCGCCCACCATGAGCCACGAGCATCGTAGCACGCGCCGCGAGCCGGCCTGGGCGTGGTAGCTTCTGCCCGATGCTGCCCGGGGCGATCGGTCGCTACGAGGTGCTCGCGATGCTCGCGACCGGAGGCATGGGCGAGATCTTGCTGGGGCGCCTCACGGGTCCGAGCGGCTTCAAGCGGGCGGTGGTCATCAAGCGACTGCTGCGCCAGTACGCCAAGCTGCCGTCGTTCGAGAAGATGTTCCTCGACGAGGCGCGCGTCATCGCGAGCATCCAGCACCCGAACGTGATCCAGGTGCACGAGCTGGGGCACGAGGGCGACGAGCTGTTCTTGGTGATGGAGTACGTGCCGGGCGAGAGCGCGTCGGGCGTGCAGCGCCGCCTCGTGGCGAGGGGCGAGGCGCTCGATCCGATGCTCGCCGCGTACGTCGTGGCCGAGGCCGCGGCCGGGCTGCACGCGGCGCACGAGCTCTTGGGGGACGACGGGCTCCCTCAGAACGTGGTGCACCGCGACGTGTCCCCGCAGAACCTGGTGGTCACGTACGACGGCCACGTGAAGGTGCTCGACTTCGGCATCGCGCAGTGGGGAGACAAGCTGGCGCAGACCGAGGCGGGGCACGTCAAAGGCAAGCTCGACTACATGTCGCCCGAGCAGGCGAGGGGCGAGCCGCTCGACCGCAGGAGCGACGTCTTCGCCCTCGGCATCGTCTTGTACGAGCTGCTCACGTCGCGGCGCCTCTTCAAGCGCAACGGGCACGCGCGCACCGTGAGCGCGATCTGCGACGAGCCGGTGCTCCCGCCGTCGCGCATCGAGCCCAAGGTGCCTCGCGCCATCGAGGCGGTGTGCCTGCGTGCGCTCGAGAAGAGCGCCGACACCCGATACGCAACGGCGGCCGAGATGCGTCACGATCTGCTCGAGGCGGCGCGAGAGCTGGCCTCGCCGGCCGACGATCTCGCCGCGCTCATGCGCCGCGCGTTCGCCGACCGGATCGCCGAGAAAGAGGAGATGCTCCGCAAGGTCTCGGAGGGGGCCGCGATCACGCACGTGCCCGCGGGCGAGACCGACGACACCGTCATCGTGCCCAACGTCGCCGAGGCCATGGCCGCCCTCGCGGACGTCTCGCGCGCGCCCGTGGTCGCGCGGCCCGACGTCGGCCCGGGCGGCGCTGCCGTCGCCGAACCGCCGCGTAAGCCGCGCACCGCGCGCGTCGTGATCGCCCTGCTCGCCCTCTCCGCGCTCGCGTCGGCGGCCGTCGTGCTCGTCCGTCGAGGCGTCGCGGCGCCGGTCGCCCCGCCGGCGTCTGGGTCCGTCGTCGCCGCGGCGTCGACGCCCGCGGGGCCCGATCCCGCGCCGCCCCCCGCGCCCGCGCCGACCCCCGCGCACGATCCGCCCGATCCCGAGCCGCCTCCGTCGGCCGCGCCGGCGACGAGCGTCACCGTTCGCCTCGAGACGCGGCCCGCGGGCGCGAGCGTGGTCGTGGCCGGAAAGACGCGAGGCAAGACGCCCGTCGATCTGCCGTTCACGCGGGGCGAGCGCGCCGTCAAGGTCGTGCTCCGCCGCGCCGGTCACCGCGCTCTCACCCAGTCTGTGGTGCCCGACCGCGACCAGAAGCTCCTGCTCACGCTCCAGCCGAACGTCGGCGCGCCCGCGCCCAAGGGCTCGTCGTCGGCGGGATTTCGACGCTTCGACTGAATCCGCGTTTTCGATCCGCGCGCGCAGCGACTACCCTCTCGTCTCGATGACGCAGCGCTCGGGCCACACCGTCGCGACCGAGGTGCAGGCGCGCGACCTGTCGCGCGGTGAGCCGCGCGAGTGTGCGTTCGTGCTCACGGTCACCGCGGGCCCCGACGTCGGCCGCGCCTTCAGGCTCGACCCGGCCCAGCCTACGCGGGTGCTCATCGGCACGAGCCCCGCGTGCGAGCTGCGGCTCACGGACCGCGAGGCGAGCCGCCGCCACGCCGCGATCGATCGTGTGGGCGTCGACCTGCGCGTCACCGATCTGGGCTCCACCAACGGCACGTTCGTCGATCGCGTGAAGGTCCTCCAGGCCGATCTGCAGGGCGGCGAGTTCTTGCGGGTCGGCGCCACGATGTTCCGCGTCGACCTCGAGGACGAGCCCGCCGCCGACGTGCCGCTCACGGACGCGAGCGCGTTCGGTCGGGCGATGGGCGCGAGCCGCGAGATGCGGCGCCTCTACCCGCTCTGCGTGAAGCTCGCGGGCGCCGACGTGCCGCTCGTCATCGAGGGCGAGACCGGCACCGGCAAGGAGATGCTCGCGGAGTCGATCCACGAGATGGGGCCGCGCGCGTCCGGGCCGTTCATCGTCTTCGACTGCACCGCCGTGCCGCCGGCGCTCGTCGAGAGCGAGCTGTTCGGTCACGAGCGCGGCGCGTTCACCGGCGCCGTCGCCACGCGTCGCGGCGTCTTCGAGCAGGCCCACGGCGGCACGTTGCTCATCGACGAGATCGGCGATCTCGACGCGACCATGCAGCCCAAGCTGCTGCGCGCGCTCGAGCGTATGGAGATCCGGCGGGTCGGCGGCGATCGCTGGATCCGCATCGACGTGCGCGTGCTCGCCGCCACGCGTCGCGATCTCGACCGAGAGGTGCAGGCGGGGCGCTTCAGGGACGACCTCTTTCATCGCCTGGCCGTCGCGCGCATCGAGCTGCCGCCGCTCCGCAGCCGAAGGGGCGACGTGGCCGTGCTCGCGCAGGCCTTCTGGCGTCAGCTCGGCGGCGACGCGCGCGGCCCGAGCCCAGAGCTGCTGCGCAAGTGGGAGGACGACCCGTGGCCCGGCAACGTGCGTGAGCTGCGCAACGTCGTCGCGCGCACCATCGCGCTCGGCGACATGCCCGACGAGCTGTTCGAGCGTCCCAGCCTCGCGTCGCCGCCGGCGTCGGCCGAGCAGGCGCTCGACACGTTCGTCGACGCGGGGCTGCCGTACCCGCAGGCGCGCGATCGGGTGCTCGACGCCTTCGATCAGCGCTTCGTCGAGCGGTTGCTCGCGCGCCACGGGGGCGACGTCGCGCGCGCGGCCGCCGCGTCCGGGATCGGCCGTCGCTACTTCCAGAAGCTCCGCGCCCGCACCGCCAAGTAGGGTCGCGGGTCGTGCTGCGGGGGCGTCGGCCGCGAGACGTCCGTGCGCACCTACACGTAAGAAAACGTAGGCTTGCGAGGCGCGGGTTGTGCGTCAGGCAACGGACCTGGATCGCGAACAAACCGTTCGCCGACCCCCACGTTCGAGCCCCACGCCCCCAAGTCCAAGCGAGGGTGGGGGCTCGTAAGTGCCTGAACACGCGTAAGGCGATGCGCTGTCACTGGAATGATCCGCCGAACTGGGACGGCACGGTCAGTGCTTTGTAGCTCATCGTGCTCGGACCCTCGCTCGGAGAGTCATCGTCGTGTGCTCTGGCCCCCACCG
>JAGQJA010000720.1:0-172 GCA_020430845.1 Myxococcales bacterium
CGGCACGATGGTGACGGCGTTGCCGTTCGCCATCTGCCCGAGGATCTCGAGGAAGAGGTCGAACGCTTCCCTCGGGACGCTGACCGAAACGCTCTGCCCTTCGCCATCCGGCCGCACCGACAGCGTGCGCGAGCCCTTGCGACGCGGCAGCCGATCGAGCGTGCGAAGCGCG
>JAGQJA010000720.1:317-3351 GCA_020430845.1 Myxococcales bacterium
CCGGAATCCTCCCCACCAACCTCCCCCCTTGCGCCGAAGCGCACCGTGGCCCGTTTCGCTTTCGTGGTCGTCCGCAGGTCGGCGCAGCTCTCGACGGCTCAGCTCCGCAGCATGGCGATCAGGTCGGTGACGCCTGGGTCACGCCCCGCTTGCATGAGGAGCGTCGTCACCTGACCGCGGTGGTGCGTCTGGTGATTGAACATCTGCGCGACCGCGTGCCAGCGGGGAAGCTCGTTCACGACGCCGCGCCGAAAGAAGCGGAGAGTTGCTGCGAGCTCCTCCGGAGTGAGACTCGCGACGTACGCCTCGATCTCGTCGTCCGTCTTCGCGCGCTCGCGCCGGAGCTCTTCGAAGTCGGCGTAGAGCTCCTGGTCGAGCGCGCGGATCCCGCCGGGTCCGAGATCGCCCTCGGGGAGCTCCACCCCGGTGAGGCGCCCCATCCACACGCGATCCGCGAGGAGCAGGTGGTTGAGCGTCCCGTGGATCGAGGAGAAGAACGCGCGGCGATCCTCCTTGCGCTCCGTGTCCGATAGCTCTCCGGCGACGGCGTAGAGCTTCTCGTTCATCCAACGGTTGTAGCGCGCCATCACGCGCGCGTGCTCAGGGGACATGGGCCCAGGCTACCGCAGTGCTCGGTCGCGGGGGTCCACGTAGACGCCCGAGGTGACTGTCCTCTACCCGACGCGGACGCGCTGTTCGAGGCGATCGAGAGAGGAGGCCACGGCGTCGCTCAGGTCGACGAGGTAGTCCGCCGCGCGCTCCGTCCTTCGCCGCCACGTCGCGGCCTGACAGAGACGCGCCAGGGTTCGACGATCCGGGGCGAGCCTACGGTCGACCCTCATCCTGCGTGATCTCGACCTCCTCCCAGACGTAGTGGTAGCCGCAAGCCTCCGTGGGCCGAAGCGTCCGCTTCGCACACCAGCCGCCAGCCACGGCGATGACCGCCGCGCGCTCGAAGCCGGGGACCTCGCGCCGTAGCAGCGCGACCGCGCGTCTGCTCGTGAGCGGCTTGGCAGATCGCGTGTCGACCCGAAGCGTGCGAACCAGCGTTCGCGTCGCGCCCGCGTTGTCCGAACGATAGATGCGCACGGTCACCTGCGGCATTCGTCACCTACTCGTCGCGCGCGTCGGGGTCGAAGACGATCGACGCGATCGCCGGGCGTGCGCACCGGACGTCGGCGGTGAGCCCGAGGCTCCGCCACGACGTCGCGCGGGCGTCGCCATCCTCCCGCGAGGTCACCGGGCTGACGAGGACGTCACGGCCCTCGACGCGCGCGAGGAAGACGGCGCTCCTCTCGGCCGCGGCCGACGCGCGGACGCGGGCGACGTTGGCCTCCGACGGCGCGCCCCCGATCACGAAGAGCGACGTGCAGTCCTTCTTCGGCGCCTCGGATACGCCCGCGCCGTCGCGCGCCTCTTCGTCCGCGAGATCGACGAGCGGCGCCTTGGGCGCGCTCCTGCGGAGGAGAACGCTGCCCGCCGCGCCGTCGATCGACAGCCTCCCGATCGCCCAGACCTCGCCGTCGTGCGCCACGACCTGTACGGGCTCCGGGACGAAATCCTCGAGCTTCTCCGTCGTGCCGGGCGCTGCGATCATCGTCGCGCGGCGATCGATCCGGAGCTCGCGCGCGAGGGAGACGCGCGGCGGCGGGCGCGAGAACGTCAGCCCGCGGACGGGGCGCGCCATCACCTCGCGCCACGGGCTCGCGGCGTCGGCCGAAGGATCGCGCACCCACAGCGCGTTGCGCGCGCGCGCCATCATCCCGCTCGACACGACCCAGATCGCGCCGTCGTCGGCGATCGTGATCGCGTCGACGGAGCCGGAGTACGGCGGCGACTCCACGGTCCATTCCCGTCCGTCGAACCGCGCGAGCCACTGCCCACCGCGCTCCTCCTCGCGATAGCTGCCCGCGAGCACGACGTCGCTCTCGCTGCGCGCCGCGAACGCCTCGACGACCGCGTGCCGCCCCGTCGGCGGCCGGAGCACCTCGGGCTCACCGCCCTTCGCGCCCCACCGGAGCAGGATCGCGTCGCGCCGCATGATCAGCCCGTCGTCGTAGAGCGAGACGGCGGCGAGCACCGAGCCCGAAGCGAACGAGGCGAAGCCCTCGACGAACGCCTTCGGAGGAAGCTTCGGCACGGGCGCCGGATCGCCCGCGATCACCTCGAAGGCGCTCGGGACGAACGGCACGCTGTTGAATTCCCAGCGCACCGCGCCTTTCGCTCGGAGCGCGAGCACGCGCCCGCCGTGCCACGGAGACGCGGCGAGGTAGAAGTCGTCGAGCGGCAAGATGCGCGTCGCGCGGCCGTCGCGGATACGGAAGGAGCGCGCGTTCGTGTGCGACGGGTAGTGGCTCTCGACCACCGACGTGAAGAGGCCGCGCTCGACGTCTCCGACCACGGTGCCGATGGGCGCCTCGTCGGCGACTTGATCGAGGAGGAAAGGCACGCGCGCGATCCGCTCGCGCGCGCCTCCGCGGCGCAGGCGATCGATGGTCGTGCCGTGGGAGAAGGCGAGCGCGCCGTCTGCGAGCACGTGGAGGCGTGATCCGCCGCTCGTGATGGCGAGGGCGGTGAGCTCGACGGTGTGCTTCGCCGTCTCCGAGGCGGCGTCGAACGTCGTGGCGGGGCCGGCGCGCGCGTCGGTGGGTGAAGCGTCCAGCGACGCGGCCTCTCCGCTCGAGGGCTGGCTCTTGTGGCACGACTGCCCGCACGCGACGAGGCCGAGCGCGAATACGATCGCGATCGCGGAGAGTCGGCGCGCCCTGGGCACGCGTCGAAGCTACGGCATCCGGCGGAGGCCGGGCGTCTCAGAAGGGGATCGCCACGCCGTCGCGGAAGAACCCGCCGGTGTGCGCGCCCGGGGTGGTGGCCCACACGATCGAGCGGGCGCCTTCTTCGACGTCGCGGCTCGCGTGCGCGCCGCCCATGTCGGTGCGCACCCACCCGGGGCACACCGCGTTCACGCGCACGTCGCGCGCCGCGAGCTCGCGCGCGAGGATCCGCGCGAGCGCGTTCATCCCCGCCTTCGACA
>JAGQJA010000078.1:0-10712 GCA_020430845.1 Myxococcales bacterium
AGGGTGGCCATGCTCGAGGCGGGGATGGTGAGGAAGCCCACGACGGACGGGATCATCACTGCGCTCGAGCTGTACGACGAAGGGGGCGAGCAGATCGTGCTCCTGGTCGGAAAGCGAAAGCCAGGCCAGGAAGAGAGCCCGCCTTGGCGCGCGCTCGTCGAGGCGTTCCCGACCCTTTGCTAGCCGCAGCCGCGTCCGTCCTCGAGGCAGCGATCGACCATGGGTTGCCACTCGTCGCTCGCGCGCGTGAACGTCTCTCCGCAGCGCGGGCAGTGGAGCTCTACGCACCAGCGATCGAGCGGCTCGGAGTACACCAGCCAGCCCGTCCCGTACGCCTCGCGCGTGCAGCGCGGCGTCGGGCGGTCGACGTCGCGCAGGCGCTTGGCCTCGTCGCAGCGCACACGATCCGGACGCGTCGTCCGCAGATGGAGCACGCCGCCCGTGGTGATCACGGCGACCGCGGCGCCCGCCGCGAGGGAGAGCGATCGTCTACGCGAGAGCTGCGCGCGAATCAGGTGGGCGACGAGGCCCGTCGTCGTGCGCGGTCTCGCGGCCATCGCCAGAAAAGAGAAGCATGTCGTGTGGGCGACGGCAAACGGCGCCGCGGCTCGGGGCGAATCGGACGCTCGGTTCAACCGGTCTCGGCGCTAGTCGCCTTCGACGCGGATGCGCAACGACGTCATCAGATCGCCCCACCACGCGGCGAGGGTGCGCGTGAACTTGCGCATGTCTTCGCCGTGACGCGCCGGATGGTCGGCGCGGATCTTCGCCCACCCGCGGTGAATGACGGTCACGTGGGTGCCGCTGCGGGTCGGTTCGAAGAGCACCTCGACCTCGGTCTTCTCGTCGGGCGCAAAGTTGGCGGCGCGCCAGTCGAAGACCACGCGCTTCGGCGGGTCCCAGGTGGTGATGACGCCGGTCTCGAGAATGCGCTCTACCCCCGAGGGCGAGCGAAAGCTCTCGAAGAGCCGGCCGCCGAGCTTGGGCTCGAGGTGGACGACGGAGCGGTCTCTGCCCATGCGGAACTTCATGCCCGAGCGCCACCAGCCGTCGATCTCTTCGGTGAAGATGCGGAACGCGTCTTCGGGGGCGACGCGCACGAGGAGCGTCACTTTGGCGCGATCACCGAGCACGGCGGCGCCCGCCCTTCTCGGCGTAGGCCTTGAAGGCGTCGAGCTGTTGCGTCCAGAACGCGCGCACTTCCTCGAGCCAAGCTTCGAGATCGTCGAACCGCTCGCGCTCCAGTCGGTAGATGCGCAAGCGCGCGTCGTGCTCGTCCCCGCCTTCGCGCACCAGCCCGCTCTTGCGCAAGACGCGCAGGTGGCGACTCATGGCCGGACGCGTGAGCTCGAGCGCGTCGGCGAGCTCGCTCGCTCTGCGCGGCTTCTTGCGCAGGAGATCGATGACGCCGCGCCGATGGGGATCGGCGAGCGCGAAGAGCGTGCGATCGAGCGATTCGCGGTCGAGCACGGGCGCTGTCACCCGCCCTTGATGCGCTGCATGAACCACCACAGGTGACCCTCTGGATCGAGCGCGCCGTAGCTTCGGTCGGTCCAGTAGTCGTCGCCGTAGTCGTTGGTCGTGGGCTCGCGCACGATCTTCGCTCCGTGCTCTACCGCCACCTTGTGGTGCGCGTCGCAATCGTCGACGAAGAGGCACAAGGAGCCCGTGACCCTGCCTTCGAGGCTCTTGGGAGAAATCGGCGTGAAGGCGTCGCTTTCGTTGTTCTTCCCGACGCTGCCCACCATGACCAGGCCCTCGTCGAACATGAGCTCGGAGTGAACGATGCTGCCGTCGTCGCCCTCGACCACCATGCGCGTCTCGAAGCCGAACGCCTTGCACAGCCAGTCAATCGCAGCGCGCGGGTCGTCGTAATAGACCGAGGCGGACATGCGGGGCCAACCCTTGGGTACAGGTTTCATCATGGGTTAATAGATAACTCAAAACGAAACCATTGTGCAAGGGCGAAACCATGAGGACGCCTCGACGGGCGAGCCGCTCCGCGCTCGAAGCAGTGGCTCCGCGCCGGGCGATCAGCGAGGGCGCGGCTTGACCCCGTCGTCGTTCTGCCCGCCGCGCGCGGGCACGAGCACGGTCTTCGGGACCGGCTTGATCCCGTCGTCGGTCTTACCGCCGCGCGCGGGCACGAGCACGGTCTTCGGGACCGGCTTGACCCCGTCGTCGTTCTGCCCTGCGCGAGCGGGCGCGACGGGCTTGATCGGCGACCCGTTTGCGGGGGGCGACGGCGCCGTGAGCTCGTTCTTCATCGGCGGGGCCTCGCCGGATCGGTCGCATGCGAGGGCGGACAGGGCGAGGAGCGAGACGAAGCAGGCGGGGAGGATTCTCATGGGGTTCTCTGGGATGTTCGACGGCCCCGCCACGCGCGCGATGCAGGACCGGACGAGGCTGACGCGGCCTCTACCGGGAAGATCCCACGACTCCTTGAAACTGCCGAACAATTCGTTCGTCACCCGAACGCGTGACGTCCGCGGGGTGTCGGGTGCGACGGGGGCGGGCATCGAAGTCGACGAAGGGGGGAGCGACCTGGTACGCGAAGCACGCATCGACCGTGTGGACGACACGGCCCACGTGAGCCTTGTCGAGCCCCGGTGCAAGTCCGCGCACGCGCCAGAGGAGCAGACGGCGGCGAGTCACCCGAATCCGGTCACCCGCGCCGCGCAGGTGCGCAGGTGTGCGCCGCGCGTCCAACAGATGTTGCACACGTGTTTCACGCAGCGGCCGCGGCGGGGGGCGGAGAGTGGTCTATGCTGTGACCATCATGCCCAGACTTCCTTCTGTACGCGCCGCGCTCTGCGGGGCCCTTTCGATCACCGCCGTCGCGCTCGGGTTGCACTGCGGGTCGGGCGACGAGAGCCTCTTTGCACCGCAGCCCGACGGGGGCACGTGTCGGGCGGGGCTGCCGGCGGGGTGCGGCGAGCCGTGCGGCGCGGGGGACGTGTGTCCGGCGGGCCTGTTCTGCGGAGCCGACGGACGGTGCAGCGCCGAGTGCGCGCCCGGGGAGACGTGCGCCAACGGCGCCCTGTGCTCGGCGCAGGGACGCTGCGACGGCGCGGGCTTCGGCGGCGGCGGCAACGACGGGGGCGGCGCGTCCGACGCGCCCGGGCCCGACGCCGTGTGCGCCGACGTGAACGTCACGCTCACGAAGGTGCTGCCCAAGGTGCTCTTCTTGCTCGACCAGTCGTCGAGCATGCGGCACTTCAAGTTCCCGAGCGGCGACAGCAACGGGTGTAACCCCGACTGCCGGTGGACGGTGCTCAAGGACGTGCTCATCGGCCCCGATCCGGCCACGGGCGGCCTGCTCAAGCAGCTCGAGGCCGAGGCCGAGCTCGGCGTCGAGATGTACTCCGCCACCGATCCGGTCCAGGGCGACGGCGACGACTCCTTCTTGCCCCCGCCCACCGACGCGGTGTGTCCGCGCTTCAACGGCAAGGCGTTCGACGGCCTCTCGTTCGCGGTCAACAACGCGACGGCGATCGACACGATCCTCCGTCCCGCGTCGGTCGACGACGACACGCCGACGGGCCCCGCCGTGCGCGCGGTGGTCGGCCTGCTCCCCGACGGCGGCGTCGGAGATCCCAAGGGCTTCGCGGCCGTGCCGCCGACGACGCCGCGGGTGCTCGTGCTCGTGACCGACGGCGAGCCCGCGCTGTGCGGGCAGAACAACCCCTCGGATCCGGCGCGCGTCGCCGTGGTCGAGGCCGTGCAGCAGACGTTCGCGCAAGGCATCCGCACGTTCGTCATCGCCATCGGCGACAACTCGGCGCAGGCGCAGGCGCACTTCAAGGCGGTGGCCAACGCGGGGCAGGGCAAGGACCCGAACACCGGCGACGCCGGCGCCGTGAGCCCCACCACCAAGCAGGCGCTCGTCGACGCGCTCCGACAGATCGTGCTCGACGCGCGCACGTGCAAGTTCACGCTCAACGGCACCGTGCAGCCCGGCACCGAGCAGCAAGGCGTGGTCACCCTCAACGGCGCGCCCGTCCCGTTCGACGCGCCCGGCGCGCCCGACGAGGGCTGGCGCCTGGTGTCGCCCACCGAGATCGAGCTCGTGGGCACGGCGTGTCAGACGGTGAAGTCGACGCCCAACGCGCAGCTCAGCGCGCGCTTCCCGTGCGGCTCGGTCGTCCCCGGCATCCCACGGTGATCCGCGCGCGGCGCGTCAGCTGCCCGGGGGCGTCGTCGCGGGCTGCGGCTCGGCGGGCGCCGATCCGGTCGGGGTAGGCGCGGCGGCGGGCGGCGTCGCGGGGGCAGGAGGCGCCGCGGTGGACGGCGCCGCGGGCGCGGCCTCGGAGCGTTGGAGGAGCGCGCGTGCGCGGGTGAGGATGTCGGTCGCGGTCTCGCGATGCTTCGAGGTCACCTCGACGACCACGAGCCCGTCGCTGCCCGGCAGCACAGAGATCTCCGGGGCCCACCCCGCAGGCGTGAGCGGGTCGAACGTGCGCGTGGCCGCCTCGCCCCGAGACTTCACGGAGTGACACCGGAGCGCCTTCTCGAGCGCGCCCTTGTCTTCGGTGGAGTGCACGTGGAGCGTGGCGCCGGTCACGATGTGCTCCTCGCTGCCGTGCGAGAGGTCGACGCGGTGCGACTCTTCGACGGAGGCGACCGCGCCGGGCGCGTAGAGGTGCTCGGCGAGGGACGCGTCGCACGACTCCGAGACGCCGTGCGGGTTCTCTGCAGGCGGAGTGCATCCGGTGGCGACAACGACAGTGAGCGCGACGATCTGAAGGCATCGGGTGAGCATGGCGCGGCGAGCTAGCACGGAGCGAGCCAAGCGGCGCGACAAGAAGCGCAGCGATCCGTCGGTCGGTCACTGGACGCAGAGCTTGCGCGGCGGCGCAGAGCGCGCGTGACCGCTTTCAGCCGCTGGCGTCCGCGCGCACGGCGCGCAACAGCTCGGTCAGGCCACTCTCGTCGGCGACTCCGTCGAGGTACTCGTGATCGAGAGCTGAGCCCGACGTAGAGCACGTCGTCGTTGCCGGGCTTTGCCCGTCGCGCGAGCTCGGCGACCGAGCGCGCAACCGGTCGCCCGTGCCGGCCGAAGGGGCGGCGTGCTCCGTAGACTCCTCCTCGCCATCCTGGTCCTCATCGCGGTCTCCCCACTCTTGTGCTCGGAGGCCGCGGCCCAGCGCGCGACGAAGCACAAGGTCACGCGCGTCCTCGTGAAGAAGAAGGCGCACACGCTCCAGCTCTTCGCCGGCGACGAGATCGTCGCGACGTACAGGGCGTCGATCGGCGACGGCGGGCCCGGTCACAAGCTCCGCGAGGGCGACAAGGTCACCCCGGTGGGGCGTTATCACGTCACGACGCACCAGCCGTCGCACTACAAGATCTTCTTGCGCCTCGACTACCCCAACGCCGAGGACCGCGCGCGCTTCGCGCAGCTCAAGCGCGAGGGCAAGCTGCCGCCCTCGGCCCGCATCGGCGGCGACATCGGCATCCACGGTGTGCCCGTCGACCTCGACCCGGACTTCCAGGAGGTGCTCACGCACCACGACTGGACGCTCGGCTGCATCGCGGTCGGCAACGCCGAGATCTCCCAGATCGCAGCACGCGTGCCCAACGGCACCGTCGTCGACATCGAGGACTGACGGCGCCGCCGAGCACGCGCGCGGCGTCTCACCATCATTCGACGCGGAGCTACGGCTCGGGCTTGTAGAGGCACTTCTCGTCGGGCTCGGAGAGCTCGCCTCGCGAATTCCACCAGAGGAGGTGCGGGGGCGGCGCCTCGGAGCGCGGGTCCTTGGTGAGCGTGAGCACGAGGCGCATGGGGGCGCCCACGTGCTTGCCACTCTCGACCGCGTAGGTGCCCGTGCGCACGACGATGCCCGACCACATGCAGCGCGCGCCGGGCGGGCAGGGCGAGACGAGGTCGTCCATCTGGACCTTGTTCGGCGCCGAGAGGTGCACGACGCGCGGGTACTTGCGCGTGCCGCACGACGCGCTCCGGTAGGTGCCGCCGGGCACGGGGCTCGGGTCGATCGCGAGCGGGCCGCTCGACCCGGAGGGCGCGGACGCCGAGGGGGACGCGCTCGGCGCCTCGGCGGTGCTCGTCGCGCTCGTCGCGCTCGCGGGCTCGGCGCTCGAGGCCGCGGCGGTGGTCGCTGGCGGCGGGGTCGTGGTGACGGGGGCCGGGCCGGGCGCGGGCTTGCTGCACGCGAGGGCGAGCGCGGCGAAGAAGAGCGAGGGGACGAGCGCGCGGAGAGGCCAGACGGTACGCATCGCGAGGCAGCA
Source organism: Myxococcales bacterium (assembly GCA_020430845.1). Lineage (GTDB taxonomy): Bacteria > Myxococcota_A > Polyangia > Polyangiales > Polyangiaceae > Labilithrix. The sequence goes on from JAGQJA010000078.1 coordinate 6,253, forward strand.
TAGCTGCAAACGTGACGCGCCTCGCCCCGTTGCGCGGGCCCACAAAACGGCGACGGGCGCGAGACGACTCCGCCTCGCGCCCGCGCCTCGGTCGTGTCAGCTCACTGCAAGCCGATCTTCTGCACGCCCCAGTACCCGCTCGAGACGAAGAGCGCGTTGCCCTGTCGCGAGATGGCGTTGGGCCACCAGCCGCGCGTGCGCGCGAACTGGTCGTACGTGGGCGCCGCGCCGCCGGCCTGCAGGCGGTAGATGTCGAAGCCCACCTGACCCCAGCCGCTCGTGACGATGGCGCGGTCGCCCTCGACGTCGAGCAGCCAGCCCCAGCCGTCCTTGGGCGCCGACGCGCGATCGACGGGCGCCTTGGGATCGCCCAGGTCGAGCTCGTGGAGCTTGATCGTGGGCTGGCCCGCGGTGTTGGGCTGCGACGGCTGCACGTACTCCTGCGCGCTCATGTACGCCTTGGTGCCGCGGACGATGACGTTGCCCACCCATCCGTCGATGAGCGTGGACGACTGCAGGAACACGCGGTTGCCCACGCGCTTGGCGACGGCGATCTCGTCCTTGGCGTCGCTGCCGTACCAGCGGTAGTCGACGAAGTAGAGCATCGACGGGTCGGCCGAGCTCGCGCCCACCAGCATGCCCGGCACGTTGATGCGGGCGCCGATCTTGGGGTTGTTGCGGTCCGAGAGGTCGACCTCGTCCATGAAGTAGCGCACGATCGGCGGCTCGATCATCTTGCCGGTGGTCGAGTCCCACTTGCCGTCGCGGACCCAGTCGTAGTGCGTCGTGTAGAGCGTGCTGCCCACGACGCGCATGTTGCCCCACCACGAGCGGGGGTCTTGCGTCACGACCGCCGAAGAGAGGCGGGGCGCGTCGGGGTTCGACAGGTCGACGACCTGCAGGTTCTGCTCGTAGTGCGTCTTCTTGGTCTGCGGGTCGTAGGTGCCGCGGCTCTGACGGAACGCGAGCACGTCGCCGCCGATCTGCTGGGCGTTCGACCCGTCGTACCAGTCCCAGTAGTAGCAGCCGCCCCACCACGACCAGTACCCGTAGGGCTGCACGGGCAGGTCGAGCTTGCCGCGCAGGACGGGCTTGCCCGACGAGAGGTCGACGACCTGCACCTGCGGCTGCGGCTCGTAGCGGCCGCCGTTGGTGCTCGGGTTGGGGTACTTCATCGAGTACACGTACGCGAAGCTGCCGTTGCGGAAGACGCGCGCGTTGGTGCCGTCGATCTGCACGCCCGCCGCGGCCGGCTCGTCGTGGAGCTCCTCGGCGTTGGCGATAGGCAGCACGCGCAGCTCGCTCTTGGTCTGGTCGTAGCCCCACCAGTCGGTCGACAGCTGGGTGATGTTGGCGCCGTCGGGCTGCGCGTCGATGACGTTGCGCGCGAGCGCCTGCTCGTGCACGACGCGAGGCGCGGCTCGGTTCGTGTAGTCGACGACCGAGAGCGACATGTCGCTCAGCGAGACGAGGCGGTTCTTGACGAGGATGCCGCGCTCGACCCAGCCCTTGCTCTTGGCCGCGCCGCGCGACGTGATCGACGTGGGCGTCACGTCGATGAGCTGCAGGCCGTTGTTGTACTCGTAGCTCTGCGAGCTCCAACCGCTGAAGGGCAGCACCACGAGGCCCTGCGCCGCGTCGCGCGTGAACGCCTTGAACGTGCCGGCCGCGGGCGTCCAAGCCCAACCCTCGCCGAAGCTCGCGTTGCCGAGCAGCTGAGGGCTCGCGGGGTTGGACACGTCGAGGTAGCGCAGCGCGACCTGGCTCGACGACGCGCCGTTGACGTAGTTGTTGCCCAGCGCGAAGAGCCGATCGCCGGCGGGGATGAAGAGCCAGACCGCGCCGTCGATGCTGGTCGAGCCCGCGAGCGCAGGCGCGGCAGGGTTGGAGACGTCGTAGACCTCGACCGGCGTGGTGGGCGACTGTCCGCCGTTGCTCCAGTATCCCTCGCGCGGCGAGAGGTACATGCGCTTGTCGGAGAAGCGCGCGGTGGCCGCCCAGCCCTTGCTCGCGATGTCGAGCGTCGAGGCCATGGTCGGCGCGGCCTCGTTCTGGAAGTCGACGATCGAGAGCTTGAACGTGCCGCCCGAGTCGCAGCCCCAGTAGCCGGCGCGCCCGCTGTCGCCGCAGGTGAGGACGTACGCGTGGCGACCGTCGAAGTCGAGGTTCCACCGGCCGTTGTCGGCGCCCCACCCCTGCAGGCTGCCGTCGACGGCGATCTTGCCCTTCGGCTTGATGATGCCGTCGAGATCGCGGATGTCGAGGTACTCGATCTCGCTCTTGCCCGTGAGCTTCTTGTCGGCGTCGAGCACGTCGTGCGCGAGCACGATCGCGGTCGAGGTGACGTTGAACGTCCCGCCGAAGCCCGGGTACTCGAGCGACGTGCGCACCTTCACGTCGTTGCCGCCGAAGGCGATGCTGGTCACGACGACCTTGCTGTCGCCGCCGTAGCCGTAGGGGCTCGCGACGTCGACCGCGGAGCCGCTGGCCACGCCGCCCATCGGGCCGCCGTAGCCGCCGTAGTAGCCCCACCCGTACATCCAGCCGTAGTCCTGGCTGACGATGTAGAGGTTCTCTTTGCCGACGACGCGCATGTCGCGCGCCCAGCCGGGCACGGTGGCCTCGCCGGTGATCTTGATGTTCGCGGGATCGCGCGCGTCGATCTTGCGCACGACCGAGCCGTGGAAGGGCTGACCGTTGGGGCCGTTGCCGTACCAGTCGCCGATGACGACCGTGGCGTAGCCGCCGTCGACGAACATCTCGACGGGCGTGCCGTGCACCGGCGAGCGACCGAGCAGCTTGGGCGCGTCGACGTTCGAGACGTCGAAGACCATGAGGCCGCGGTAGCTGTTCAAGTAGTAGAGGCGGTCGCCCTCGAGCCGATAGAGATCGGTCTCTTCGACGGCGCGGTTGGCGGGGCTGCCCGCGCGGTTGGCGTCTTGGGGGGCGGGGGCGTCGGCGCTCGAGCCGGCCGATGCGCCGCCGCGCTCGGCTCCGCCGCCGCCTTGTCCGACGGGCGGAGAAGAGGAGAACTCGCTCTGACCCTCGACGCGCTCTTGGTCGGGGGGCGAGTCGCCGGACGAGCCGCAGCCCGCCAGCGTGGGGAGCAGCGTGACGAGGGCGCCGAGCGCCGATGTCGCGAGGAGGGAGGTAGAACGGGAAGTCATGGGCGCGTGCCAAAGCACGGCACATGCCAGGCGGCGTCGCTTGTGTAAATTATTGAAATAAATGGTAAATGCGCAAATCGGTGCGCATCGTCAGCCTGTGTCAGTGGCACAGAGATCGTCGTGCCGTGTCGTGCCGAAGTCTGCCGGGTTATCGTCGGCAGGCGTGCTCACCGTCTCCAACGCCGACCGCGTCGTCTTCCCCGCCGTCGGACGAACCAAGGGAGACGTCGTCGCCTACTACGCGCGCGTGGCGGAGCGGGCGCTCGTTCACGTGGTCGACCGCCCCATGTCGATCCGTCGCTACCCGAAGGGCCTCGCCGCGCCCGGCTTCTTCCAGAAGAACATGCCCGCGCACTACCCAGCGTCGTTCGGGCGCCTGGAGGTTGCGCGCAGCGATGCGGCGACGAAGCGTCACGCAAAGAAGGGGAGCGCCGAGCGGGACGTGACCGTCTATCCGATCGTGCGCGAGGCCGAGCACCTCGCGTACCTCGCCAATCAGGGCGCGATCGAGCTGCACGTGCCCACCGCGCGCGCGTCCGATCCGCTCTCGCCCGATCGCCTCGTGCTCGATCTCGATCCTCCCGAGGGAGAGGTGGCGCTCGTCCGGCGGGCTGCGTTGCTGGCGCGCGAGGCGCTCGCGCGTCACGGTCTCGAGAGCGCGCCGATGGCCACGGGATCGAAGGGCTATCACGTCGTGGCGGCGCTCGACGGCGCAGCGCAGGGACAGGTCGTCGCGAGCGCGACGCAGAAGCTCGCCGCGTTGCTCGCCGCCGAGCACCCGGCCGAGCTGACCATCACGTTCCGGGTCGCACGCCGGGGCGAGCGCGTGTTCGTCGACTGGCTCCGGAACAACCCGTTCGCCACTGTCGTCGCGCCCTACTCTCTGCGCGCCCGCCCGCGCGCGACGGTCGCGACCCCCCTCGCGTGGAGCGAGCTCGATCGCGTCGCGCCCGACCTCTTCTCGATCGACGACGTGGACCTCCTCCTCGAGAGGCCCGACACGCTCGCCGAGCTGTCGGCGCGCCCGGGAGACGGGCTGGCGTTCGTGGCGAGCGTCGACGCGGCGTTCGAGCGCTCGGGGCTGGTGCTCGAGACATTCGACCGGTTCCGCGGATAGGCGCCGTCGCCGCGCTTTTTTCAGGACGCGCACGGGCCTGATACGATCCGGTTCATGCGCGCCCGTTCTCTCGCGTTCTCGCTCGCCCTCGCGGCGTCGGGCGCGGGGTGCACGTTGCTCGTCGACTTCAAGGAGATCGACGATCCGCCGGACGGGGCGCCCGAGGCGAGCACGCC
>JAGQJA010000078.1:10782-11407 GCA_020430845.1 Myxococcales bacterium
GATCCGGACTTTCCGCTCACGCAGGTGAGCTGCAACCCGAGCTTTCCGAGGCCCAACTGCGCTTCGAACATGACGGTGTTCCCCGCGTACCCGCCCGGCCGTCCGAGGGCGGGGGATCTCGTCACGTGCAATGGAGGGGCGAATCCCACGTGTGTGCAGCACTGCCCGTTCGGCTGTGTGTCGATGCCGCAGGGCTATCCTGACGCGTGCGACGACTGCGACGGCCGAGCGGACGGGACATACTGCATGAAGGACCTGAGAGGACCGGATGGCAGGAATCTCGGGCTCGCGGTGGTGTGCAAGGGGGGGAAGACGACGGACGTCGCGATATGCGGAGTGGGGAGATGCGCGACGAGCTGTCCGCGGAGTGATCCGAAGCCGTCGTGCTGTATCTGAGCTGGGGGGACGACGAGCACGTGGCCCGTGCCCGTGCCCGTGCCCGTGCCCGTGCTCGTGCACGTGCTCGTCTACAGCGTGTACCGAGCGACTTTCCCTCCTTTGCCTCCACTCCCGCTGGTGACAAGGAGCTTCCCTTTGTCCGTCAGCTGGAGCGCGCTCGCTCTCGCCCCCTTCACGAGCACCGTGCTCGCTCCCCCCGCAGGCGAGACCCACGCAATGTCAGCTC
>JAGQJA010000721.1 GCA_020430845.1 Myxococcales bacterium
CGTTCGGCGCGCTTGCGCAGATTGGTACGACCTTCGCGTCGCCCTGGAGAGTGCCATGCATCGCTACGCCATCGCCCTTCCCTGTCTCCTCGTGGCCATGACGGTCTCGGACGAGGCCCTCGCACAGTCGGTCCCGTACCTGTCGGTGCCCGTCGAGGCCCACGCCGACTTCGGCGATCACAACGGCCCGTTCGGCACGGAGACGCACTTCTATCCGTCGTCGTGCAAGGTGGCGATGATCAAGAAGCGCCGTCCGCAGGACCCCGCGACGATGCCGTTCCTACGAATCGTGCGATTCCCGTCGAGCCTGTTGCCCGCGTCGGGGCCGCGCGAGCTGCGCTGCGCGTCCGGCAACTGCATCACGGTCGCGACGCGTCTGGTCGACAACGGACCGTGGGCCACGACCAACGTGTCGAGCTACCAGCTTGCCGGCGGCTGGCACTTCCCCATCGGCATCGGCGCCATGAAGAGCTGCACCCAGAATCCCGCCGCGCCCGCGCCCCCTGGATTCTCGTGGCTCTACCGCGGCGGCGGGCCGGGCTCCGCTCCCATCCCCATCAGCGCCGCGGCCAAGACGGCGCTCGTCCAGGACACGAACCCGGCGCGCCCGATCGCGCTATGCCGCGTCGTGTACCTCGGAAATCTGCTCGTCGGCACCGTCGAGGAGAACTATCACCCGGCGAGCGCCTTGGTCTGGGAGGGGCGCCAGTTCGTCGAGAAGACGTTCTCGACGAATCAGGTCTGCGTGGCCAAGGCGCCCTTCGAGCACGGCGATACGTCCGGCGGGCTCAGGGCGTTCCACAACTTCGAGGTCTTGAAGGGCGACCTCTCCAACGAACGCCTCTGGACGACGCTCACCAGCACCTCCACGACGACTCCCGACCCGCTCATCCTCGGCAAGGTCGGAGGCGTCGACGTGCAGGCCTGCGTGATCATCAAGACGTGGGAGCCCGACAACGCTGCCAAGGACCACGAGACGCGGCGGGTCTTCGGCTACCGCCGGCCCGGCAATTCCACGTGCGCCGGATTCACGGCCATTGACCCCGCGTACGGCGGTGAGGAGTACACGCGCAAGGTCCGTCGAGGGTTGACCCGCTATCACCCGTTCTACGCGGGCGCCTACAAACATCGCTTCTCACTCGCCAAGACGAAGTAGGCGCTCGGCGTCCGCAGGCAAGACGACTCCGCCTCGCGCGGAGCTGACACCGAGACCGGTTGAACCGGGCCTCCGATCCGCCCCGCCCCGCGGGCGATCGAGGCCAATCTCCGGTCCCTCGCCTGTTCTCTGCTCTCGGCTTCTGACGACCCAGGATCGGCGCAACCGAGTGTTGCGCCTTGGACGAAATGGAGAATAGTCGATGATCGCAAACGCTCGAACGATGTCCTGCGCCATTCGCCAATCGACGCGACGCCCACGATGGGGCGGGCGAGCGGCTTGGGCGTGTCTCGTCGCGGCCGTCGCGCTCGGCGCGGTGAGCGCGGGCTGCGACGACAAGTCGAAGTCGAGTGCGCCTGCGGCGACCGGCCAGAGCGCGCCCGCCGAGCCCGGCAAGACGGCGCCTGCGGCAGGCGGGTCCTTCGAAGGGAAGTGGGCGTTCAAGGGGATGGAGACCATCGTTCTCGACATCGAGCCCGCCGGAAAGTTGAAGGTGACCGGGCTCGGCGACAAGGACTGCGTAGGCACCTACGAGGTGAAGGACAGCGAGCTCTTCATCAAGTACGACGCCGGCCAGTCGCACTGCGAGAACATCACGGTCGGTGGCAAGCTCGCCGACGGCGGCAAGACGCTCAAGTTCGGGGCGTCCGCGACCTACGTGCGCAAGTAGCTGGATCAGTTAGACAATCTGTCGCGCCCCCGATCGGTCGCCGACGCGCGCGGCAGATTCGCCTAGAGTCCGCGACGTGGTCGACGTTCCTGGCGAAGGCTTCACGCTGCAACTCCTGGCGCTCGAGACGTGCACCGGATCGGGCGTATCGGTCGGCCACTTCGTCGACAGCCTCTACGCCTGGGACAAGAAGGGCCGCCTCGTGCAGGCACTCTGGATACCGGGTCGCGGCGTCCGGTCCGTCGTGACCGACGCTTCCGATGGCCGCC
>JAGQJA010000722.1:0-203 GCA_020430845.1 Myxococcales bacterium
GGCACGACGAGGACCTGCGCGACCTCGGAGAGGAGGCTCGCCTCGAGCTCGTCCGGGACGTGCGCTGCCGCACCGACGCCGACGTGAGCGCTGCCGCGGAGCGTGGCCGCCACGGCCGCGGCTGTGTCGGCCGACACGATCTCGAGCATTCCCCTGTGGGAGCGCGTGAAGGCTCGGATCCCCGGCGAGAGCACGTGCACCAG
>JAGQJA010000722.1:273-1667 GCA_020430845.1 Myxococcales bacterium
ACGGAGTCTCGCGCATAGGCCGCGACCTCGATGCCCTCGCGCGTCAGCACCAGACCTCTCCCGGAGCGGTGGTAGAGCGGCACGCCGAGCCGCTCGGAGAGGCGCTTGAGGTGTGCGTGCACGGCCGGCTGCGTCAGGTGCAGCGCGCGAGCGGTGGCCGAGAGGCTCACGGTATCGGCGAACACTGCAAAGGTCCGTATCTCGTCGGCGGTGAGCATTCACCAAGCATGATAGGTTGTTCTGAATCATGAATGGCCGTGATTCTTGGAGGCGCCATGCTCTTGGTCATGGAACCGACTCTTGGAATCGACATCGGGCGCGTCATCATCCACGGCGACGGCCCGGACACCTCTTTCATCGGCGCGACGGACGACGACGCGATGAGGGCGCCTGAGATGGCCGGCGCGCTCGAAGCGATCGGCCGCCTCGTGCCGCTCTTCGACGGGCGCGTGTGGCTGGTCTCGAAGTGCGGCCCCCGCATCGCCGAGCGCTCCCTCCGTTGGCTCGACCACCACCGGTTCTGGGAGACCACCGGCGTGGCGCGAGAGCGCGTCCGCTTCTGCCGTCAGCGAAAGGAGAAGGCGGGGATCTGCCGCGAGCTCGGCATCGGCTGGTTCGTCGACGATCGACTCGACGTCCTCGTCCCGATGGAGGGCGTCGTCCGCCATCGCTTCCTGTTCGGCGCGAGCTACGCGGCCGCGCCCGCCGTGTACCCGGTGCCAGACTGGACGACGGCCGAGGCGTGCATCAGGGCCACACGAGGTGCGTAGGAGGCACGGCGTCCGTGAGCCAGACGCCGTTCTCACTCTGATAGAAGAGCGCCCCCGTACGATGGAGATCACCCGCCCGCACGCGGAGGATCACGTGCGGTCCTCGCCGACGTAGCGCCACGGTCCTCGCCGTCGCTTCGTCGGCCGAGAGGTGGACGTGCGTGCGCGCGCCAGCGACGAGCCCGCCCTCGCGGATCGAATCGCCGAAGCGCGTGGTGGTCCCGTGGAAGAGCACCTCGGGCGGTACGGCGGGCGACAAACCGAGATCGACCCGGACGGAGTGGCCCTGATTCGCGCGGATCCGCGCGCCGTCGGCCGACAACGCGAACCGCTGCTTGTCGCTCGCGGCCACCACCTGCTCGAGCTCCTCCTCCGAGATCGTCAGGCCGCGATCTCCCAGACCGCGCAGGACGTCGTCCACCGAGGCCCATCCGCGCGCATCCAACGAGAGGCCGAGGGCCGTCGGCTCGTGGCGCAAGGCCAGCGCGAGCAGCTTCGAGATGCGCACGTGGTCCACGCCGCGATTCTACACGGAGCGCGGCTCAGCGATGCAATCTGCACGATGCGCTCAGCGCTGCCGACGCGTCAGGGGCGCGGGCCGACGACGATCACGAAGAGCTTCCC
>JAGQJA010000723.1 GCA_020430845.1 Myxococcales bacterium
CACCTCGCAGCTGCTGCAGGGGATCCGGTACGCAGAGTCGAACGACTTCACCTGGGACGTGTTGGGCGGGCGCATGCTGCTGGCACAGCTGCACGAGCGTCGCGGCGATCGCGACGCCGCGCGCCTCGAGTACCAGAAGCTCCGCGATCAGGCCCGCGCAGCGGGCAACACGCTCGTGTTCGAGGACTGCGACGCGAGCCTGCGCGCCATGCCGTCTGCCCCACCTTCTCCGACACCGCCCGAGGCCGGCGGATAGGGCGCACCTCGGCGCGTCGGCGATCCATCGCGCGCCGCGACGCGCTGCCGCACGGCTGGGCGGGTGAAGCCCCGCGCCGCGCGTATACTGGTACATGGCGGTTCGTCCGAGCATCACGCGCTTCGCCGCGCTGCTCCTCACGCTCACGGCGGCGTGCGATCGGCCGTTCCTCGCGCGCGACGGATCCATCGTCTTGCCCGAGCCCGGCGGCGGCGGCGGCGCGTCGGTGCTCACGGCCAACGGCATCGAGTACATGGACCGCACCAGCGTCCCGACGCCCGTGATCGTCAGCGACGCGAACGAGCCGTGGCGCGCGCCCATCGGCTTCATCTTGCCCAAGTCGAACCGGCTCACCGCGACGAGCGTGCCGACCGTGCTCGCGACGACAGGCCTCGCGATCGTCATGCGGCCGAGCGACACGCGCGTCCCGTCGTGGGGGGGCGAGGTGCTCGTGCGCGTCGACGTGATCGCGCCTGCGGCGCAGGGCACGGCGCGCTGGGGAGAGAACGTGGCGATCGTCATCGCAGCAGGCGCGCGCACCGAGGCGGCCGAGCTGGTCGACGCCGCGCTGGGTCAGCTCGCGGGCCGCGATCGGATCGTCGTGCTCGACGCCTACGGAGCGCGCCCCATCGTCCCGCTGATGCCCGCGTCCAACCGCTCGATGGTGACGGCCGCGGTCCGCGCGCAGCTCTCGAGGCGACGCGGGACCCTCGACACCGCGCGCGCGCTCGCCGCGGCGGGTCGGGCCGTCTCGGGGGCCACGGTCCAGCGCGTGCTGCTCCTGAGCGAGGGAGACGTAGGTGCGCGCGCGTACCGCACGGCCTCGCTGCTCGCCGAGGGCGGCGTGCAGGTGTCGCGCGTCGACACCCTCGAGGGCACGCGCGACGATCGCGTCGCCGCCGTCACTCAGGCCATCCCCTCGGCGGGCGACATCACGTTCCGAGACGTGCGCCTCAAGTTCGCCGCGGTTCCCGCGCCGTCGCACGTGCTCGAGGCCACGGGGGGCGACGTGCGATGGCGGCTCGACGAAGGAGAGCTGTCGCTCGGCGACATCCGCGCCGGAGAAGCGCGGACCGAGGTGCTGCGGGTGACCGTCCCGCCCTGGGTACCCGGCGAGGACTTCACGTTCACCGTGCAGGCGAGCTTCGACGACAGGCGTTGGGGCGGCCCCAGGCTCATCGAGGCCAAGCTCCCGTGCGTGTACGACGACGATATCGAGCGCATCGCGGAGTCGCGGCACGGTGACGTGATCGCCTACGCGTCGGCGATGGCGACGCTGCGGAGCCTCGACCAGGCGTTCGTCGGCGCCGACGTCCAGCGCCTCGGCGGCCTGCGGCGCGTCGCCCTCTTGCACGCCAAGTCGATGCGGCTCCTCGCGCGTGACACCAAGGACTTCGCGGTGCAGGAGCAGGCCGACATGCTCGCCGCGCTCTTGGGCGTCACGCGCTGAGGGCAGCTCCGGCCCGGTGTCCGTCGCGCTGGTCGTGACGCGGCGCGCGCGGTCGTGACGTCACGTCGCCACGAGGCCGACGCTCTCGAGCACCCCGCCGTGCACGTCGTAGAGGCGCACGCGCGGCGTCACGCCCTCGCGATCGTCGACGGTGGCCGGCGCACCGAAGACGCGGCTCCTGCCGAGACCGCCGATGATGCGGTCGACCACCTTGTGCAGGTGACCGTGCAGCACGTGCAGGCGCGGGTGCCGCGTGAGCAGCTCGATCGCGCGCCCGAAGCCGCGCAGGCCGTCGATCCACTGCCAGACGTGGTTCTTTCCGTAGCCGAAGGGCGGGTGGTGGAGCACGAGCACGGGCGCGACGTCGCGCAGGGCCGGGTCGGAGAGGCGCCGATCGATGGCCTCGAACACCTCGCGCGTGAACTCACCGCCCGAGCGCGCGATCGACTGGAACTGCGACGTGTCGACAGGGAGGAAGACCACACCGCCGCGATCGACGAGCTTTCCGGTCTCGCTCGCGCTCGACGCGCGGTAGCGCGCGAGCGGGCCTGCGAGGGCGCGACGCCAGCCGTCGCCGGTGGTGTACGCGTCGTGGTTTCCGGGGACGAGCGTGACGTCGTCGGGATCGACGTCGCACGAGCCGAGCACCTCGGCGAAGTGCTCGAACTCCGCGTCGCTCCCCACCTCGGTGAGGTCTCCTGAGATGACGATGTGGTCTGCGCCGGCGGCCTTGGCCGTGCGCACGGCGCGGTACAGCTTGCGGGCGCGCGCGCGGACGTCGAGCGGACGCGAGAGGCTCACGAAGCCGGTCGCCAGCTTGTAGCGCGAGGTCGTTCGCGGAGGTTTGGGGTCGAGGAGGTGAACGTCGGAAAGGTGCGCGATGCGTCGGACGCGTCTCATGGTCTGTCAAGCACGAAGCATGTAGAATGCAGGCTTCTGGTACTTCTCCCGCTGTCTATCATCTTGGGCCGAGATGACGCCGCGCGCACGCCGCGGCGACGATCGCGTGAGAAGCGCCGCCCGCGCGGATCGCGTGCCCACATAGCCCTACACGCGCTCGCGGGTGCGAGACCGCCGTCGACGCAGCCGAGCGCGCGCACGGTCAGTCGTCGGAGGGCGGCATCGAGTCCATCAGCGAGCGTGAAGAGTGGATCCGCGCGAGCTCGTCGATGAGCTCCTGGTGCAGCGGTCCGTTCGTCGCGACGACGTCGCCCGTGTGGAGGAAGGCGTGCTGCGCGTCGAAGTCGGTGACCTTGCCTCCTGCGGCGTGCACGATCGCGCTCCCACCCGCGATGTCCCAGGGGCGCAGGCGCCGCTCCCAGTAGCCCTCGTAGGTGCCGTCGGCGACGAGGCACAGGTCGAGGGCGGCCGAGCCGCAGCGGCGCACGGCCTGGCACTGGCTCTTGATGGCCACGAACGCGTCGAAGTTGTTCTCGACGCTGTTCTTTCGCTCGTACGGGAAGCCCGTCGCGAGGAGCGCGTCGGTGAAGCGAGCGACCCCGCTCACTTTGCAGTCGTCTTCGACGGGACCGGACGCGCGCTCCACGCGCCGGGCCACGCGGGCCTCTCCGGTGAGCCACCCGTACCACTCGACGCCGAGCACGGGAGCGATCACCACGCCGAGCACGGGCTTCGCGTCGACGACGAGCCCCACCGAGACGCACCAGAAGGGGTGGCCGTGCACGAAGTTGGTCGTCCCGTCGATCGGGTCGACGAAGAACGCGGGGCGATCCCGCTCCCAGGCCCCCCCCGCCTCCTCGCCGACGATGGGGATGCCTGTGGGCGCGAGGCGCTCCCGGAGGAGCTGCTCGCTCCTTCGATCGTACTCCGTCACGAGGTCGACGGGACCCTTGTGCTCTACACCGAACGGCTTGCGGTAGGCGGCGCGAACGAGCGTCGCGGCCTCCTCGGTGGCCGCGCGCACGACCGTCAGCAGCTGCGTGAGCGACTCTGGCGTGACGATCGACGCGCTCACGCGCCGCCCCCGCGCGCCGACAGCGACGACACCAGACGCGCGGGCACGCCGTCGAACGCACCGTTGGACATCAGCACGATCACGTCGCCCTCACGCGCGTCGGCGGAGAGCGACGTCACGATCGCGTCCGTCGAAGGGGCGACGGTCGCGCGCTCTCCGAGCTCACGAGCCAGGCGGGGCAGGTCGAGGCGCTCGGCCGCGGGGATGTTCGTGCGCCCGAGCGGGGCGAGCACGACGCGGTCTGCGGCCTCGAACGCCGCCGGATACTCGGCCTGGTGCAGCGCGCGGCACGCCGTCGCGCTCCGCGGCTCGAAGACCGCCCAGAGGCGAGCGCCCGCGTGCTTGCGACGGAGCGCGCGCAACGTCTCGCCCACCGCCGTGGGGTGGTGCGCAAAGTCGAGGTACACCGGCACGCCGCTCGGCTCGCCCAAGAGCTCCTGTCGGCGCGCGACCCCCTCGAAGCTCCCGAGCGCCTTCATCGCGTCGGTGAGGTCGAGCCCCAGGCCCTCGGAGCAAGCGGCGAGCGCCGCCACGGCGTTGCGGACGTTGTGCGCGCCGGGGACCGGCAAGCTCACGCGACCACAGAACACGCCCCCGCCGAAGAGGTCGAACGGCTGCATCCCTCGCTCGACCGGCGCGAGCGCGGCCGACCACGTGGGCGTCACGTCCCCCGTGTCGTCGCCGTCGAGCGCATAGAACGCGACCCGCGCCTTGGCGTGACGCGCGGCGAGCTCGCGGACCTTGGCGTCGCGGGCGTCGCACACCACGAGCCCGCCTGCGGGCACGCGCTCGAACAGCTCCGCGAACTGCGCGTCGTACACCTCGGGGGTCGGGTAGATGTCGATGTGATCGTGCTCGATGCTGGTCACGATCGCGACGTCGGCCTCGCTCACGCCGACGTAGTCGAAGAACTTGGGCTTCTTGTGCCAGTAGACGGCGTCGTACTCGTCGCCCTCGACGACGAAGGGCGCGCGGTCGTCTGCCGTCTTGGGCTC
>JAGQJA010000724.1:0-1430 GCA_020430845.1 Myxococcales bacterium
GCGCGCTCGAGCCTCGGGAAGTCCGGCGGCGCGGCCGGCGGGAGCTCGCGGCGCGGGGCGGGCATGCCCGCCTCGGTGACGAACTCGACGAACCCGTCCGACCCGCAGAGGACGAGCATCCTGAGCGCCTCGTCGACACGGAAGCCGTGCGCCTTGCCCTTGGGGATGTGCACGTAGCTCCCCGGCCGCCCGACGATCGTGCGCCCGCCCTCGAGGACGATCGTGAGCTGACCCTCGAGCACGTAGAACGCCTCGTCCTCGTCGTGGTGCCGGTGGAAGGGCGTCTCGCCCCCCTTCGGCAGGCGCACCTCGAGGAGGCCGTACGGCGCGCCGTCGCGCTTTCGGACCTTCAGGGTACAGAAGTGGTCGAGGAACCAGACGGGCTCCCCCTCGCCGTCGCCCAACACGATCACGTCTCGTTCGTTGCTCATGAGAGAAACCTAGCTGGACCGATCTCGCACCGGTAGTCTCCACAAATGCGCTCTCGTGGTCGAAAAACAGACCGGCCCTTCGATTGGGACGATCTCCGCACGGCGCTCTTCCTCGCGCGCGAGCAGTCGGTGCGGCGAGCGGCGCGGGCGCTCTCGGTGAGCCACTCGACGGTGCTCCGTCGCATCGCGGCGCTCGAGGCGCGCGCCGGGGTGCGCCTCTTCGACAAGCTCGCGGAGGGGTACGTGATGACGGCCGCCGGCGAGGAGATGTTCGCCGCGGCGAAGGACCTCGAGGAGATCGTCACCGGCCTCGAGCGGCGCGTCCGCGGGCGCGACACACAGCTCTCCGGGGCGGTGCGCGTCACGCTCCCCGACCCCTTCCTCCCGCTCATGGTCCCGATCCTGCGCGCGTTCGGTGACGAGTACCCGGAGATCGAGGTGACGATCTCCGTGGGCGTCGGCTACGCGGATCTCGCGCACCGCGAGGCCGACCTCGCGATCCGCACCACCCCCGAGCCGCCGCCGGATCTGATCGGGCGGCGCGTCGCCGAGGCGGGCGTCGGGATCTACGGCGCCGCGTCGTACCTCCGCGGGCGCAAGACGCGTGATCTCGAGGCGCTCGACTGGGTGGGGTGGGAGCACGGCTCGGAGATGGCGTTCGCGCGCTGGATGGAGAAGAACGTCCCGAACGCGCGCGTCCCCATCCGCGTGACCCATAGCTGGGCGATCGGCGCGGCCGTCGACGCGGGCGCGGGCGTCGCGATCTACCCGTGCGCGTACGGGGAGCTGCGCCCGGGGTGGAAGCGCGTGCGGCTCATGGAGCAGGTGTCCGCCCCGATGTGGCTACTCAGTCACCGAGACCTCAAGACGACGGCGCGCGTGCGTGTCCTCCGTGACTACCTCGCCGTCGCGATCGGCAAGCAACGCAAGGTCGTCGAGGGGCGGTAGCCCGAGCGCCCGCCCGCCCGTGCGCGCACGCCGCGCACGCGTGCGCGCACG
>JAGQJA010000724.1:1531-5725 GCA_020430845.1 Myxococcales bacterium
GAGAGAGAGAACCATGATTCGCAAGCTCGCCGCCCTCCTCCCCGTCGCCGCCGCCCTCATCGCCGCCGCCGACGCCACCGCCACGACCCTCGACACGAGCGGCACAGGGCACAACGACAGCGACTGGAACGCTCCGAAGATCGCGCCGAGCACGCACTGCCGGTCGCTGATGCTCTACCTCGCGGATGTGCCCGAGGACCCGAACGCCATGCGCCGCTACCGCTTCACCGGTACGTGCACGATCAACACGGCGCCCGCGCGCAAGCTCGCGAAGATGAAGACGGTCGAGGTGCTCGTCGACGCCGAGTACTTCCCGCGCATGAAGCGCGCCTCCGAGCGCGTGCTCGTGCAGGACCCGGACCTCGGCGTCAGCCTGTCCACCTGGGCGACGTGCCCGAGCGATCCGTTCGTCGGCACCGGCGTCGTCTGCACCGACAAGGGCATGGGCGCGAACAAGTTCGACAAGTTCATCAACAAGGACGACGCGCCGTTCGCGCGGCAGCGCGCGACCGCCTCTCAGGTCGCGGCCGCGAAGAAGAAGTTCGCCGACGCGAAGCAGCGCGGCGCGACCGCGGCGAGCTTCTACGTCAACCCCACCCTCGACGGCATCTCGCCGATCCGCAAGTCGACGAGCGGCCAGGCCGCGCAGGTGATCGTCAACGTGAAGGGCGGCGCGGGCATGTGCCCGACCGAGCTCGACTTCGGCGACGGCACCAAGTCGAAGATCATCCTCTGGTCGCCGAACGTGGGCCCCTACCAGCACCAGGTGGACCACGTCTTCAGCAAGCCCGGCTTCTACAAGGTCCAGGCGCGCACGCTGCCGGGATGCAACGGCGGGCACCTCGCGTACGCGCTCGTGAAGTGATCGCCATGAACGTCGCCGCGAACAGCGAGGTGCGTACGATCGACGCGGAGGGCACGCTCTCCCGCGCGGCCCGCGCGCTCGATCGCCCCTCGGCGGCGGCGCGCGGCGGGCTCGCCCTCCTCGGGGCCAGCCTGTTCGCGCTGTGCTTCCCCCCGCTCGACCTCGGCTTCGCCTTCGGCTGGGTCGCGCTCGTTCCCCTCGCCATCGCCGTGCGTGGGCTCCGCGGGCGACACGCGGCGATCGTCGGCGCGCTCTTCGGGTTCGCGGGCGCGCAGCTCGTCTTCTCGTGGATGTATCGGTTCGAGGCGTTCCACGTATGGCACGGCGCGCTCCTCGCCGGCTATGTCGCCGTGTGGCCTGCCCTCTTCGGCGTCGCGCTCGCGCGGTGGGGCACGTCTCCGCGCGGCCTCCTCTACGTGCCCGCCGCGGGCGCGATCGTCGAGTGGGCGCGCGGGCACGCGGGCTTCCTCGCGCTGCCGTGGGGCACGTTCGGGCAGACGCAGCACAGGGACCTCCCGATCCTGCAGCTCGCGGCCCTGGGCGGAGAGCTCGTCGTCGGCATGGTCGTCGTCGCGGTCAACGTCGCGATCGCGCAGCTCGTGATCGCGTCCGTGAAGGCGCGCACGGGCTCCACGGCCGCGCATCGGCGCCCCGCGCTCCTCGTCCTCGCGGGCGCCGCGGCGCTCCACCTCGTCGGCGTGGGTCTCCTCTACCGCCCCGCGTCGGGCAAGGAGATCACCGTCGCGGCGATCCAGCCCGCCGTCCCGCCGGGCGAGCGCACCGAGGCGCAGGCGAACGAGGCGCTCGAGCGTCTCGGCGATCTCAGCCGCGCGGCCGCGTCGAACGGCGCGCGCCTCGTCGTCTGGCCGGAGTCGTCGGTCGAGCGCTTCGAGACGGATCTCTCCACGAAGCTCGCCGTGCGCGACATCGTCGAGGACATCGGCGCGCCCGTCGTCGTCGGCTCGTCGCACGTCGAGAAGCTCGGCCGCGCGCGCCCCGGCAACGCCCCCGCGGTGCGCCCGTCGAACGCCGCGTTCGTCATGGTCCCCGGCCAGCCTGTCGCCGCCCCGTACAAGAAGGTGCGCCTCCTGCCCTTCGGCGAGTACCGCCCCGTCGATCTCCCCGAGTGGATCGCGCCGCGCTTCTTCGACACCGAACGCGGCGCGCGCCACATGACGATGCAGGCAGGCGACGTGACGATCGAGCCGATCATCTGCTGGGAGAACCTCTTCGCCGACGAGGTCCGCGCGAGCGCGACCGACGCGCCCACCGTGATCACGCACATCGTCAACGACGCGTGGTTCGGGCCGACGCAGCAGCCCGCGCTCCACAACCTCGTGAGCGCCGTGCGCGCCGCGGAGAGCAACCGCCCCGTCGTCGTCGCGTCGAACATGGGCCGCTCGCAGATCGTCGACGCGCGCGGCCGGGTCGTCGCGCGGGCGTCGCGCTTCTGGGCGCCGGACCACGTGACCGCGACCGTGCGGATGCCGAGCGGGCAGACCCCGTTCCGCCGCTACGGTGACTGGACGTGGGCGCTGCCGCTCGGGCTCGTCCTCTCGGCGCTCCGCGTGCGCGATCGCCTCGGGCGTCAGCGCGGGTGACGGCCAACCGTCCGCGAGAAGTGAGCTAATCGGGCGGGGATAGCGGGTTATCAATGTGGTGTCGCCTCGGTATGTTCGGAGGATGTCGACGTCCACCTCCCGAATCCGCACGTTCCTCGCCCTCGCCAGCCTCGCCATGGGCGCCGTCGCGATATTCGTGGCGTGCGACGGCGACACGAGCACCGCCGACCCGGCAGACGCGTCCGCCGGAGACTCGACGACGCCCTCTCCGGACACCAGCGCGCCGCCGCCGGACACCGGCGGAGGCTCGGACGGGTCCACTCCCGACGCATCGACCGGTGACGCGTCGGACGGCGGGGTGACGCCGAGCTTCGGCGCGATCACCGTGCGTGACCTCGACGCGCCGTTGCTCCCCAAGATCGGCGGCGGGAGCGCCGAGCTCGTCACCGACAGGACGAAGAGCTCAGCGAGGCTCCCTGCGATCGGTCAGTGCGCGGAACGGCCGAAGGCTGCGGCGGCACAGACGAGCGCCGGTACGATCGCCCTCATGGTGGGCGGCGCCGCCGACTCCGGGACGCTGACCTTCGACGGCACCAAGTACAGTGGCCTCGCGGTCGCCGGCCTCTTGGGCGTCGAGGGGCAGAGCGTCAGCGCCAGCGCGAGCGGAGCGGCCGTCCCGGCCTTCACCACGTCCGTCACGGGGCCGACACGCGTGGCGTTGAATCTCCCCGATGACGGCGGCATCCAGATATCGAAAGCCGCTGACTTCACCTTCACCTGGACGGGCGGAGTCGCGAATCAGATCCTCCAGCTCAACCTCTCGAGGGGACCGAACGATCCCGTGATCTTCTGTGCCTTCGACGCCGCGGCGGGTACCGGGACGGTGCCGTCGGCGCTCCTGATGAAGCTCGTGACGGGCATCAATCAATTCTATGTGTCGGTGATCACGAGCTCCTCGGCCGATGCCGGCCCTCACGACATCCAGCTGCTGGCCGAGGTGGCGTTCTTCTCGACCAACTCGACGGTCAACTGAGCTCCCACGAAGTCGGCGGCGCGCCCGCCCGACGCCGATCCCTCGGAGTCGGACCTTCTGTCACCTGTGCTTGCGCAAGAAGCGGACGACGCGCTCCGCAGCGAGGTCGAGCGTCTGGCCCGCGTGGTCGCGCACCTCGAGGTTCTTGTCGAGCGTCGCCGAGCTCCCCTCCGCGTCGATGTCGACGCGGGCGATCACCCGCCCTGCCCTCACGTCGAAGAGCTCCAGCTCGAGCGCGACGCGTGCGTGCTCGAGGAGGGCCCCGGGCTCGCACATGCGCACGATCGCCCGCGCGCGGAGGTCCGCCGGTGCGGCGGGGACGACGACCTGGACGCGGAGATCCGCCCGCGCCGCGCGCTCCATCAGCCTCGCGTGGAATCGAGTGAGATCGCACGCCGACGCGTCGACTCCCGCCGAGCTGACGACGTCGAACGCGAGAGACCGGTACGACGACAGGCTCTCCGTCATCGGCTGGCGCTCACGCGCGTGCCGGCCCCCGCACGCCGTGATGACGACGAGCGCCACTACGCGGAGCGCGCGCGACGCTCGCCGCACGCCGATCGGATCGGACGCTGCCACACCTCGACGTTCGCGCAAGAGCTCCCCGCGGTCCACATCGATCGTACCGGCCGCGGCGCGCGCGCGCATCTCGTCGTGGCCTCGAACAGCCGAAGAGCCGTTCGCTCCGTGATCACGGCGGCGCGCGCGCCGGGTGCTACGCTTGATCATGGTCA
>JAGQJA010000725.1 GCA_020430845.1 Myxococcales bacterium
AGGACGCCGTCGACCTCATGTACGCCACCATGGGCGACCCGTCGCTCGCGCCGCTCGGCACCGCGTGCGTCAGCCCCGAGCTGCTCCCCGTGCGCAAGCTCAACGGGATCCTCGCGTCGCTCGTGCGCGAGCTGGGCGATCTCGGCGCCACGTACGACGCCGGCGGCGCGCGCCCGCTGCGTCAGATGCTCGCGCGGCGCGCCATCACGTGGGGCGTGCCCCTCGGCGAGGACGACTTCGTCATCACCGTCGGCGCCTCCGAGGCGCTCTACCTGAGCCTCCGCGCCGTCACCAAGCCGGGCGACACCATCGCGATCGAGTCGCCCCTCTACTTCGGGCTCATGCAGCTCGTGTCGGACCTGGGGCTCCGCGCCTTCGAGGTGCCCCTGCACCCGCGCACGGGCCTCGACCTCGACGCGCTCGACGACGCCCTCCGCGCAGCGCCCATCCGCGCCGTCCTCACCGTGCCGAGCTTCTCGAACCCGATCGGCTCGCTCATGCCGCCCGAGGCGCGCGAGCGGCTCGTCAAGATGCTCGCCCGCGACGACATCCCGCTCATCGAGGACGACGTGTACGGCGATCTCTCGTTCGACGGCACGCGCCCGCGCCCGGCCAAGGCGTTCGACCGCGATCGCGTGCTCCTCTGCGGCTCGATCTCCAAGACGCTCGCCCCCGGCTTTCGCGTCGGCTGGGTCGCCGGCGGCCGCCACCACGCCGCGATCGGCCGCCTCAAGCTCACGCGCACGCTCTCGACCCCCGCCGCGCCGGCCATGGCCGTCGCCGAGATGCTCGCGCGCGGCAGCTACGACAGGCACCTGCGGCGCCTGCGCCGGACGCTCGCGGTGCAGGTCGCACAGTACCGCGAGGCCATCGCGACGCACTTCCCGGCCGGTACCAAGGTCTCCGATCCGCAGGGGGGCTTCGTGCTGTGGGTCGAGCTGCCCGCCGGCGCCGACAGCCTCGAGATCCAGGGCCACGCGCTCGAGCGCGGCATCGCCATCGCGCCGGGGTCCATCTTCGCGGTCCGCCCGCGCTACAAGGAGTGCCTGCGCATCAACGCGGGCTTTCCCATGACCGAGCGCATCGGGGCGGCGATCCGTACGCTGGGCGAGCTGTGCGAGCGTGCCACCCGCGGCGAGCTCCGGTAAGAGATCCCCATGGAGGTCGCCGCAGCCCTCGCGCCGTTCGACGCGCCGCCCTCGCCGTGGGTCGTCACGGCGCTCGAGGGCTTCGGGCTCGTCGGCGCAGGGCTCGGCGGCGGCATCTTGGTGTACGCGCTCGGCTCGTTCGCGCTCATGCGCCGCCACGTGGCCCCCCGGCCGGTCACGCTGGGCCTGCTCGCGCTGCTCCGCGAGGTCGTGCTCGCGGGCGCCACGCAGGTGCTCCTGCCGCTCTTCTACCTGGTGGGCCGCCGCCTCGGGCCCAAGCGGGGCGCGCCGCGCCGCACGCCGATCGTGCTCGTGCACGGCTACATGCAGAACCGCGTCGACTTCATCTCGCTCGCGTGGCGCCTGCGCGCGCGCGGCCTCGGCCCGA
>JAGQJA010000726.1:0-1674 GCA_020430845.1 Myxococcales bacterium
TTGTTCTTTTGCTCACTGCTACCGCCCCCACCGAGAGCTACACTCTTGCCCTTCACGGCGCTCTTCCGCTCTTCCCTCGCCACCGCCCATGTCGTCGCGCTCGCCACGGTCGCGTCGGGTCAGCTCATCGCAGTCTCGAGCACGACCGGGTGCCAGCTCCGCTTCACGGCCGAGCTCACCATCAAGAACCAAGGCGCGGCCGTGCCCGCGAACGTCTCGCCCAAGCTCCACGCCACGTTCGGCGTGGGCACGACCGTGGGCAGCCGAGTCGTGACAGTGCCTCGCCTGGCGGCCGGCGCGTCCGCCACGATTCGCCTGCCCGAGATCGCCGCTCCCACCGGATCGCTCGGTGGTTCCTGCGACCCGCTCAACGTGACCCTCGCCTTCACGGGCGTGTCGAGCTCGAGCAGCTACCTCGTCGTGTCGCACGACGGCGCGGCGCAGAGCATGGCCGAGCCGGTGGCCCCCTCGGGAGGCATCAACGTGGGCGGCGCCTTCCCGCCCGGCTGGGACCCGGGCAAGTGCCCGCCCGGCAGCCGCAAGTGCGCGAACCAGACGTGCATGCCCATCAACATGGCTTGCGGATCGTGATCTGAGGCGGCGCGTCAGCCGCCGAAGAGCCGCGAGAGGATCGACGCGTCGCGTGAGGGCTCACGGCGCGCGTTCTCTCTACACGTGCATCGCTCTTCGCGCGGGACATCCCCGAGCACCTGCTCCACGTGCATCCCGCACCCGCTGAACGTCGGCTTGTTGCACTCCCTGCACTCTGCGCGTCGACACATGACCTGACTCCGTCGATGGGGTGGGCACGCTCGCCCACGCTCGTATGAGCCAGCACCCCGTGCGGAGGGTTCGCCGCGCCGCGTGCGCCGAGCGCGTGTATGCTGCCGCGCCCGTGTCGTGCCTGATTTTCCGGACGTTCCATCGATGAGTCGCCCCGACGGAGCAGAGTCGGAGGCGCGCAGGCGCAGACTCGAGGCCGTCGCGCTCGGCCTGCTCGCGGCCCTGCCCGTCTTGCCGTACCTCGCGTTCGTCCTTCGGACCGGCGTCCCGCGGTTCAGCCTCTTCGGCGACTTCGCCCTGCTCGAGCACGCCACGCGCCACGTCTGGACCGGCGAGACGCTGCTCGGGCCGTACTCGCGCTTTCGGTGGAACCACCCGGGGCCCCTCTTCTTCTACGTCGCGGCGCCCTTCACGTCCGCGTTCGGCGCGGCGAGCACGGGCCTCTACGTGGCCACTTGTGTGGTCAACGCGGCCGCCGCGGCGACGATCGCCGCGTGCGCGCGGATGTTCGCCGAGCGCGCGCACGCCGCCGCCGCCGTCGTAGGGGTGCTCGCGTGGTTCGTCGCCTTTGGCAACGTCGCCGCCAACCCGTGGAACCCGCTGCTCGTCGTGCTGCCGCTCATGGCGTTCCTCGTCGCCGCCGCGATGTTCGCCCGCGGCGCGTCGGGCGCGGTCTACCCCGCGATCGTCTGGGGCGCGCTCGTCGCGCAGATGCACGTGGCGGCGATCTCGACCGTCGCGGCCGCGGGCGTGCTGTCGCTCGGCGCGTTCGTCGTCACGACGCGACGCCGCGCGCGGACCGCCGCCCCCGACGAGCCGTGGCTCTCGTCTGACCTCCGTCGACGGCTCGTCATCGCGGCGGCGGTCCTCTTGGTGCTCTTCCTCCCGCCG
>JAGQJA010000726.1:1762-1922 GCA_020430845.1 Myxococcales bacterium
ACCGCGCTCGAGCACTGGAGCACCGCGACGTCGTGGCTGCCCGATCGCGTGATGAACCGATCGCTGCTCGACGAGGGCTACATCCCGCTCGCGATGCGGTGGGACCCTGTCCCCGAGGGCGTGACGAAGACCGCGCGCACGATCGCCCTCCTGCACGTCG
>JAGQJA010000727.1 GCA_020430845.1 Myxococcales bacterium
GTCGCGCCCGACTTGCACACGTAGAGCGGAACGCGGCGCTCGCCGACCAGCTCCACGGGCGCGATGCTCTTCGGTAGCGCTTTCCCCTTGGAGTGCGCGGCCCACTTGACGTTGCGCTGCTGCGTCGCGTTCGGATCGAGGATGAGCGCGCCGTTCTGCGGGCCGCCGTCGACGTAGCACCGTGGCGCGTAGGCGTTGCCTTGCTTCACGCCGTACGCGTGCCCGACCTTGCTGCGATCTGGAGAGAGGCAAATCGCGACCGACGCCGACTGGTTCGTCGTGCCTGCGACCCGCTGCGGCACGCTGAGGCCGAGCCCGTTGATCGGGTGGATGCCGACGGCGCCTCCGCTCGGCATCACGCCGCCCGAGAGCGTGCTCGGCAGCTGGCGCTGCGCGTAGACCCCTGGCGCGGCGACGGCGAGACCGGCGGCAGCGAGGACGACGAACGAGGTGACGACGACGACGGTGGGCCTCATGCGGGGCTCCTTGTGGGCGCTCTTGGTGGACGGCTGCGGACACGCCGGACGCGGGCGCACGAGAGCGCTACGCATCTGGCACGACCGTAGTGACTGGGACGAGCCGCTCGAAGCGCAAAGTCATCATGCAAGCAAAGGTGCCATGAGACGGCGCGCCCCCGCGGAGGACGAGAGCTCGAGGAGCGCCGGCCGGTGCTAACCTGCGCTGCGTGGCGGACCTCGTGCGTTCACCCGTGCGCAGCGCGATCGGCCCGGCGCCGGTGTGGACCTTCTCGGCAGAGCGCGACGCGCGGGCCCCGGCGGTCCTGCTCTTTCACGGGCTGCGTTCTTCGTCCGCGGCGCTGCACGACGAGGCGCGCGCGATCGCCCAGGCCGGGATGACGGCGGTGCTCGTCGACGCGCCCCACCACGGCGCACGCCGCTCGCCGGTGCTCGACGCGATGCCCGACACCGGGACGCGCGAGGGATACGCCACGCTGCTCCGCATCTTGCGCGAGGCGAAGGACGAGGTGCCGTCGCTGGTCGATCACCTGCTGGGGCTCGGTCACGCGCGCGTCGCGATCGCCGGCGTCTCGATGGGCGCGTACATCGCGTTCGCGGGCGCGGTGCTCGAGCCGCGCATCTCGGCGATCGTCTCGCTGCTCGGCTCACCCGATTGGACGCCGCACGAAGGCGAAGCGGCCACGGCCGCCGACGTGCGGGCCGACGCCGACGACGCGTCTCCATGTCGCCACCCCGAAGCGTTCGTGCCGCGCCCGCTCCTGATGCTCAACGGCGCGCGCGACGTGAACGTGAGGCCCGAAGGTGCGCGCGCGTTCGCCGAGGCGCTCCGCCCGCTCTACGCGGCGCGAGGCGCGTCCGACGTGCTCGTACATCGAGAGCTCGACGTGGATCACTTCGCGCCGCCCGAGGTGTGGCGAGAGATGGTCGAGACCGCCGTCGTCTTCCTCTCGCGCGCGCTCCTCGGGTGAGGCGCAGTCGCGAACTACGAGTCGTCGCTCGAATTCCTGGCATCGAGCCCGCGCGCGAGTCGAATCATGACGTAGACGAGGGGCCCGAGCGCCACGATGTACTGACCGCCGCCCA
>JAGQJA010000079.1 GCA_020430845.1 Myxococcales bacterium
GGAGCTCGCTCGGTCCATGTTTCGTCGTGACTTCCTCGTCGCCGCTCTCGCCTCCATCGCCGCCACCGCGTGCGCCGTCGAGAACGAGGAAGACGAGGCGAGCGCGACCGAGGGCGCCCTCGCCAAGCCGTGGACCGCGCCGCTCGTCATGGGCCACCGCGGCGCGCCGCTTGCGGAGGCCGAGAACACGCTCCCGTCGTTCGACGCCGCGCTCGCCCAGGGCGCGAACGCCCTCGAGATCGACGTCTGCATCACCGGCGACGGGCACTTCGTGCTCTGGAACGATCGCAACCCCGACGACCTCGCCGCCAAGGCGCGACAGAACGGCCTCGAGGGTCTCAAGTACGTGCCCTACGTCCCGACCGCGGACGAGTACGCCGACGAGTACATCTTTCGTCGTCCGGTTGATCGCCTCACGCTCGCCGAGTTTCGCGAGCACTACGGCTACGGCAAGAAGGGCTGGTTCTCGACGACGCGCGACCCCAACGCCAAGATCCCCACCGTGCCCGAGCTGGCCGAGTGGGCGCGCGGCAAGGCGGCGCTCAAGGCCATCACGTTCGACGTGAAGCTCGCGCAGAACCAGGGCGCGCTCGGTCGCGACCTCTGCGACGTCATCGCGCGCGTGTTCGC
This sequence comes from Myxococcales bacterium, assembly GCA_020430845.1. Lineage (GTDB taxonomy): Bacteria > Myxococcota_A > Polyangia > Polyangiales > Polyangiaceae > Labilithrix. Next base: position 631 of record JAGQJA010000079.1, read on the forward strand.
CGGCACGCGCATCGACATCTCGCTGACCACGCCCTACTCGCACGTGGCCGTCGCGATGCAGAAGCATATCCGCGAGCGCGGCTACAAGATGACGATGATGATGACGTGCGAGAGCGGCAGCGCCGACGACGCCCTCGGTCAGGCGTCGAGCGCGGGTCTCGACGGCGTCGTGATGGGCGACACGCCCACGGTGCGCTGGAGCACGTTCATCGCCGCCGTGCGCGACGTGTGCGCGCGTCGCGGCTCGGCCCGACCCAAGCTCACGCGCGTGCTCGCGACCACCGCCGACGACGAGGGCGAGATCAAGGCGCTGCTCGACGCCGGCGTCGACGCGATCGTCACGAACAAGCCCGACGTCCTCGCCAGGATCGTCCGCGCGCGCGGCAACGGCTGACGCCGGTCGAGGCGCCGGCGTGTATCAGTGTCTCGCCGGCGTATCCGCGCTGGTGCGTGCACCACGCACACGCGCGCGCCAGATCGCCCCGGATCGAGTGAAATTCGTAGCGGCGCGCGGGTTGCCCCGCTGGCGCGCGCGTTGCTAACGTTTGTGCCATGGTGGGGTGGGCTCAATTCGGCGTGCGCTCGGTCGCGTGCCTCGGGGTGACGGTCTCGCTGTTCGGGTGCGGGGGACAGGAGGCGCCTCAGGCCGCGCCCGGTGCTCCGCCGACCTCGCCGCCCCCGCCGCTGTCGTCGGCGCCACCCGCTCCAGCGCCGCCACCCGCTCCGCTGCCGCCGGACGCCGCGGCCGAGGTCGACGCGGGCGTCGGCTTCGACGCGGGGCCCATCGGCTCGCACTTCGACGGCATCAAGAACCTCGACGAGACCGACGTCGACTGCGGCGGCGCCGGTGCGCCCGGCTGCGCGCTCGGGAAAACATGTAAAGTACATGGAGACTGCGCCTCGTCGGCGTGTCGCTACGACGGCGTGTGCATCGCGTCCAAGAGCTGCACCGCGCACAACGGCGGCGACACGTGCGGACCGAACGGCACCGACGACTGCTGCAAGGCGCTCCCCGTCCCGCGCCCGGGCGCGCCGTACGTGCTCGACAAGTTCGTGATCACGGCGGGGCGCTTTCGCCAGTTCGTCGAGCGTACGGGCGGCGATCTCCGCGGCTACATCCAGACGCACAGGCCGCCCGGGTGGGACCCCGCGTGGGACGCGTGGCTGCCCAACGTGCTCGACGACTTCACCTACGACGGCAAGGACGGCGTCTATCAGCAGCTCGGCCCCGGCCTCTACTACCCAGGCGAGGGGGGCAACTACGGCTGCTTCGTCCAGGGCATCGGCTCACGCACCTACTGGCTGCCGCCCACGATCAACCAAGCGCGCTTCCAAGACGCGCAGACGTACGACCAGGCGACGCTCGATCAGAAGCCCCTCAACTGCGTCACGCAGCCCATGCTCGCCGCGTTCTGCGCGTGGGACGGCGGCCACCTGCCCGTGATCCAGGAGCTCGACTACGCGTGGCACGGCGGAGACCCCGCCAATCACTACTTCCCTTGGGGCAACACGCCGCGGCCGTTGGGCTGGTTCGATGCGTATCCATCCCTCGCCGATGCGCTCTCCTACGGTCGCACGTACTGCAACCCCCACGGCACCGGACCGTGCGCAGAGGGCTACGCCGCGTGGCGCTACAACTCGTGGACTCCCGCCGTCGCCTCGACCAACGACCGTTCGGCGTACATCCCGCCGCCCGGTCGCTACCCGCTCGGCAACGGTCCCTTCGGACACTCCGATCTCGCGGGCCTCGTCTTCAACCACACGGCCACGCTCAGCGGCTCTCCTGGGGAAGACCCGAACGAGCGCCTCGCGCAGCTGTCGCGCAACGGCTCTTGGCAGGGACACGAGGTGCCGTTCTACGAGCTCGACACCCCGGGCGTGTACGGCTGGCGCATGACCGCCAAGTACCTGGCGACGGGCGGCCGCTGCGCCCGCTGACGCTCGGCCGGCTGCGCGCTCACCGCACCCTCGCTCACC
>JAGQJA010000728.1:0-2165 GCA_020430845.1 Myxococcales bacterium
AGCAGACGCTCATCTTGTACGTCCCCGCGAGCGTGACCTTGCCCGCTTCGCTCGCGCGGTAGCGCACGTTCATCACGGCGCGCGTCTCGCCGTCGATCGCGAAGTCTCCGGACGCCTTGGAGAACACGTTGGGAGCGCCCTTGGAGACGAAGGTCACGGGGCCCGCGGGCGCGCCGGTGAACTTGTACGGGTACTCCTTGTTGATGTGGTAGTCGCCCTTGGTCGCGAGGCGCAGCGCGAGCGTGCACTCCTGCCCGACGGCGCACCCGGGGGTGGCCACGACGAGGTCGTAGTTGGCGTCGCTCACGGTGGTGCTCGCGGCCTCGAGCTTGGGCGCCGGGCCGCTCGCCGCGGCGGCGGGCGTCGCGCCAGAGGCGGCGGGCTTGGCGGATGCGGCCTCTGGCGCGGTCGACGCGCTCGGCGCGGCCGAGGCGGCGGCCGACGCGGTCGTCTCGGTCGTCGCGATCGAAGCGGTCGTGGTCGACGTCGGCGGGGGCGGCGCCTCTGCGGTCGTCGTCGCGGGTGTGGGGTCGGGNNTCGGTCTTGTCGCACGCCGCGAGCATGGCGATCGCACCGCACGCACCCACACACCGGAGGAGGCTCACCGCGTTCATGCGAGGCATCCTAGTACGGTTCACGTCGCCTCGCGACCGCGGGCTCAGAGGTCGGTCGAGCCGAGCGCCGCGTTCATCGTCTCGCGCAGGTAACGCACCGCGAGCGCGACCGTGCGCTCGGTGCTGTCCGGCTTGTCGCGCAGGGGCGGCGCCACCTCCATCACGTCGCCCGCGCAGAGCCCCACCTCACGGCCGAGCCGGCGGATGAGCTCGACGACGAAGTCCGGCTCGAGCCCACCGGGCTCTGGCGTGCCCGTCGCGTCGGCCCATCGGCTGTCGGTCCCGTCGATGTCGTTCGAGAAGTAGACACTGTCCAGCTTCGCCTCGCGGGCGCACGCCACGATGCGATCGAGCGCGGCCGCCGGATCGCGCAAGCACTCGTCGGCCCACACCTGACGCACGTCGAGCGAGCTCTCCCAGTGCCCGCGGTCGTGGCGAGACGCGCGCGTGCCGACCTGGATCATGCGACCGCCGCGGCCGAGGAGCTCGTTGGCGTGGTACGACCATGTCGCGAAGCAGTAGGGGACGCCCAGGCGCTCCGAGAGCAGGTCCGTGTGCGCGTCGGGCTGCACGACGCCCCAGCGATCGCGGCGCGCGCGGCCGAGGGCAGCGGCCACGGGCCACGCGGTGGAGTGGTCGCCGCCGAGCACGATGGGCTTGACGTTCGGCGCGAGCGAAAAGACGAGATCGAGCGCGCGCTCGGCGATCGACAGCGGCGAGACGGGGAGACCCGAGCGCACGTCGGCGGGGAGCTCACCGTAGAGCGCGTTCTGAGAGCGGACCTTCTGCGCGTCGCTCAGCATCTCGTCGTGGAGCAGCTGGGGAACCACGCGCACGTCGCCGATGTCGACGACGCCGGCCGCGCGCGCGCGCTCGGGCCAGTCGGGCACCTCGTCGAGGAGCGCGGTGCGCATCGCCTGCGGGCCGAGGTTGGCCCCGCGACGGAAACCGGCGCCCACGTCGGACGGGACGGCGAGCACGACGGCCTTGGCCTCGCGGATCGACTCGAGCTGCGCGCGCCATTTGGTCATGACCTCGGCGTCGGTGTCGGCGCCGAGCAGACGTCGCTGCAGCTCGCGTTGAGCGTCGGCCCCCGTGGACACGAGGTAGAGCCCGCCGCCAGGCGGCCGGAGCAGGTTCGAGAGCTCGTCGATGGGGGAGAGCGCCTTGGACATGTGCGCGCAGCGTGCCCGCGCCCGCGCCGTCGCGCAAGCTCGAGCGGCGAGCTCAGTTGCCGTGCTCGATGTGCGTCTCGTGCTCCGGCGTCCGATCGTCGTCCCTCGCGGGGCGAGGGCGCGCGCGCTTCGGCTCCGGCACGGGCAGCACGACCGCGAGCCACGCGACGTGATCGGTCTCGCCCGAGCCGCTGAAGCGCGCGCGGAGCATGTACGCGAGATCGACGCGGGCGCCGCCGACGGAGCGCCCCACGCCCAGGGCGGTCCACGTCTCGGCGAGCTCGGGCTTCGTGATCGGAAAGAACATCTCGTGGAAGGCGAAGGGCATCCACTTGGCGCCCTTGGGCGCGTACGTCAGCTGGAGCATCTGCCGGTA
>JAGQJA010000728.1:2360-2534 GCA_020430845.1 Myxococcales bacterium
CGCGCGCGAGCATGAGCTCGAGGCCGTCGGAGCGACCGCTGAAGCGCGCGTTGCTCATCACGCGGAGGTCGACCCTCGGCAGGGCGGGGGACGGATCGTGGAGGCGAACCTGGTGCTCGTACCAGACCCAGACCTCGCCCGAGGCGCGCGCGCTCGCCGACGACAGCGCGCAGG
>JAGQJA010000728.1:2746-4812 GCA_020430845.1 Myxococcales bacterium
GGACCGGGCGCACGTCGATCGCCACGGCCTGCGACGAGAGCCACCGCGTCGGAAAGAGCATGGCGGACGACGTGAAGATCCCGTCCTGGGCCCGCTTTTCCATCACGAGATCACCTCGCGCGGCGACGAAGACGCGGTCGTGGATCCGAAAGCGGCCGAAGAGCGCGCCCGCCGCCCAGCCCGCGAGTCCGAGGCGGTTGGGCTCGAAGCCGAGGTCGCCGTTCACGATCATCTCGAGTCGATCGGTGGCCTTCCACGTGACGTACGTGTCGAGGAGGTTCCGCCACGCGGGACCCTCGGGATCGCCCGCGTTGCGCTCGACGCCGCCCAGGTAGTGGGCGTCGAGAGACACGTCCTTCGAGAGGTCGAGCGTCGCCTTGAGCGACACCGACGGCGAGTCGTTGTTGTCGACGACGCTGTTCCACCCGTTGAGCACGCCGGCGCGCAGCGTCACGCCTTCGGCCGGGCGGTACTTGAGGCGCGCGCCCGTGTGGTAGAACGGCAAGCCGTAGAACAGGTTCGAGCGCGACCAGAGCCACGTGTCCTTGATGGCCATGGCCTCGGGGCCGATCGGCGACAGATAGAGGCCGCTCTCGACCTCGGCGTCGTCCGAGAGCGAGAAGCCGACGTACGCCTCTTGGACGTGCTTGAACACGCCCGGTCCGCCTGCCGCCGCCCCGTCGGCGCCGGGCCGCACGGGCTCGATGCCGTAGTACGTCTCGCCGGTGCTGCCCGATTGCAGCGCGACGCGCGCGTAGAAGCGATCGGTGGCAGCGTCGACCGAGAGCACGGCGTTCGACAGCGTGAACGTCGCGTGGCGGTTGTCGAAGGCGCGAAAGTTCGTGATGCCGTTGCCGGGACGACCGAAGTTGAACGCGTAGTACGTCTCGACGTAGCCGCCGGGCGTGACCTTCGGCGCCTTCGCGCGCTCTCGCCCCTCGGCCGACGTCGTCGAGAGCGTCACGGCGAGGGCCGCCAGTACCGCGAACAGGCCGGGCGGCCGCGCAGCGCGACGCGTGAGGCGGAGGCTCATCGTCCTATTCGTAGAACAGAGCCGCGGCATTTGCGGAGAAATCGGTGCCGCGCGCGCGCGGCGGATCCGATTTTCCCTTTACGCATGGGCTGGCGAGCCACACGATGCGTCGGCGTCGCACTTCGCGCGTCGCGCACCGAGCACTAAGACCCCCAGGGAGACCGATGCTCGAGCTGATCGCAGATTGGGGCAAGAACGAGCTCGTGCTGCGCGTCGCGCGGCTCGCGCTGGGAATCGTCGTCGTCTGGGGCGTCGCGGCCCTCGTCAAGCGGTCCATTCGGCGATCCGTCACCGACAGCAACGCGCGCTACCAGAGCAACAAGATCGTCGGCGTCGCCTCGGCGCTCGTCATCCTCACCATGATCGGCCTCGCGGTGAGCGGGGGCCTCGGCGGCCTCGCGCTCACGGTCGGCGCGGCGAGCGCGGGGGTCGCGTTCGCGCTGCAAGAGGTCATCGGGAGCTTCGCAGGCTGGCTCGCGATCACCTTCTCCAACTTCTACAAGCCTGGCGACCGGGTCGAGGTGGGCGGCATCCGCGGCGACGTCATCGACATCGGCATCCTGCGCACCACGGTCATGGAGATGGGCGAGTGGATCGGCGGCGACGCCTACAACGGGCGCATCGTCCGGGTGGCCAACAGCTTCGTCTTCAAGGCGCCCGTCTTCAACTACTCAGCCGATTTTCCGTGGGTGTGGGACGAGATCAAGGTCCCCGTGCGCTACGGCTCCGACCACGAGCGCGCTCACGCGCTCCTCCGTGACATCGCGGCCGAGCTGTCGCACGACGACGTGGTGCACGCGACCGAGGCGTGGCCCAAGGTCGTCACCAAGTACAACATCGAGCCCGCGCGGGTCGACCCGATCGTCTACATGATCGGCAACGACAACTGGCTCGAGTTCACAGTGCGCTACATCGTCGACCCTCGCATGCGGCGCGGTCGTAAGGACGCGTACTGGCGGCGCCTGCTCACCGAGGTCGCCAAGACCGACGGCGCGATCCAGTTCGCGTCGGCCACGTACGAGCTGGTGGGCGC
>JAGQJA010000729.1 GCA_020430845.1 Myxococcales bacterium
CGCGACGACGCGATCACCTGGGCCACGCCCGAGGGGCCGCGCCGCTCGATCATGCTGGCCGGCCGCGTCGCGACCACGGCGCCGTACTCGTGGAACGGCAACGAGCACACGATCCACAACCACCTCGCCAACACCTTCGACCGCCTGAGCGGCAAGGGGCTGCGCAGCGTCGAGCTCGACGCGCTCGTCGCGTACCTCACGCACATGCCCGCGCCCCAGAACGATCCGCAGGACGCGACCAAGGTGGCGCGTGGCCGGGAGATCTTCGCGTCGGCCGAGGCCGGCTGCGCGTCGTGCCACGAGGGCAAGAACCTCACCGACGGCGCGCTCCACGACGTGAAGAGCAAGCACAAGGCCGACAAGGGCACCAAGTTCAACACGCCGTCGCTCCACCTCGTGGGAGGCACGGGCCCCTACTTCCACGACGGCCGGTACAAGACGCTCAAGGACCTGCTCCGCGGCGTCGACGGGACGATGGGCAAGACCAAGCACCTCTCTTCGAACGATCTCGACTCGCTCGAGGCCTACCTGAGGACGCTGTGAGCCGCTCCATGCACCGACACCTCCGCACGTTCGTCGCGCTCTCCACCCTCGGCGCCGCCTCGCTCCTCGCGTCGCCCGCCGCCGCTGCGCCTCCGAGCTGGGGCGCGCTGCCCGCGGGCGCGTTCACAGCGCCACCCGAGAAGATACCGGCGAGCATCGGCGCGGCCGAGCGCGTGGCCGGCTTCTGGGCCGTCGTGCCGCGCCACAGCGGCAGCCGTCCGTTCGCCATGATCGTCGCGAGCGCCGAGTCGGCCAAGGCGCTGCGCTCGGGAGAGGGCTTCAACATGCCCGACGGCGGCGTCTGCTTCGCCACGCGCGATCGCTCGGGCGGCGACGAGCTCGAGCTGGGGTGGGACCACGGCATGTCGGGCACCGAGCGTCTCTGGCCCAAGACGGCCGACAACCCGCGCGGGGGCGTGGCGGCCGTGCACACCGAGCGCGTCGTGCCCACGGCCGACGGCGCCACCCTCGAGATCGTCGACATGTTCGTCGACCCCGCGAGCCTCGGCGCGCGCCTCATCCAGCGGACCTCGATGCCGTTCAAGCTCGTGGGCAGCGCGCTCGGCGGCGTGAAGGTATACGCCGCCCGAGAGGAGAGCCCCGGCGCCAAGCGCGTGCACTGGCTGGTGCACCGGCCGTTGCGCACCCACGCGATCCCGCTCAACACGTCGCTCGTGGTGTGGCGGCCCGGGTCGGTCGATCACAGCAACGAGTGCGACCACATCCACGTCACCACCGAGACGGGCGCCGGCCACGGCGAGAGCGCGGTGGTCCAGGCGACGGTGCTGCTCGACGCGCGCACGCCCAAGGCCTCCGCGCCGCCCGAAGGCGCACCGAAGCAGAAGACGCCGAAGAAGAAGAGCCCGTTCGGCCTCATGGGCAAGCTGCTCGGCAAGCCGTCGGCCGTGCTCGAGCCCGCCACGGAGCGCGACGAGCACGAGGCGCGCGCGCGGCAGATGGAGATCAGCGTGAGCGCGAGCATGACCACCCGCGACAAGGAGCCGATGCTCAGCGTGAGCTTCGGTTGGTCGAGCCGCGACAAGGTCGTGCGCGGCGCGATGCTCGACGGCGAGTGAAACCCTCTCGGATCGGGGCGGAGGATCTCCCGTGTCCCATCGGGGTGGCCGCGCGGTCGCGACGCACCGCGTAAGCACTGGAAATTTCTAGTGAGGTGGATGTAGGTCTACGTGGTCTGGAGTGTGCATCGGATGGGGCCATGGCTCGATTCGGCTCGCTCTGCGTCCTCGCCCTCGCGTTCGCCGCCGCCGCGTGCGGCACGTCCACGGTCGACATCCCCGACCCCGGCGCAGAGGGCCCCGCGCGCACACCCGCGACGGCCGACGACGACGTCACCGCCGCCCCGCCCAACGCCGACGCGCCGGCGCCCGGGCAGAGCGGCGCGACCATCCCCGCGTGCATCGGCGCCGCGTCGTGCAACGGCACGACGTCCCCCGCGCTCGGCGCGCTCCGCCCCTTCACGCACACGCTCTCGAAGGTGATCTCGAACGCGACGGCGTACCACCGCGGTCGCGACCAGATGGTCATCGACGGCGATCCGCAGTGGGTTCTCGGCAAGTTCACCTACAGCCTCACCGACACGGACCTCGACGACGAAGAGGTCGACATCTACGCCGAGCGCGGCTGCGCCGGCGCGTGGGAGAAGATCGGCACGACGCGCACCACCAAC
>JAGQJA010000730.1:0-2441 GCA_020430845.1 Myxococcales bacterium
GTCAAGCTCGCGTACGTGCCGGGCCACGCCGGCGTGCCGCTCAACGAGCGCGCGGACGAGCTCGCGCGCGAGGCCGTGCGCACCCGAGACACGCGCCTGCCACGTCACGCCAAGACCACGCCGTGATAGGCTGCCGCGCCGCGCAGAGCGTGGCGGCTGGCGTCGTGACGGAGTGAACATGGCTTCGATTTTCAGACACGGACTGTTCGAAGGGCACGTGGCCATCGTGACGGGCGGGGGCAGCGGCATCGGGCTGGCCACCGCGCTCTCGCTCGCCGAGCTCGGGGCGTCGGTCGCCATCTGCGGTCGCAGCGAAGAGAAGCTCGCGCGCGGCAAGGCTGCGCTCGAGGCGGCCGGCGCCAAGGTCTACGCGGCGCCGTGCGACATCCGCGAGCCCGAGCAGATCGCGGCCTTCGTCGATGGCGTGGGCGAGGCCCTCGGACGCGCGACCATCCTCGTCAACAACGCCGGCGGTCAGTTCCCGACGACGGCCGAGAGCGTGTCGCCGCGCGGCTGGGAGGCCGTGGTGCGCAACAACCTCAACGGCACGTTCTTCATGACGCAGGCGGTCGCCACCAAGCACATGATCCCCTCGCAGAAGGGGCGCATCGTCAACGTGATCGCGAACGTCGAGCGCGGCTTCCCGGGCATGGTGCACACGGGCGCGGCGCGCGCCGGGGTGTCGAACCTGACGAAGACGCTCGCGATCGAGTGGGCCCAGCACAACATCCAGGTCAACGCCGTGGCGCCTGGGATCATCAAGACGACGGGCACGGATCAGTACCCGGCCGAGCTCGTCGAGGCGAGCCGCGTGCGCACGCCCGCCAAGCGCATCGCGAGCGCGGGCGAGGTCGGCGAGCTCATCGTGTACCTCGCGTCCGACGCCGCGTGGTTCGTCACCGGCGTCACCTGGTACATCGACGGCGGCGCCCACCTCTGGGGCGACAACTGGATCATCCCGGATCAGGCGCCGCACAAGGTGCCGGCCGTGATCGAAGAGCTCACACAGGCGGACGCCTCCATCGAAGGTCGCGCGCGCAGCTGAGGGCGATGGATCCGCACGCCCCGCCGCAAGAGCCCGCGCCGGACGCGACGCCTTCCCAGGCCGACGGAGGCCAGGGCGAGGCCGCCGCGCCCGCGAGCGCGCGAGAGGTCGCCGCCGCCGCTGCGGGCGACGTCCCGGGCGTACCGCGGCGCCCGATCCTGGTCGCCGCGCGCGAGTGGCTGCACGACTACTTCTTGGGGGACCGCCCCACGTTCGCCCTCGCCGTCGTGCCCATGTGCTTTCTGGCGATGGCGCTCTTCACGCGGCACCCGACGCGCACCAACTTCATCTTCGACGAGCAAGAGGCGCTCCTCGCCAACCCGTACGTGCGCAGCGTGGCGGACGCGCACCCCAAGTTCGGCTGGCTCGACGCCTTCAAGCGCGACTTCTGGGGCCTCGGGCCCGAGCGCAGCATCGGCAGCTACCGGCCCATCCCCGACCTCGTGTGGCGCGCCCTCTGGGCGCTCGGAGCGCGCGACCAGACGCCCTTCTTGCATCACTGGGTCAACGTGCTGATGCACGGGGTCAACGGCGCGCTCGTGACGGTGCTCGCGTACCGCCTGCTCAAGCGCAAGGGCGCGGCGTGGTTCTGCGGCATCGCGTTCACGTCGGCGGCAGTGCTCACCGAGGCCGTGAGCGGGGTCGTCGGCATCAGCGACGTGCTGGGCGCCACGGGGGCCATCCTCGCCATGCTCTCGCTCACGCTCGGCCTCGCCTGGATGGTGCCCACGCTCATCCTGTCGCTGCTCTTCGGTCTGCTCTCCAAAGAGAGCGCGATGTGCTGCGTGCCGCTCGTGCCGTTCACGGCGCTGCTCGCGGCGCGCACGTTCCATCCGAACAAGCCCCGGCCCATCCTGCGCGCGGCCGTGGCGGCGCTGGTGTGCATCGTCACGTTCGTGGTGTACGTCGAGGCCCGCAGGCGACTCTTTCCCGCGCCCCTCCCCAAAGAGCTGAGCGTCGAGGCCAACGCGCACAAGGGCACCCTCGGCCGCGCGTTCGCCGCGGTGCTGCGTTGGTATGCGCAGCCCATCCTCCCACGCGACCCGCTCAACAACCCGCTGGTCAAGGCGACGGGGCCGTTTCGCGTCGCTGGCGCGCTGCGCGTCTACGCGAGAGGCCTGGGTCAGGTCGTCTTCCCGTGGACGCTCTCGGGCGACTACTCCGCCCCGCAGGAGCCCATCCCGGCGCGCCTCGTCTTCCCCGAGAGCGTCCTCGGCGCGCTCTGCTTGGTCTTGCCGATCCCCGTCGCGTGCTGGCTCGGCTTGCGCAAGCGCCCTCCCGTCGACGCGAACGATCCCGAGGCGCCCACGCCGCGCGCGCCCGTCATCGGGATCGGCCTCGCGTGGATCGTGCTCGCGTACTTCCCCGTGTCGAACATCCCCGTGCTGCTGCCCAC
>JAGQJA010000730.1:2552-3133 GCA_020430845.1 Myxococcales bacterium
GCGATCGTGGTCGCGTTCTTCGGCTTCCAGTGCTTTGCCGCGCGCAGGCACGCCAACGACTACACCGACGACCTCTCGTTCTGGGACGCGACACGCAAGGCCGTGCCGCGAAGCGCCAAGGCGCACCTGAACTACTCGGTCATGAAGGGCGCGCGCAACGACCTCGAGACGCGCCTCGCGTCCAACAAGATCGCCCTCGAGCTCGCCCCGCAGTGGCCCATGGCAAGTGTGTATTATGCAGACACCTTGTGCCGCATGCACCGGGCGCCCGAGGCCATCGAGCACTACAAGCGCGGCTTCAGCATGGGACCCAACGACCTGAGCCTCATCGCCCTCGGCCTGCAGTGCCTGTGGGACGAGAAGATGCTCGTCTCGGGCGCCCCGCTGCGCGACGAGCTCGAGGCGCTCAAAGACGAGCACCCCGGGAGCTGGCTCGACTACCTCGTGCGCGACATCCTCGAGAACGGCGAGAAGAACAACGGCGTCGACCCCAAACAGCGCCCGCGCGGATACAACGAGGGCCCGAAGGACGGGTGACGGCTGCGGTTGCGAACGCGGTTGCGTCTGCGTCTGCGTCTGCG
>JAGQJA010000731.1:0-5158 GCA_020430845.1 Myxococcales bacterium
GCTGAAGCAGGCGGCGCGGTACTGCAACGAGCGTGGCATCGCGCTCGCGTGCGCGACGAATGGGTTCGAATGGATCTTCTTCCGTGGCCTCTCCACGCCAACCCGACCGTGGACGAAGGGCAGCGCCATCATCTTCAGCGGACACGATGACATCGTTGCTCGGTTCGACGAGTTCCTTGCGTCGCTCAGCCGCGCTTCGGCGGGCACGTCCTTCCTGCACGAGCGACTCGAACTTCCGCCGACGGGCATGCTTCCGCCGTCGCGAGTCCCACGCGATGTTCTCACCTTCGCGAGGAAGGAGCGAGACGCAAGTGTTGCGGCGCTTGTGCGCAATATTAGTGACTTCCTGTTCTCAGAAATCTTCGGCGAGCAGCGCGGGGACATGCTCAGACGCTGCTACGTCGCACCCGGCTCAAGTGAAGAGTTTGAGCGCAGCATTCATCGCCTGCTCAAGGACTCGGAAAGTGTCATCGACGAGGACGGCATCCGCGCCGTGCCAACGGACGCTGAGAAGTTCGTCGCTCACGTGGACCGGCAGGAGTCTGCGGGGGCGAAACAGCCTGTAGTGGTCGTCGGCAACGTCGGCGTAGGGAAGACTACCTTCCTCCAGCGGTCCCTCGCTCAGCTCCGGAGCGACCGAAGCGCAATCTGTGCGGTCGTAGACCTCGAGGGCTTCGGCCAGGGCGGGGGTATCGACAGTACCGCGGAACAGACCCGAGTCGCGACGGAAGTGCTGGAGAAGCTCCAGACAGCCGTCACAACGGTCCTGAAGCACCGTGACGATCTCTCAGGTGCCGCGAAACTGCAGGGCGAACACTCGTCCCGCGAGACGCTGTCGACGTTGCAGCTCAACAAGCTGCAGAACGCGAAGCGCCTCGGGCAGGCGCTCTGGTCAGCCGACCCGACCGCATGGCTTCGTAAAGAGATGGATCTGTTCGAGCAGCTCACGAGCCAGCCAATTCAGCACCTCGTCGCGTACATTCGGCACCTCCATGGGCGGTTCAGGCGAAAAGACAGCGCTCGGTATCCCATTCTCATCGCCATCGATAATCTCGACCTGGGAACCGACGAGTATCAGCGTTCCATCTATGGGCTGGCGCAGCGTCTCACTCGCGACACTAATGCCATAGTCGTCGTGTGCTTACGAGAAGACACCTTCCGGCTCGGCCGCGAGCCAGGAGGTTTTCTAACGTCGAGTGCATTCCCGTTCGTGTTCCACGTCGCCCGGCCACCACTCGACAAGCTGCTGCGAAAACGAGTCAGTTTCGGCGAGTACGCAGAGGCGAACCAAGGTCTCCCGCGAGGCCTCCGAACCGAGGGCGCGCGCATCCGCGAGGTCTGCGAGCTCGTTCGGACCACCTTGCTTCCTCAAAAGTCCGAGGCTCTGGAGCTGTTCGCGGGGCTCGCTGGCCACAACATGCGCGCTGCGCTCGACCTCGTCCGTGCCCTTGTCGACGGCTCGCTCGACGCGCCCGGCCGGGCCGACCCGTCGGCGACCTACGCCTTCGAGTGCTTGCTGAACTCCTCATCGTACGAAACGCTACAAGCTCGTGTCGTGAACTGCTTCGATGCCGAGCCTGCGGCGGCCCCTGCGCACGCGCTCCAGTCGCGCTTGCTCGCCTACTATTCGTTCGCCACAGAGGCCGGACCGGAGCGCGTTCTTCTCGAGGACGTCGACCGTGCCATCGCGAACTTCTCTGGATGGGGCTACGCCGTCGCTCTCGTCCGGTGGTCACTGGAGAACCTCGTGAAGAATGGGTTGCTCCGCGACCCGAAAGGTGGTCGCCGGCCGAACCATCAGCTACCTCGCCGGCTGAGCATCACGGCGTCTGGCCATGTTCACCTCAGCCGGCTCATCGACCTGCGATCCTACCGTGCCGCCGTCGCGGCTTCTACGCGCTGGTACGACCGCGAGCTCGCGGACTCGTTTATTCGCACCGCCGGCGATGCTGCGGGCGCGGCGGGTCTCTGCCTCGGCGACATCATCGAGTCGAAAGCCGTCGATGTCTTCGACGCGTATCTCGCGCAGTCCATCACCCGAGAGGATGGGAGCCTCACGATCGGGCTCGGAGGACATCGGTGGCGAGCTGAGGTTCTCTCCAGGTCGGCGCGCGTTCTCCCGGCCCAATACCAGCCGGTCCCGCCACCCGTGCCAGCGCCGTCGGAGCCCATGCCGGCAGTGGCCACTCCGCCACGACGCGAACGCGGAAAGAGTGGACAGCTCCAGCTCGCACTCGGCATGCGTGACGAGGCGACGCTGCAGAAGATCCATCGCGACGTTGAGTACAAGGGGACGGTTTGGACTCCGCGAATCTTATGGGCGCTTGAGTTCGCGAAGCGTCGCCACCTCGGCCCTCAGCGTGCGAGTGACCTGGCAGAGCTACTCGTCCGCTATGGCGACATCGATGTACCCCGGAACAACGTTGCGCGTGCGTTTCGCGACTTTCGCGCCGAGCACGGGGTGGCTGGCCTCTGGACGGTAGAAAAGAAGCGGTACAGTATCACTGAAGCTGGCGCGCTGCTTCTTCGGTTTCTTCTCTCCGACGAGCCGTAGCGGGAGCGGCCCGCCGGCCTCCAGTGGCCACTGACGTTTCGCCGCCACCAAGATGACGCGTGAGGTCCTGGGCGCGTGAGCCGCTCCTGGATAGCGAGCCACCCCGATCGGGCGGAGCACCACCGAACGGCCCTGGGGGCCTCACCGCGCGACCGCGCGCAGGGGGGAGCTCACGAGCCAAGTCGACCAAGCTTGAACGTCGACGGTTTCGAAGAAAGCCGTGGCCATTTTAGCACGACGCTTCGTCGAACGGATACGGCCGCTTGGTACCTGATTCTACTTCGCGGGCGGCTCGGGACCACGCTTGCGAATACGGTGGATCAGCGTGTCTTTTGAACGGCGAGAAACGATGAATAGAACGAGAAGCACGGCGCCGACTGCGACAGCGACGATCGTCATGAACACGAAGACGAGCTTGGCAACATCGGTCTCGTACTTCGCGTTGAAGAACGACGGGATGATCCCGAAAGCGAAGAAGAGCATGGCAATTGCGAGGTTCAGCTTCACTGAATCCGGCGAGCCCTGTTCAAGCTGCAACAGTTCGTCCTCGGTCACCTCGAAACAGGTGAGCGAGTCGACGCGCGCGACGTGTTTCTGAAAGCTTTCGCCCTTCCCGCCTCGTTCGGCCTGCCCCGCTGGGGCCGGGGGCGGCGACGGGGACTCCGTCGGTCCTCCGGGCTGATTCACAGGTGCTCCTTCAGCCACGTGTTCTTGCACATGACGTTGCGCCACGCTGCCCCGCTGCCGGATTTGACGACAAACAACCGGCTTCCGTCTGGCATCAGCGCCGCGAGGTTGTCGCGGATCTCAACCGCGGATTCCGATGACTTCACGGCCCATGTGGACTGCGTGATGTGCGCCCACGTTCCATACGCCTTGATCGCGGCGATGACCTCCGCGTAGTCGGCGTCCTCGGAAAGATCGTAGCTGATGATGTAGGTCGCCACGTGGTCCTCAGTATCCTCTCAAGATTCGGCATGTCCCCGTTGACGTCAACTCTTACTAGATGCTCTTCACGAGCATGATTCATACGCCGGTGGCGTGCTCGTAGACCGTTCCTCCGAGATTCGCCATCTAGCGATCATCCTTCGAAGCGTTGACTCCGCTCCACTCAAGTAGACCCTCGCGGCATCCTCAAACCCATCAGCGACGTCGCCTCGGCCGTTTTCCCGACCAGTAGCCGTAATGTTGAGGACGCCTGCCATGCGCGGTGACGATAACCACTCTCCGGGGGAGCCGCCTAGGGTCGGACGCAAGAAAGGAAGGTCGCGCGATGAACGCCGATGACACCGATGACGAGCGCATGGTTGCGTATGAGGGGCCGCCGCTCAAGAACGAGCGGGATCGACTCCTCTACTACGGCTCATCGCTGCTGTTCATGAATGCGGAGGGCGACCTCGGCCAGTTTGTGCCGCCTCCAAGAGTCGATCATCAGCAGCGCATGATGACCGCGTTCCCGGAGCTGATGCCGAAGATGACAGCCGACCCATCGTTCGGTGCCGTCGTTGGTTGGAGCGTCGAGTGGGCGCGCTGCGGCTTCCCGAGGGTCGAGATCGGACACCGACTGTGCGCGTCGCTGATGGCGACCTCGATGGGGGCCGAGGTAGTCGCAGATATCGTCGTGCCGTGGCGAGCGTTCGCCATCCTCATCCCCTCCGGAGTGCTTGCAGCAGAGGACGCCGCGGGTCGTCTTTCCCATCTTACGTGCGCTCACGCTTTCCATGACAGGGGAAAGGTGCGCCTCATCGCGAGCGCCGAGAACTTGAGCGTCTGGTCGGGAGCCGCACGCGACATCACGGAGCTTGGCGAGGCTGGCGCCGCGGCCGGCAAGCGCCCTGACTTTGTTGCGACACCATTCGACGCGCGGGATCTGCGCGCGCTTCAGATGATCGATCGACTGTTCCTCGGCGTGTGCGCGCTCCTTTCGTCGCCGGACGAGCAGAAGGCCATTGCGCGCCGCTTCGGGCAAACGAGGAACCGCCGCCGCGCCAGCCCCGTTCCCAAGGCGTGGACCTACCGGCTCAAGCGTGATGTTACGTTCGACGCGCGTGCGCTCGTGCACGACTACGTGGCCGGTGGGGGGCGCTCGCCGACGGTCCAATCGCACGTCCGAGGCCACTGGCGTCGACAGCACCACGGCGCGAGCCTCGCTGACGTGAAGTGGATACAAATCGAGGCGTATTGGCGTGGCCCCGAGGATGCCGCCATCGCTGTGCGAGACCACAAGGTGAGGGCCTAGCGACCTGCGCAGCTTGCCGAGCCCCCGAGCGCGTTGGGGTACATCAGACCGCGAGAGAGGCGCCCGAGGGCCCTCACTCGTGAGGGGCCCGAAGGGGGCCGAAGCGCGGCGGAGAGGGCGGGATTCGCCACTCGCGAAGCGAGTCTAAATCGCGGCCGATCAGGTGAGTGGGCGAGGAGAGCATCGCCCCTCACCTTGTGTGGGGGCGATGATCGACGAGCGCTAGCGGAGAGGGCGGGATTCGTAACTCGCGAAGCGAGTCTAAATCGCGGCCGATCAGGTGAGTGTCCGACGAGACGTCGCCCTCACCTGAGTGAGGGGCGACGTCGAGGAGGACTCAGCGGAGAGGGCGGGATTCGCCACTC
>JAGQJA010000731.1:5310-5459 GCA_020430845.1 Myxococcales bacterium
CTTCGGCCACTCGGTCACCTCTCCGAAGGGGCCCTGGGGTACCTGAGATCGGGTCCGGAAGCAACACGATCGCGGCGCCACGCCCCCGCGCCCGCACACGCCCCCGCACCCGCCCCTTCGCCCGGCGCCCGCACCCGCGCCCGCCCCCG
>JAGQJA010000732.1:0-2345 GCA_020430845.1 Myxococcales bacterium
CGCCCTCGCGCCCGCGCCCGCGCCCGCGCGCGCCCCCGTCAGAACTTCCCGCCGAAGCACTCCGCCTTCAGCGCCTTCACCGCCTCGGGGCTCTTGATGATGTCGAGGTGACTGACCTTGGGCAGCACGACGTTCTTCCCGCCGACGAACTGCCCTCCCTCCATCGGCGCCTTGATGATGCCGTCGTCGGGCGAGATCTCGGAGCACAACGTCATCGCCGCGAGCTTGGCCTCGTGCGCCTTCATGTAGGCGACGACGCGCTCGTTGTCGAACGGGCTGTAGAACGCGTAGACGTCGGTGCACTTGATCTTCAGCGTGCAGTTGAGCGGCTGCGAGTCCTGCCCGCGGATGGGCGCCGAGAGCGCGACGAAGGTGCGCACGCGCGCGTGGAGGTCGTTGTCGAGGATCGCCCGGAGCGCGAGGATGCCGCCGAGCGAGTGGCCCATGACGTCGAAGCGCGTGCCCTCGGGGTACTTGGACATCGCGGCGCGGATCATCGAGGCGACCTCGGCGGTCATCTCGTCCATGCTCTTGCCGTCGTCGTAGTTGCCGAGATCGTGCGCGTGCTCCGCGGGGAAGCCCTCCTCGGCGAGCAGCTCGGTGTAGCGTTCGAAGCTACGCAGCTTGGGCGAGAGCTTGTCGAACGTCACGCCGAAGCCGCGCACGAAGAGCTTGGGCACGATGCCGTCGTCGCGCGGGCCCGACGCGTCGCCGGGGCTCTCTCCCGTGGGGGGGAGCGACGGACCGGGCGCGGGAGGTGCGGTCGATGGCCCGTCGATGGGCCCCGACACGTCGGGCACCGCGCAGCCGAGGCAGGCTCCTGCCACGAGCGAGAGCGCGACGAGCGCCCCGCACGAAACGGAGGTGAGGTTCATACGTGCCGCTCTGCAACGAGCGGGCCCAGGCGAGAGGGCGCGCTCGGACGGGTCGACGCGCATGAAACTCCTCGGCTTTGTGGGTCGCACACTGTGCGACGGCTCGCGCCGTGGATCGGGCGCGGGCGACCCGAGTCGCGCGTCGGCGACATCGCGCGCGCCGGGCGCGGTCACGCACGTCGGGCGCGGTCACGCGTGGGCGACACACGTCGCGCGCCGCACGCGCGCCCCCGGGCTCAGTTGCAGTACTGCGTGGGCTGGGGCGCTAGTCGGACGAAGAACGGATGCGTCGCCGCGGTGGGGCTCGTCATCACGTCGAACCACGACTTGATCTCGGTGACGTACTCGTACGACGTCGCGTCGCTCGTCTGCAGCGCGTTGAGGGCGTTCATGTTGCCGATGACGCCGCGCCCGCCGTCGGGCCCCTTGAGGTGCGAGCGCAGGCCCGTGATCAGGTTGCCGGCCGTGCCGCCGCCGGCGCAGTACTGCTCGGCGTACGTCGTCTGGTTCGGCTTTCCGTTCGAGGTCGCCGACGCGTAGTAGTACCAAGCGCCGAGGCCGATGTTGCAGGCGCGGCTCTTCATGAGCGCCATGTTCTGCGTCGGGCCCGTCACCGACCAGAAGCTCGAGTCGCTCGACTCGTTCTTGTGCGAGGCGAAGCTCGCGGGGAAGGTGCACCCGATGCACGCCATCTTGTCGGGCGGGCCGAGCACGGAGTAGTCGCGCACCGTGGCGCTGAAACGAATCTGCAGGAGCCCGACGGTCGGATCGTTGGCCTTCTGGCCGCCGGGGAGCGTGCGTTTGCTGTACGCGTCGTTGCCGAGCAGCGCGGCGTTGTAGCTCGACTCCTTGAGCATCGCGCCGACGAGGTGCGCCCAGCAGAAGCGCTTCTCCCAGCCCGGGCTCTGCGCCGGATCGGGCGAGAAGACGTGGCAGGTGCGCAGCACGGCGTCGACGACCTCGGCGCGCGCGGCGCCCGTGGGCTTGTCATAGGGGAGCGTGTCGATGTAGCCGTCGATGGTCGCCGCGGCTGCCGGCTCGAGCGCGGCTCCGCTGCAGAGCCCCAGGCCGTCGTCGCCGTCTTGCCCCGCGTCGGCGCCGCCGCTCGAGGTGCCGCCGCTCGACGTGCCCCCACTCGACGTGGCGCCGCTCGAGGTGCCGCCGCTCGACGTCCCCCCACTCGACGCGCCGCCGCTCGATGCGCCACCGCTCGAGGAGCCCGGGCTGTCGGTCGCTGGGGCGTCGTCGGACGAGCACGCCGCGGCGCCGAGGAGGGAGAGCGCAACCAAGGAGAGCCCGAGGACTGTGCGGAACATCGGCCGGATACTCGAGCACAGCTCGGGCCCGGCGTCATGTTCTGGGAGCGGGGTCGGAGCGGCGGCGCGCCGGCCTCGTGTGCGTCCGCTACGATGGGCGCGAATGCGAGCGCGCCCCCAGACGTTCCACCCGGCTGTGCGACCGTTCGTCCTC
>JAGQJA010000732.1:2446-3888 GCA_020430845.1 Myxococcales bacterium
GCGTCCGCGCCGGCGAGCGCAGAGAGCCCCGGCGCGAGCGCGGAGGGCCCGACCGGGAGCCACGCGGCGAGCGGCCGCGATGTGCTCGTGGAGCTGCTCGCAAAGCACGCGAACGACCTGCGCACGCTCGACGATCTCCCGCGGCTGCTGCCGCCCGAGCTCACGCGGAGCTTCGTGCTCAAGCACGGCCGCGATCGCAAGGGAGAGCGCGGGCACCTCGTCGAGACGCGCATCAGCCAGAGCGCCGACCCGCTCGCGCCGCGCGCGATCGTGTGGGACGAGCGACGCGCGCTCTTCGTGAGCTACAACGGCGGCCTGCCGACGCAGAAGAACGGCCAGCGCCTCGACGTGCTCTCGTGGGACGAGGCCACGCGCGCCTTCGCCCTCGAGGCCGTCGCCTTCCCGCCCGCGACCGATGGCGGCGCCACGCTCGAGAGGTCGAACGAGTGCGCGACCTGCCACGGGCCGCGGTCGCGCCCGATCTTCTCGATGTACCCCGACTGGCCGGGTTTCTACGGGTCGGACAACGACGAGCTGAACAACCCGCGCGTGGCGGTCCAGGCGGCGGAGCTGGCCGACTATCGCCGCTTTCGCGCAGAGGTGGCCAAGCGGCACCCGCGCTATCGGCCGCTCTTCGAAGGCGACGGCGCCGACGCCGAGACGTTCCCGTACCGTCCCGACGTGAGCGAGGAGATCCACGCGCGCTCGCGGGCGTTCCGTCACCGCCCGGGGCTGCGGCTCGGGCTGTTGCTCAATCGTCTCCAAGCGCGCTCCATCGTCGCGCACGTGACGCGGCATCCGCGCTACTCGCGGTTCGGCGCGTTCTTCCTCTCGCACCTGCTCATGTGTCGATCGCCTCTGCCTCCGGACGCGGAGGTCGAGGCCGCGCTCGGTGAGCCTGTGCGGCGCGTCGCCGGCGGCCCGCTCGTGCACTACCGGCAGCTCTGGAAGCTCTTCGATCTCGAGGTGCGCGACGTCGACATCCGCTACTCGTACCCGCACGCCGGATACCACTCGGACGACGCGTCGAAGAACCCGATGGCGGTCGGCTACGTGGGCACGTACTGGAACTCGTACTTCGACGGGAGCGCGACCATCGACGAGCTCGTCGCCCACGGCCTCTACGCGCACCGCGCCAAGGAAGACGCGACGATCGCCGGCCTCGTGACGCCGAGCGGCCTGACCCGAAAGTACAAGCACCTCTCCGCGCGGTACGCGCTCGACGAGACCTTCTTCGCAGCGATGGACGCCGCGGGCCTCTGGATCCCGATCCCCTACCCGCGGAGCCTCCACGAGGTGCACCACCGCGAGGGCTTCCCGCCCGATCACCAGAAGCAACACGACGCGCTCTGCGCCGCCCTCACCGCCGCCCCCAAGCGCGACTGACGCGAAAATCCTGGCACGCCCGGTAGGATTCGAACCTACGACATTCGGCTTCGAAG
>JAGQJA010000733.1:0-2751 GCA_020430845.1 Myxococcales bacterium
GTCCGGCTCTTCGACGTGCGGTCGCTGCGCGTGTTCTATCGCGTGCGACCGTCGGACTTCGCGCTCTCGATCGCGACGTTCTTCGCGGTCGCGACGGTCGGCGTGCTCCCGGGCATCGCCGTCGCCGTGACGCTGTCACTGCTCGACTTCGTGCGCCGCGCCTGGCGCCCCCATGACGCCATCCTCGGGCGCGCTCCGGGCGTGAAGGGCTACCACGACGTCACCCGCTACCCCGACGCCGAGCAGGTGCCGGGCTTGCTGCTCCTTCGCTGGGACGCGCCGCTGTTCTTCGCGAACGCCGACGCGTTCCGTGCGCGCATCCTCTCCTCGGTAGACGACGCCCCGACCTACATCCGGTGGGTCGTCATCGCGGCCGAGCCCATCACCGACGTCGACACGACCGCCGCGGAGATGCTCGAAGAGCTCGACAAGGACCTCGCCGTGCGCGGCACCGAGCTCGCGTTTGCCGAGCTGAAGGATCCGGTCAAAGACCGCCTCGACCGCTACGGTCTACGCGAGCGCGTCGGGCGCGACTTCTTCTTCCCCACGCTCGGCGTGGCGGTGAAGGAGTACGTCGCGCGGCACGACGTCCCGTGGGTCGACTGGCAAGACAGCGCGCGCGGCGAGGTCGCAGGGAGCCCCGACGAGTAGAGCTCGCGCCGGACGGGCGGCGCGCGTCACCGGGTCGTATGCTGGACATTGGCGATGCGATACGAAGCCCGAGGTACGGTCGCGCGCCGCGCGATCTCGACGCCCATCGCCATGGGCGCGTCGCTGCTCGCGCTCATGTGGGTCATGACGCGCGCGCCCGGGATCTCTCCGCTCGCCGTCGTGTCCGGCGCCGTGCTGCTCGCCGTGGCGGCCGTCGCGCTCACCTTGCGCCTCCCACTCAAGAAGGGCAGGGAGCAGAAGACGATCGTCGCCGACGAGCGCGGCCTCGTGGTCGACGGCGCGGTCGCCGTCCCGCGCGGGTCGGTCCGCGCTGCGTATCCCGTGCGTGTGGGCGAGGGCCACGCGCTGCGTGTCGAGGCGGGGCTCTTCCGCGCGTCTCTGGTCCACCTCGCTTCTCTCGAAGACGCCGAAGGGCTCGCCGAGGTGCTCGCCTCCGCCGAAGCCGACGGCATCATGCGGGTGCGAGCTCTGCCGCCGTGGGCGCGTCACGTGCGCACCATCTCTCTCTTGCTCACCACGTCGCCGTGGCTCCTCTTCAACGTGGTGCGCTGGCTCCCGGCGTGGTCCATGGCGCTCATCGTCGCGATGTACGGCCTCGTCGCGTTGCCGCTCGTCTTGCCGCAGCAGGTCGAGATCGGCCGCGACGGCGTGCTGCTGCGCTGGCTCAGCAAGCGACGGTTCATCCCGTTCACGGCGATCACAGAGGTGCACGAGACCCCCCTCGGCTTCGCGATGACGCTCGAGGGCGAGCGCACCGTCGAGGTGCGCCTCACGCAGCGCGACAAGGCGGCGAGCGCGCGGACCAAGTCGATCCTCAAGCGCATCGAGTCGCGTCGCGAGGCCTTGGCCGAGCTGTCTCCGGGCGAGGAGCAGTCGTTGCTCTCGCGCGGTGAGCGAGAGCTCGACGCGTGGCTCCGCGACGTGCGCTCTCTCGGCGAGCCGAGCGCGCATGGCTACCGCGCCATCGCCGTGCCACGCGAGCGGCTCTGGGCCGTGCTCGAGAACCCCGCGGCAGACCCGTCGGCGCGCGAGGGCGCGGCCGTAGCGCTGCACGCGTCGATCGACGAGGCCGAGCGCGAGCGCCTCACGGCCGTCGGACGCGCGACCGCCTCTCCGCGGCTGCGCGTCGCGCTCGACGCCGTGGCCAAGGCACCGGACGCCGAACGCCTTCGCGTCGCGTACGAATCCGTCGAGGCCGAGGCCGAGGCCGACGCCTCGATCCCAGAGATGAAGGCGAGCGCGAAGAAGAGCTGAGGCGCGTCAGCGGCCCTTGCCGCGGACGGTGCCCTTCTTGCTCGCCTTGCTCTTCTTTCCCTTGAAGCCGCCGCCAGGCTTGCCGCCGCCAGGCTTGCCGCCTCCGGGCTTGCCGCCTCCGGGCTTGCCGCCGCCAGGACGTCCTCCCGGCTTGCCGCCGCCAGGACGTCCGCCGCCCGGCCTCGCGGCGCCCGGCTTGCCGCCGCCGCCGGTGCGCGCGCCGCGCGTGTCACTTTCGCCGCGATTCGTGTCACGGCCGCGATCCCCGCCCGCGTCGCGCCCGCGCCCACCGCCCGCGTCGCGGCCGCGCCCGCGATCGGCGCCCGTGTCACGGCCGCGCCCTCCGCCCGCGGAGCGCGAGTCGAACTTGCCGCGCCGTTCGCGCGGTGCGCCGCCGGTGCGCGCGATCTCCGCGTCGCTGGCGATGCGTCGCGCGTACACGGTGCGCCGCAAGATCGCGCAGTCGATGATCTCGACCATGACCGCGTCGCCGAGGCGGATTGCGTCGCCGCTCCGCGCCGAGATGGCCTCGAGCCCGTCGTCGGAGATCTCGAAGTCGCCGCCCATGTCCTCGGTGCGGATCATCACGTCGACGAACGGCGCGTCGATCGCGGCGAACGCGCCGCTGCCCACGAACGACGTGACCGTCGCGGCGAAGCGCTCTCCGATGTGGTCCATCATGAAGAACGTGCGGTAGACGTCGGCGACCTGGCGCTCCACGTCCATCACGCGCCGCTCGGCCTGGGACGAGCCGACGGCAGCCTCGCTGAGGATCTCCGGATCGGTGAGCGCCGTGAGCGCCTTCTTGGCCGCCTTCGACCCGCT
>JAGQJA010000733.1:2802-3908 GCA_020430845.1 Myxococcales bacterium
GAGGTGAAGTGCAGGTACGCCTTCGAGGCGAGGCCGAAGTGCCCCAGGTTCGACGGGTCGTACACGGCCTGCTTCATCGAGCGGAGCAGCAGCATGTTGAGCACCGTGGCCTTGGGGTGCTCGGCGAACGAGCGCAGCAGCAGCGACAGCTCGCGCGGGTCTTGCGTGCGCTCCATGTCGAAGTCGACGCCCAGCACCTCGCACATGGCCGCGAGCTTGGCGAGCTTCTCCTCGTCCGGTGGCTGGTGCACGCGATACACGCCGCCGAGCTCGCGCTCGAGCAGCCACGTGGCCACGGCCTCGTTGGCAAAGATCATCAGCTCTTCGATGAGCTGGTAGGCCTTCTGCACGCCCGGATCCTGCGTGCGCTTCTTGATGTCGGTCGCCTTGCCGTCCTCGCCCAAGACGAAGACCGGCTCGGGCAGGTTGAAGTCGAGCGCGCCGCGCTTGAGGCGCTTGGCCCGCAAGATGCGTGACAGCTCGTGCGCGACCTTCAGCCCGTCGAGGTACTCGGCGGCCTCGGGCTGCACGGGCGGAAGCTCCGAGAGCCCGAGCGCGCGCGCCACGCCGCCGTACGTGAGCTTGGCCGCGCTCTTCATCACGCCGCGGATGAGGCGCACCTTCTTGATGGCGCCGCTCGCGTCGAGCTCGGCCTCGACGCACAGGCAGAGGCGCGTCACGCCGGGCAGGAGCGAGCAGAGGTTCGACGACAGCGCGCGCGGCAGCATCGGGATCGCGCGGTCGGGCAGGTACACGCTTGTGCCGCGCTTCTTGGCCTCGTCGTCGAGGTGCGTGCCGGGCCGCACGTACGTGCTCACGTCGGCGATCGCGACCCACAGCTTCCACCCGCCCTTGTCGGTGCGCTCGACCCACACGGCGTCGTCGTGATCGCGCGCGTCGTCGGGGTCGATGGTCGGCAGCGGGATGTGCGTGAGATCCTCGCGGCCCGCGAGCATCTCCTTGGGGACCTCGGTGCCGAACGCCTCGGCCTCGGCCACCGCCTCCTCGGAGTGCAGCTCTTGCACGTCGCCGAGCAGCAGCACCTTCTTGATCTCGACCGAGATCTCGCCCGGCCGGCCGAGCACCGCGTCGAGCTTGCCCTCGGG
>JAGQJA010000734.1 GCA_020430845.1 Myxococcales bacterium
TGCTTGATGCGCTCCTCGGTCGTCGGGTCCTTGACGCACTCGGCGAACGCGGCCTCGTCGAGCCCCGCCTCGCGCGCCGCCTTGGCGCAGCCCTCGGGCGTCATCTGCTCGGGGGGCATGCTGAAGAGCGCCTCGGCCACCGCGTCGCCCTTGCCCATCTTCTCGGCGCAGCAGGCTGCGAGCGCCGCGTCCTTGGCGTGCAGGTGCATGCGGAGCGGCACGTGCTTGCGCGCGACGCGCACGCGGCCCTGCGTCTGCGCGAGCACCGGCTTGAGCTGCTCGTGCGTGGCGCGACAGAACGGGCACTCGAAGTCGACGAAGTCGACGACCGTGGTCTTGCCCATCGGCGTCTTCTCCATCTCGGCGCGGATCACGTCGGGCACCTCGTAGTTGGGCGCGCGCGACGCCCCGACAGCGGCAGGCACGATGGCCGCGCCCGTGATCGCGACGATGCCGAGCCCGCGCAGCGGGGCGATGGCCGGTGGGTCGATGGCGCGCGACAGGCGCACGTACCCGAGCGCCGCGAGCACGATCGCCGATGTGTCCGTCACGAAACAGAACGGGCACACGGTCTTCATCGAGAGCTGCACGCCGATGAGCCCGAGGCCCATGAGGCCGGCGGAGATCCCCACCACGCCCTGGGTGAGCTGCATGCGCCGGCCCGGCGTCACCCACGCGAGGCCCATGGCCACGAAGCCCGAGATGCCGAAGACCGGCATCGGAATCCCGAACGGATACGCAAAGATCGTGCGCTTGAGCGCCGCGCACCCGCCGTGCGGATCGCAGAACACCGGCGCCGGGCGGATGTAGTCGATGAGGAGCATGCTGCCCGCGACGAGCCCCGCGAGCACGAGCGCCAGGCCCAGCAAGAAGACGGGGACAGACCAGGTCGCGGCGGGGATCGTGGGGAGGGGCGCCTCGGGCTCGGCGGGCGCCGGCGTGTCGTCGGGGACGGTCATGGTGCGCTCTTCAATCTAGTGTCACTCGCGGGTCGAAGATAGGTGGGCCCGGCACGGGATTTGTCGCGACGCGCCGCGGGAAGTCCGGTAACGATGCGAGCGCGACCGGTCGACCGCGACCGTCAGAACCGACACATGAAGAAAAAACTTCCCACGCGCACCGAGGTGCTCGATCTCGTTGGCAGCGAAGACCGCCCCTGGCACGCGCGCGAGATCGCCGAGCGCCTCGAGGTCTCGCCCGCGAGCGAGGACGGCCTGCACCGACTGCTCGACGACATGACCTTCGACGGCGTGCTCGTCGTGCGAGGCGGCCAGCGCTTCAAGCTCGGCAAGCAGCAGGCCCCCAAGGGCTCGCGAGAGCGCCGCGAGGGCACGGTCAGCATCAACGCACGCGGCTTCGGCTTCGTCGCGAGCACCGCCGCCACCGGCGACGACGTGTTCATCCCGGGCGAGTCGCTCGGCGGCGCGATGCACGGCGACACCGTCGTGGTCGAGCTCGTCGCGCGATCGAGCCGCGGCGCCGAGGGCCAGATCGTCGAGATCAAGGCGCGCAAGTCGCAGCGTGTCTCGGGCATCCTCCGCCGCAAGGGCAAGAGCGCCTGGGTCGAGCCCGACGATCCGCGCGTGCGCGGCCCCATCGTGCTCGTGGCGGGCCTCGATCAGGTGGGCCCCGAGGGCAACAGCGGCAACGACGGCGACGTCGTGGTCGTGCGCCTCACGCGCTTCCCCGAGTCCCCAGAAGAGACGCCCGAGGGCAAGCTCGACGCGGTGC